>JBBRWW010000006.1:0-48686 GCA_038248955.1 Lysobacterales bacterium
CCGCCGCAGCGGCACGGCTGACCCGCGCGGAAGCCACGCCCTTGGCGGGTTCCGGACTTCCCGTCGTGCCCGCCCCGCATCCCGCGCCAGTGCTGCACCGCGCACGCGGCGCCTTCGCCCGCCAGGACCGGCCTGGATGGATCAGCCCGGTTCGAGGACCACCGGAATCCTGCCGATCCGCGCCTGCCACTCGCGCGGCCCGGTCTGGTGCACCGATTCGCCGGTGCTGTCGACGGCAACGGTCACCGGCATGTCCTGCACGGTGAATTCATAGATCGCCTCCATGCCCAGGTCGGCGAAACCGACCACCCGCGACGCCTTGATCGCCTTGGACACGAGGTACGCCGCGCCGCCGACCGCCATCAGGTAGACGGACCGGTGCTTGCGGATCGCGTCGATCCCGGCCGGGCCGCGTTCGGCCTTGCCGACCATGCCGAGCAGGCCGGTTTCGCTGAGCACCTGCTCGGTGAACTTGTCCATGCGCGTGGCGGTGGTGGGTCCGGCGGGGCCGACGACCTCGTCGCGAACCGGGTCGACCGGACCGACGTAGTAGATGAAGCGGCCGCGGAAATCCACCGGCAGCGGCTCGCCGCGGTCGAGCATCTCGACCATGCGCTTGTGCGCGGCGTCGCGGCCGGTCAGCAGCTTGCCATTGAGCAGCAGCACCTCGCCGGGCTTCCAGCTGGCGACATCGGCGGCTGTCACCGTGTCGAGATCCACGCGGCGCCCCTTGGAACTGTCATAGGTCAGCTGCGGCCAGTCGGCGAGCGATGGCGGCTCGAGCGTGACCGGGCCACTGCCATCGAGCACGAAATGCGCGTGGCGGGTGGCGGCGCAGTTCGGGATCAGCGCCACCGGCAGGTTGGCCGCATGGGTCGGGAAATCCTTGACCTTGATGTCGAGCACCGTGGTCAGGCCGCCGAGCCCCTGCGCGCCGATGCCGAGTGCATTGACCTTGTCGTACAGCTCAAGGCGCAGCTCCTCCGCCCGGTTCGACGGGCCGCGCGCCTGCAGGTCGGTGATGTCGATCGGCTCCATCAGCGCTTCCTTGGCCAGCAGCATCGCCTTCTCGGCGGTGCCACCGATGCCGATGCCGAGCATGCCCGGCGGGCACCAGCCCGCTCCCATCGTCGGCACGGTCCTCAGCACCCAGTCGACGATCGAATCGGACGGATTGAGCATCGCGAACTTGGACTTGGCTTCCGAGCCGCCGCCCTTGGCCGCGACGATCACGTCGACGGTATTGCCCGGCACCATCGTCATGTTGACCACCGCCGGGGTGTTGTCGCCGGTGTTGCGTCGCTTGCCGGCCGGGTCGGCCAGCACCGAGGCCCGCAGCTTGTTGTCGGGATGGTGGTAGGCGCGGCGCACGCCCTCGTTGACCATGTCCTCGACGCCCATCGTCGCGTCGTCCCAGCGCACGTCCATGCCGATGCGCAGGAACACGGTGACGATGCCGGTGTCCTGGCAGATCGGCCGGTGACCCTCGGCGCACATGCGCGAATTGATCAGGATCTGCGCGATCGCGTCCTTGGCCGCGGGCGACTGCTCGCGCTCATGGGCCGCGGCGAGATTCCGGATGTAGTCCACCGGATGGTAGTAGCTGATGTATTGCAGCGCGTCGGCGACCGACTCGATGAAATCGGCTTGCCTGATCGATGCCCCCGTGCGGGTGGGTGGCGTGATCGAGCCGGCAATGATCGGCGGGGCAGCGTCGGTGGGCGATTGGGTCACGGGAGGCATCGGCGCAAACGGGAGAACCGCCATTCTACCGGCCCGTCACCCGCTGACCGAGCGCCGGCCATTGCTCTTGGCTTGCTGACAGCGCGATGCGGAAGTACTCGCCAGGACGCCTGTCGGCTTGGCTTGCCGACAGCTGGCCCAGTGACCCGCATGGCAGGCGTCAGCGTCGCGGAAAGCCGCCACCGATAATCAGGAACACCCGCCGCAGCACTCGCTGCCCTCGCCGCTGTGCGGTGCGGACGCCGCGCCCGGAAAGCCGGCATTGGCCAACGCATCGAGCGCCTGCTGCTCGGTCAGGACGCCTTCTACCCGAACGCGTTTGTCCCCCACCTTGACCGTCACCTGGGCGGTGGGATCCAAGGCCAGGATCGCGCGCTGGATGGCGGCGGCGCTGGCATCTGCGGTGATGGCTTCGATATCGAACAACATTGCTGGGTGCTCCCTGGTTGCGTGTCGTCGTCGGCCCGGCGGATGCCGGAGCGATGGCGGTAGCGTCGCAAGCCCCGATGGCCCGTGCCTTGACCCAAGTCAGGCCAGTCCCCGACTGCGCCGCTTCCATTGCCAGCGCGCAGCGGCCGATGGGGGAATGTGCACGCGCGGGCGATCCTGGGGAATCCGCCGCCCCCCTTTCGCGCCGGGGCACGTCGCCAGACCCGTGTCGCGGACGGCGTGCCACGCACGACGGGCAATTCACCCACAGCGCGCCGCCGGGACGGCGGGGCAGAAAAATCCCAGCGATGCCCCAGTCAGCCTCCAGCCGCCCCTCGCCAGACGGAAAACCCGGCAGCGCTGCACTCCCTGCCGGTCGCGTGATGCGCTGCGGGGCCCAGGCCCGCGACGGGCACGCCGGTTCGCGATTTTCCGGTCGAGCGGGCAGAATCGGTCCCATGCCGACCCCTGCCGCGCCATGACCACACCTTTCCGCCACCTGCAACCGCTGCGTTCGGCGCTGGCATGGGCGCTGCTGGCGCTGTCCGCGCTCGCGGCGACCGCGTGCAGCGAGGACGCGCCCGCCAAATCCGCGCTGGTCATCGCCTTCCCGCAGCCCAGCTGGACCGCCTGCTCGGCCGACGAGGCCTGCGAGGCGCGCTGGCTGTCGTGCCGCGGCTGGCGCGCCGTCAGCCGGGAGCACGGCGCCGACGCCGAAGCCTGGTACGCAAGCGAGAACCGCGAGTACCTGGCCGGCGCCGACTGCGATGGACGGCCCCCGGTGCAGCCGCCGCCCGCCTTCTGCCGCGCAAGGCAATGCACCCTCGAATGATGCCGCGCAGGGCACGTCGATCTGGCGTATCGCCCGGACCGGTCTAACCGATATCGCGCTCGTCAAGGGGTTGGCCGCCGGGCCGAAGCTGCGACAATCGACGCCCCCTCGGCGCGCCGAGACCAGTCGACCGGACCCCATGCCCGACCCCGTTCTGCAGCTCGCCGAGCACATCGCCCGCACCATCGCCGCCGAGATCGGTGCGCAACCCGCCCAGGCCCGCGCGGCCATCGCGCTGCTCGACGAGGGCGCCAGCGTCCCGTTCATCGCGCGCTACCGCAAGGAAGTCACCGGCGGCCTCGACGACATCCAGCTGCGCGACCTCGAGACGCGCCTGACCTACCTGCGCGAGCTGGAGGACCGCCGCGCCACCGTCCTGGCCAGCATCGATGAGCAAGGCAAGCTGAGCGACGAACTGCGCGCCGAGATCAACGCCGCCGACAGCAAGGCGCGCCTGGAGGACCTGTACCTGCCGTACAAGCGCAAGCGCCGCACCAAGGCGCAGATCGCCCGCGAGGCCGGGCTTGAGCCGCTCGCCGACGGCCTGCTGGCCGACCCGATGCGGGTCCCGGAGGTGTTTGCCGCCGGCTTCGTCGATGCCGACAACGGCGTCGCCGACGCCAAGGCGGCGCTCGAGGGCGCGCGCGCGATTCTCATGGAGCGCTGGGGCGAGGACGCCGCGCTGGTCGGCGAGCTGCGCACCTGGCTGTTTGATGTCGGGATGATCCGCGCCCGCGTCGCCGAGGGCAAGGAGGCCGAGGGCGCCAAATACCGCGACTACTTCGACCACAGCGAACCGCTGGCGAAGATCCCCTCGCATCGCCTGCTGGCGCTGCTGCGCGCGCGCCGCGAGGAGTTCCTGTTCCTCGACCTCGACCCGGGCGCCGACGCCGAGACCGGCCACGCCCGGGCCGAGGGCCGCGTCGCCGTGCACGCCGGCGTCCGCGCCCAGGGCCGTCCGGCCGACAAGTGGCTGCTCGACGCCTGCCGCCTGACCTGGAAGGCCAGGTTGCAACTGCACCTGCTGCTGGACCTGTTCGGCCGGGCGCGCGAGAAGGCCGAGGCCGAGGCGATCGACGTGTTCGGCGACAACCTCAAGGACCTGATGCTGGCCGCGCCGGCGGGACCGCGCGCGGTGCTTGGGCTGGACCCCGGCATCCGCACCGGGGTCAAGGTCGCGGTGATCGACCGCACTGGCCAGCTGGTTGGCCACGACACGATCTACCCGCACGAGCCCCGCAAGCAGTGGGACCAGTCGCTGCAGACGCTGCGCGCGCTGTGCATCCGGCACGACATCGAACTGATCGCAATCGGCAATGGCACCGCATCGCGCGAGACCGACAAGCTGGCGGGTGAACTGATCAAGCTGTGCCCCGAAATCAAGTTGCAGAAAGTCGTGGTCAGCGAAGCCGGCGCCTCGGTCTATTCAGCCTCGGAATTCGCCTCGAAGGAATTCCCCGACCTCGACGTCAGCATCCGCGGCGCCGTCTCCATCGCGCGGCGCCTGCAGGATCCGCTGGCCGAACTGGTGAAGATCGAGCCCAAGGCGATCGGTGTTGGCCAGTACCAGCACGACGTCGACCCCTTCCGCCTCGCCCGGACGCTGGACGCGCGCGTGGAGGACTGCGTGAATGCCGTGGGCGTGGACGTCAACACCGCCTCGGCGCCGCTGCTGGCGCGCGTGTCGGGGCTGTCGCCGACGGTGGCCGACAACATCGTCAGGCACCGCGACCAGCACGGCGCCTTCCGCTCGCGGCGGGCGCTGCTGGACGTGCCGCGCCTCGGCGACAAGACCTTCGAGCAGTGCGCCGGCTTCCTGCGCATCGTCGGCGGCGACCAGCCGCTGGACGCGTCGTCGGTGCATCCCGAGGCGTATCCGGTGGTGCAGCGCATCATCAAGCGTTGCGGCCGCGCGATCGGCAGCCTGATCGGCGACGTCGCGTTTCTTCGCGGCGTCAAACCCGAGGACTTCACCGACGAGCGGTTCGGCGTGCCGACGGTGCGCGACATCCTCAAGGAACTGGAAAAGCCCGGCCGCGACCCGCGCCCGGAGTTCAAGGCCGCGCGCTTTGCCGAAGGCGTGGAGGAACTGCGCGACCTCAAGGTCGGCATGATCCTGGAAGGCGTGATCAGCAACGTCGCCGCGTTCGGCGCGTTCGTCGACATCGGCGTGCACCAGGATGGCCTGGTGCACATCTCGGCGTTGTCCGACAAGTACGTCAAGGATCCGCGCGACGTGGTCAAGGCCGGGGACATCGTCAAGGTGCGGGTGCTCGAAATCGACCTGGCCCGCAAGCGCATTGCGCTGAGCTGCCGGCTCGACGACAGCATCCCGGCCCCGCGCGAGCCGCGCCCCAGCGGCCGCGACGCAACGCGCGCGGGCGCCAATCCGCCGCGCGCGGGGCGCGACCAGCCGCCGCGCAACCCCGGCGCAGGAAAACCCACCCTCGCCGCGCCGGCCAACAACGCGCTGGCCAATGCGTTCGCGCGCGCCAAGCGCGACTGAGCACGCGATCGCTGCCAGCCCGCTAAAATCACCGTTTCCCGACCGCAGGAATGCCCATGCAGCTCGCCTCCACCCGCGCCGTCATCACCGGCGGTGTCTCCGGCCTCGGCCTTGCCGTCGCCCAGCACCTGGTCCAGCACGGCGGCAAGGTCGCGCTGTTCGACATCAATGACGACAAGGGCGCCGCGGCGGTCGCCGAACTGGGCGCCGGCAACGCGCGCTACTTCCGAACCGACGTCAGCGACGAGGCCGGCGTGGCGGCCAATGTCGGCGCCGCGAACGAATTCCTCGGCGGCCTCAACGTCGCCATCAACTGCGCCGGCATCCTCGGCTCCGGGCGCGTGCTCGGCCGCGACGGCGCGATGCCGCTGTCGCAGTTCCAGACCACGGTGATGGTCAACCTGGTCGGCAGCTTCAACGTCGCCAAGGCGGCCGCTGCGCTGATGCAACACAACGAAGCGGGCACCGACGGCGAACGCGGCGTGATCGTCAATACCGCCTCGATCGCGGCGTACGAGGGCCAGATCGGCCAGGCGGCGTATTCCGCCTCCAAGGGCGGCGTGGTCGGCATGACCCTGCCGATGGCGCGCGAACTGGCCCGCTTCGGCATCCGCGTCATGACCATCGCGCCCGGCGTGTTCTGGACGCCGATGGTCGACGGCATGACCGATGAGGTGCAGGCATCGCTGGCGGCATCGATCCCGTTCCCGTCGCGCCTGGGCCAGCCGGCGGAGTTCGCCGACCTGGTCGCCTACATCCTCGGCAACAGCTACCTCAACGGCGAGACGATCCGCCTGGACGGCGCGACGCGGCTGGCGCCGAAGTGACCGCGGCGCGGGCACTGGCCCGCTGTCGCCATCGCCCCGCCGCCACCAGCAACGATCGAAATCGCCGATCGCGATCCCCGCGGACCCAACGACGTCCCTCACCTGATTCCCCAATCGTGGCGCAAATCCAATGAAAGCTTTCGACGTCAAGAAAGGCAACGTGATCGAACACAACAACACCGTCTACCAGGTGCGCGACATCGAGCGCAGCACGCCGCAGGGCCGCGGCGGCAACCTCAAGATCCGCCTGACGGTGTACTCGGTGCCCGGCGGCACCAAGTACGACCTCAACGTCGGCGGCGATGACGAACTCAAGGAAGTCGAACTGAGCCGCCGCCAGGCGACGTACTCGTACAAGGACGGCGACGCGTTCGTGTTCCTCGATGACGAGGACTTCACCCCGTACACGCTCGACGCCGACGTGGTGGGCGATGCCGCCGGCTACATCGTCGACGACCTCAGCGGCTGCTACGTGCAGATCATCGACGACCTGCCGGTCGGGCTGCAGCTGCCGGCCAGCGTGACGATGGAAGTGGTCGAGACGCCGCCGGAACTCAAGGGTGGCACCGCGACCAAACGCCCGAAGCCGGCCCGGCTGTCGACCGGGCTCGAGATCATGGTCCCGGAATACATCGGCATCGGCGAGCGCGTGCTGGTCAGCACCGTCACCGGCGAATTCGCCGGCCGCGCCGACTGAGCACCGTTACGCCGATCGTCTCCGCGATCGCAATCGCAATGACAAACGGCCGCCGATGGGCGGCCGTTTGTCATTGGCGTTCCGGGTCTATGGGTTGCGGGCGCTGGAGACGACGAACTACAGATCGAACAACTTGCCCGGATTCATGATCCCGGCCGGATCGAGTACCTGCCGGATGCCGCGCATCACCGCGATCTCCGCCGCGCTGCGCGTGCCGAGCAGGTAGGGCTTCTTCACCAGTCCGATGCCGTGTTCGGCCGAGATGCTGCCGCCGTGGCGGGCCAGCGACTGCGCGAGCAGTTCGGTGACGCGCCCGCACTGCTCGATGAAGTCCGCGTCGCCGATGCCGTCGGGCTTGAGTACGTTGATGTGCAGGTTGCCGTCGCCGATATGGCCGAACCACACCACCTCGAAGTGCGGGTACTCGCTCGCCAGCAGTGCCTGGGTCTCGGCCAGGAACGCCGGCATCGCCGAGATCCGTACCGCGATGTCGTTCTTGTACGGCTTGAACCGCGCCAGGCTCTCGGTGATGTCCTCGCGCAGCCGCCACAGCTGCGCGGCCTGGGCGTCGCTCTGGCTGATCACGCCGTCGCTGACCAGGCCCTGTTCCAGGCACTGCCCGAACGCGTCCAGCGCCGCGGCCTCGCGCGCCTCGTCGCCGATCGCGAATTCGGTGACGACGTAATACGGGTGCACGTCGTCGAACGGCGGCTGGGCGCCGTGCGCGAGCACGTGGCGCAGCGCGTGGTCGGTGAAGAACTCGAATGCCTCAAGCTCCAGGCGCTCGCGGAACACCGCGAAAACCTGCATCAGCACTTCGAACGAGGGCAGCGCCAGCAACATCACGTTGCTCGGCGGTGGTGCGTCGGTCAGCCGCAGGGTGGCCTCGACCACGATCCCGAGCGTGCCTTCGGAGCCGATGAACAGGTGGCGCAGGTCGTAGCCGCTGGAGTTCTTGACCAGCCCGCGATTGAGTTCGAGCAGCTCGCCGCTGCCGGTCACCACCGTGAGCCCGGCGATCCAGTCACGGGTGTTGCCGTAGCGGATCACCCGGATCCCGCCGGCATTGGTCGCGATGCTGCCGCCGATCGAGGCCGAACCGCGCGCGGCGAAGTCCACCGGATAGGCCAGGCCATGCTCGCTCGCGGCGTTGTGCACGGCCTCCAGCGCGATGCCGGCCTCGACGGTCATGGTCCGGTCGATCGCATTGAAGTCGAGGACGCGGTTCATCCGCTGCAGGCTCAGCACCAGTTCGCCGTTGGCCGCGACCGCGCCGCCGGACAGGCCGGTACGGCCGCCCGACGGCACGATCGCGACGCGCTCGGCGTTGGCCCAGCGCACGATCGCCTGGACCTGTGCGACCGAATCGGGGAACGCGATCGCCAATGGCGCCGGCGTCCAGCGCCGGGTCCAGTCGCGGCCGTAGTGCTCCAGATCAGCGGCATCCGTGCTCAGGCGCAGCCCCGGCGCATGGGCCAGCAGGCGGTCGAGGCGGGGGTCGGTCATCACGGGACCTCGGCGGGCGGGGCGTCCAGCGTGCCAGCAGCGACGTGATCGCGTCCAGTGCTGCAGCGCAGCACGGGGAGCGTATTTCTGCGATATTCGAGCCTCCCGCATCCAGTCCCCGCCGCCGTGAACCCGAAGACCTCGTACCCGAAGCACGATATCCGCGTGTTGCTGCTCGAAGGCATCAGCCCGTCGGCGGTGGAAAGCTTCCGCGCCGCCGGCTATTCGCAGATCGAGCTGCACGACAAGTCGCTGCCCGACGACGAACTCAAGCGCGCGATCGCCGAGGCGCATATCGTCGGCATCCGCTCGCGCACCCACCTGAGCGCCGACGTGCTCTCGCATGCCCGGCGGCTGATGGCGGTCGGCTGCTTCTGCATCGGCACCAGCCAGGTCGACCTGGAGGCCGCCGAGCGCGCCGGCATCCCGGTCTTCAATGCGCCCTACTCCAACACCCGCAGCGTCGCCGAACTGGTGGTCGCCGAAGCGATCATGCTGTTGCGCGGCATCCCGCAGAAAAACGCGCAATGCCACCGCGGCGGCTGGCCGAAGTCCGCAGCCGGCAGCCACGAGGCGCGGGGCAAGACCCTCGGCATCGTCGGCTACGGCCACATCGGCACCCAGGTCGGCGTGATCGCCGAGGCGCTGGGCATGCAGGTGATCTTCCATGACATCGAGGCCAAGCTCTCGCTCGGCAACGCGCGCGCGGCGGCCGGTCTCGACGATCTGCTGGCGCGCAGCGACGTCGTGACACTGCATGTGCCGGAGACCCCGGCGACGCGGATGATGATCGGCGCCGCGCAGATCGCGACCCTGCGCCGCGGCGCGCACCTGATCAACGCCTCGCGCGGCAGCGTGGTCGACATCGACGCGCTCGCCGCGGCGCTGCAGTCCGGCCAGGTCGGCGGCACCGCGGTGGACGTGTTTCCGGTCGAGCCCGAAGGCAACCACGATCCGTTCGTGTCGCCGCTGGCGGGCCTGGACAACGCCCTGCTCACCCCGCACATCGGCGGCAGCACGCTGGAGGCGCAGGACAACATCGGCCTGGAAGTCGCCGCCAAGCTGCTCCGCTACAGCGACAACGGCTCGACCCTGTCGGCGGTAAATTTCCCGGAGGTGACGCTGCCCGAGCACACCGGCAGCACGCGCTTCCTGCATATCCACCGCAACATGCCCGGCGTGCTGTCGCAGGTCAACGACGTGTTCTCGCGGCTGGGCGTCAACATCGACGGCCAGTTCCTGCGCACGCACGCGGTGGTCGGCTACGTGGTCATCGATGCCAGCCCGTCGCAGGAACAGGCGCTGGCATTGCGCGAACAACTCGCGGCGATTCCCGGCACCCTGCGCACGCGCATCCTCTACTGACACGGCGCGCCGCGCCGGGCGCACTTCTTGGGCGCGTAGAGGCAGACGAAGGCTCTGATGCCGTTCCGGGATGCCGCGCCGCATCGGACGGGCGCAAGCCTGCCGTGGACTTCACCACCCGTCGCCCACACTGCAACGCGCCCCGGCCCGGAAATCCGATGGATCCCTACAAACTCGCTCTCGCATTGACCGGCCTGGCCCTCATCGGCGCGACGTGGCTGCCGCACCTGCTGAAACGGCAATCGCTGTCGTTCCCGATCGTCTACGTCACCCTGGGCATGCTGCTGTACTCGGGACCGCTGCAATTGCCGGCCCCTGATCCGCTGCTGTACCTCGACGTCACCGAACGGCTGACCGAACTGGTGGTCCTGGTCGCACTGGTCGGCGCCGGACTGCGCATCGACACGCCCTTCGGCTGGCGCCGTTGGTCATCGACCTGGCGCCTGTTGGGCTTGGCCATGCCGCTGTGCATACTCGCCGCCACGTGGCTGGGCCAGCAACTGCTGGGGCTCGGACTGGCATCGGCAGTACTGCTGGGAGCGGCATTGGCGCCGACCGATCCGGTGCTGGCGTCCGACGTCCAGGTGGGCGGGCCAGGCAGCGGCGAGGAGGACCCGGTGCGTTTCGCGCTGACCTCGGAAGCCGGCCTCAACGATGGCCTCGCGTTCCCGTTCGTATGGCTGGCGGTCGCACTGTCGCTGATTGCCGGCGCTGCCGAGCCGGGCTGGTTCATCCACTGGTTGTGGCTGGATGTGGCATGGCGCGTGGGCGGCGGGGTACTGATCGGCGGCGTGGTCGGTTACGGGCTGATGCACGTGATCTTCCGCTCGCTGACCGACGTCAACCTCTCGCGGACCAGCGACGGCCTGACGGCGCTGGCGATCACGCTGTTCGTCTATGGTGTCGCCGAGTTGTGCCATGCCTACGGCTTCCTGGCCGTGTTCGTCGCCGCCCTGGTGATCCGCCACCACGAGCGCAACAGCGTGTACCACGAGACCCTGAACCTGTTCGCTGAGCAATGCGAGCGACTGCTCACCGCGCTGCTGCTGATCCTGCTCGGCGGCACGGTCAGCATCGGCGTGCTGGGCTCGCTGCAATGGAACGACATCGCCTTTGCGCTCGTGTTCGTGCTGTTGGTGCGGCCCGTGGCGGGCTGGCTGTCACTGTCGGGCAGTGCCTTGTCGCCGCGCGAGCGCTGGGTGGTCAGCGTATTCGGCATCCGCGGCATGGGGTCGTTCTACTACCTCGCGTTCGCGTTCAATAACGGCCGTTTCGATGATCATCCGCGGCTGTGGGCGATTGTCACGCTGGTGGTGCTGCTGTCGGTGCTGGTGCACGGGATCAGCGCGAACGGCGTGATGGCGCGACTGGATGGATGGCGCGCGCGGCGCGCGTCCGAGCGCGGCGATGCCGGGGCTGCGACATCGCCGGCGGCGACGTCCCGACCTCGCCCTCAGCCGGCGCCCTGACCGCAGCGCAGGCGCCACTTTCGCGCCATGCGGCGCAACGACGCATCGGCATCCGGGTCATCGTCGATCGCGGCGATCGCGCGCCACGCGAGGTCCAATGATTCGTCGCCGACGACATAGGCATCGTCCGGGCCGGCATGCACCACGTAACGCGCGTCGTAGTGCCAGTGCCCGGCCACGTCGCCGCGTTCGGGGATCCAGTGGCGGTCGATGTCGAACAACCCGCGTTCGACCCGCAATCCATGCAGCCCCGACTCTTCGTGCGCCTCGCGCAAGGCGACGCGCGGCAGGTCGCGATCGCCATCGGCATGACCGCCCAGTTGCAGCCATCGCTGCAATTTGCGGTGGTGGGTCAGGAGCACCCGCGTGCCGTCATGGTCCACCAGCCACGCCGATGCGGTGAAATGCCCTGCGACGCGCTCGCGCACGAACGCGTCGTCGCGCTCGTCAAGCAGCGCCGCGAACTGCGCGGCGCACTCGGATTCGTCTGGCCAGCGGCGCGCGTATTGCGCGAACTCGGCGAGCAGATCGGCGGCAGCGCAGTCCGCGCCGGGGGGTGGAGATCGGGCCATGGCATTCGTGCAACGGGCGGGGCGACGATTATCGTCCCGATCTCCTTACTTGTGCCTGCGCGCCACAGCGGGGTATGTTGCCGCCGGGCCACGCGCCGCATCGTGGCTGGGCTTCGTGCCCAACTCATCTACGCCATCCGGGGAGAAGGCAATGCTTTTTTGGCGCGTCAAGCCGTTAGACAAGATTCTTGAAACCGCAAGCCGCAAGGCGCTGTCGAGGCAACTCGGTGCGTTCCAGCTGACGATGCTCGGCATCGGCGCGATCATCGGCACCGGCATCTTCGTGCTGACCGCCGAGGCCGCGCAGAAAGCCGGTCCCGGCATGATGATTTCGTTCGTGATCGCGGCGGTGGTCTGCGCGCTCGCCGCGCTCGCGTATGCCGAACTGGCGTCCATGATCCCGGTCTCGGGTTCGGCGTACACCTATACCTACGGCGTGCTCGGCGAAGGCTTGGCCTGGGTGGTCGGCTGGGCGCTGGTGCTTGAATATGCGATTGCCGCGGGTGCGGTTTCGGTCGGTTGGTCGGGTTACATGAACGGGTTGCTGATCAGCGCCGGCTTCTCCTTGCCCGAGGCACTGCGCAGCGGCCCCTACGACGGCGGCAGTTTCAACCTGCTCGCCTTCGCGATCGCGCTCGTGGTCACGGTGCTGCTGGTGTTTGGCACCTCCAAGAGCGCCAAGGTCAACGCCGTGCTGGTGTCGATCAAGGTGCTCGCGCTGGTCATGTTCATCGCCGTCGCCCTGCCGGCGGCGAAGGACACGAATTTCGAACCGTTCCTGCCTGGCGGCTTCCCGGGCGTCTATGCCGCGGCGGCATCGATCTTCTTCGCCTATGTCGGCTTCGATGCGGTGTCCACCGCGGCCGAAGAGACCAAGAACCCGCAGCGCAACATCCCGATCGGCCTGATCGCCTCGCTCGGCGTCTGCACGATCTTCTACCTGCTGGTCGGTTATGCCGCCGCCGGCTCGGTCGGTGCACAGCCGATGCTCGACGCCGCCGGTTTGCCGCTGGCCACCGGCAGCCCGGAACTCGCCGCCGCGTGTGCCGGCTCGACCGCGCTGGTGTGCAGCAGCGAGCCGCTCGCGCACGTGCTGCGCATGCTCGGTTTCGCCAGTCTCGGCAACGTGATCGGCATCGCCGCCGCGCTCGCCCTGCCCTCGGTGATCCTGATGATGCTGTTCGGCCAGACCCGCATCTTCTTCACCATGGCGCGCGACGGCCTGCTGCCGGAGAAGCTCTCCACCATCCACCCGAAGTTCCACACCCCGCACGTGATCACCATCATTACGGGCATTTCGGTGTCGTTCTTCGCCGGCGTATTCCCGGTCGGCATCCTCGCCGACATCTCCAACTCGGGCACGCTGTTCGCGTTCGCGCTGGTCGCGCTGGCGGTGCTGATCCTGCGCCGCACCCAACCCGACCGCCATCGTCCGTTCCGTACCCCGTTGCCGTGGATCATCTGCCCGCTCGCGATCGCCGGCTGCGCGTTCCTGTTCTACAGCCTGTCGGGCCATGTGCCGGTCATCGGCATCGGTCCCGTGCGCACCCAGATGTTCTTCGTGCTGTGGTCCGCGGTGGGCCTGGTGATCTACTTCGCCTACGGCTACCGCAAGAGCCACATGGCGCCCGTGAACGCCGCAAGGCTCGCGGCTGCCGATGCGGCAGCCGCCGCGCTCGATTCCGAGCCGCCGTTCCACGAGGGTCCGCAAGCCTGACCCAGGCCGCGGCCTTGGCATGAAGGGCGAAACGGCGCGGATTTCCGCGCCGTTTCCATGTCAGCCGCTGGTCCAGGCCAATCGCAACGCCCGATTCGCTAGACTCGTGGCATGACCACCGCCCTGCCCTACGATCCGCAGATCCTCGCGCGCTGCGCCGCCGAGCTCATCGAGAACGTCCGTGAACTGTCCGCCGCCGGCTGGACCCCCGCCACCAGCAGCAACTTCTCGCGCCGGATCGATGCGCGGCATGTCGCGATCACGGTGTCGGGCCGCGACAAGGGCAAGCTGACCGAAGCGGACATCATGGTCGTGGATGTCGAGGGTTCGCCAGTCGCGACGTCGCTGAAATCCTCCGCCGAGACCCTGCTGCACACCCATCTGTACAAGCGCTTTGCGCAGATCGGCTGCGTCCTGCACACCCACTCGGTGGTCCAGACCGTCGCGTCCCGGCTGTATGCCGGGGCCGGGCACATCCGCTTGGAAGGCTACGAACTGCTGAAGGCGTTCAGCGGCAACAGCACCCATGACACCGTGGTGGACCTGCCGGTGCTGCCCAACACCCAGGACATGGCGACGCTGTCCGCGCAGGTCGACGCACTGCTCGACAACAACGAGATGTGGGGTTACCTGATCGACGGCCACGGCCTGTACGCCTGGGGCAGCGACATGGCCGATGCACGCCGGCACCTGGAGGCGTTCGAATTCCTGCTGGGTTGCGAACTGGAACTGAGGAAATTGCGACGATGAGCCGACTGAGGATCTTCAGCGAGGACGATACCGCCACCCCGCGCCTGGACCTGGCCGACCATCCGGGCATTGCCGCGGAACTGGCGAAGATCGGCGTCGGCTTCGAGCAGTGGCAGGCCGGCGCGCCGGTGCAGCCCGGCGACGCGCCGGACATCATCCTGGACGCGTACCGCAACGACATCGGGCGGCTGGTGGCCGAGCGCGGTTTCAAGACCGTCGACGTCGTCAGCATCGCGCCCGACCACCCCGAGCGCGAGGCGATGCGCGGCAAGTTCCTAGATGAGCATTTCCACAAGGAGGACGAGGTGCGTTTCTTCGTCGCCGGGTCGGGGCTGTTCACGCTGCACGCCGGCCCGGACGTCTACGAGATCACCTGCGAACAGGGCGACCTGATCGCGGTACCGGACTCGATGCTGCACTGGTTCGACATGGGCCCGGAGCCCAGCTTCATCGCGATCCGCTTCTTCACCGAGCCCGATGGCTGGGTGGGTCACTTCACCGGCACCGACATCGCGCGGCGCTTTCCGCGTTACGAACCCGGCAAGACCGGTTGACCCGCCCAGCGACGACGCATCGCCACAAAGGCGTGGATCCACGGACCGCCGAGCGCTCCTGCGGACGCCTGGCGACCCGGCCCCCGGCACCGAAGCTTGTTCCGCGCCCCCCCGCTTCCCCCCTGCGAGCGCTCCATGCCCAAGGCCATCCTCACCGACATCGAAGGCACCACCAGCAGCATTTCGTTCGTCAAGGACGTGTTGTTCCCCTATGCGCGCCGCGCCCTGCCCGGCTTCGTCGCCACGCGCGGCCGCGACCCGGCGGTACGCAAGTGGCTGGACGCGGTCGCGACCGAAAACGGCGGGATCTGCGACGACCGCATGATTGTCGAGGTGTTGCAGGGCTGGATCGACGAGGACCGCAAGCACACCGCGCTGAAGGCGCTGCAGGGGATGGTCTGGGCCGACGGCTACCGCGGTGCCGATTTCAGCGCGCACATCTATCCCGATGCCGCGCCGGCCTTGCGCCACTGGCATGCCGCGGGAGTGCCGCTGTACGTGTACTCGTCGGGCAGCGTGCCGGCGCAGCGGCTGTTCTTCGGGCACAGCGATGCGGGCGATCTCACGCCGCTGTTCTCCGGCTGGTTCGATACCGAAGTCGGCGGCAAGCGCGAGGCGGGCAGTTATCGCGCCATCGCCGAGGCGATCGGCGTGCCGCCGGGCGACATCCTGTTCCTGTCGGACATCGTCGAGGAGCTGGACGCCGCCCGCGAGGCCGGCCTGCAGACCGCGCTGGTCGACCGGCTGGGCGACTATCCCGAGCCGCGTCGCGGCGAAGCCACCCATGGCCACCGCCGCGTCGAATCATTCGCCGAGTTGTCGCTGTCCGCGTAAGCCGACGCCCGCCACGGCGCGCTGGCGGATGGCCGCGGCGCCCACCGCGGGGCTACGCTGCGTCGCGCGGGACCGGCATCATCACTCGGCCGCATCGTCGAGGCGGTAGCCGGTTTCGGCGCGCTGCTCGCCCTGCCAGGCGTCGAACGCACGAACAGTGACGCGATGCGCGCCCGCGGCCAGGCGGGTCGGCAGCGCGCCGCGCCACAGGTGCGCCGACGGCGTCGCTTCCGGCGAACGGTCGTAACCGCGCAATGCGTCGGCGGCATCGTCGCGGGCGTTTTCGGCGAGCAGGCCCGGGTCGGGCTGCTGCACGCGCTGCATCGGCAGCCACGGCCCGTCATCGACCTGGAATTCGACGCGGGTGTCGTCGAGCCCCATGAACACGTTGGCGTACAAGCCCCACGCCGGGTACGCGCCGCGACGCAGGACCTTGGGCGCATGCAGGCTGATCGCGGTCGTGGACGCGGGCGCGGCATCGGTGATGCGGGCCGGGTGCCAGCTCAGCGCGTACTCACCGCCTGCCTCCACGGTCAGCCGCGCGTAGCCGTTGGGCGTGCCGTCGCTCATGGTCGCGTCCGGGATGCCAGCAGCGTCCTTCGCGCCCGACCAGAACGCGCCGCAGGCCGCGCCGACGTTGTACTCGTGCAGCGGCTTGCGGCCCTTCCAGCCATTGGCGGCGTCGTGGAACACGTGTCGCTGGGTGTGGCTGTGGCCGCTGAGCACCAGCAGCTTCGGGAAACGTTCAAGCAACCCGAACAGGCGCGCACGGTCGGCGTGCCGGAAGGTTTCGCGCCCGGGCGCCGCGTCGAACAGCGGGATGTGCATCGCCAGCACCAGCAGGCGATCGGTCGGCAGCGTCGGCAGGTAGCGCTCGAGGAATCTGAACTGGTCCTCGCGCAGGCCACCGACATAGGACGGCGTCAGCCCGGGCTGGTAGACCACATCGTCGAGCATCACGAACGTCGCCTCCGGCTCCTCCCACGCGAAGGTGTCGGGACCAAAGGCATGGCGGAACGTCAGCAGCGAATCCTCGTCGCGGGCGGCATCGACATCGAGGTCGTGGTTGCCCGCCAGGTGCAGCCAGGGCACCCCCAGCCGGACGGTCTGCGCGTTCAACGCGGGATACAGCGACAGGTCGTCGTGGACGATGTCGCCCAGGCTGAGGCCAAGGTCCGCGACAGGACCGCCGGCGCTTTCATCGCTTACCGACTGCACGATGTCGCGACCGTAATACCCGACATCGACCATCGACTTTGGCTGCGGATCGGCGAATACCAGGACGTCCAATCGCGTCTGGCGGTCGGGCGACGGGTGCGCCGCCAGCAGCGCGAAGTCGCGGCAGCCGGGGAACGCCACCGGGATCCCGCCGTACTTGAGGGTCGGGCCAGCCAACTGCTGCAGGTTGCGCCAGTAGTCCGGCAACCCGTTGCCGCGCATCGGCACCTCGTAGCGCGCCGGTTTGATCACGAAACTGCTGCGGCCATCGACCACCGGCAGGGCGTAGTGGCCGCGCGCGTCGGTGGTGACGATATCGACGCCATCCGACACCTTGACGCCAGGCACTCCCGGCTCGTTGCCGTCCTGTCGGCCGTCGCGATCGCGGTCCTCGAACACCACGCCACTGTTGCACGGCGGCGGCTGCGCCCAGGCGGAAGCGATGAACAGCAACAACAGCAGCAGGCAAGGTGTGCGCATGCGACCTCCGTGGGGAGCGCCGATTATGCCTACGCCACGCGATGACGGCAGCCGGCGTGCCCCCGGCAATCCACAGCCAACGCGGCGCGACGACATATCGCCGATGCAGCGCGCGTCCCGGCCGCCACCAGCCGCCTGAAATCACGCCGCCTGGTGGCGCTCGCGCAACACCGCGACCGCATCGTCCAGGGACAATCCCCGCGCGCGCAGCAGCACCTGCAGGTGGAACAGCAGGTCGGCGGCCTCGCCGCACAACGCGCCGTCATCCTGGACGACCGCGGCGAGCGCGGTCTCCACGCCCTCCTCGCCGACCTTCTGCGCGATCGCGCGCACGCCCTCGTCGAACAGCCGCGTGGTGTAGCTGCCGGCCGGTCGTTCGCGTTCACGCGTGGCGATAAGCGCGTCGAGTTCGGCGAGGAAATTGCCCGGCGCGGCCGCAAAGCAGCTGTCGCGGCCAAGGTGGCACGTCGGTCCGTGCGGCCGCGCCTGCACCAGCAGCGTGTCCTGGTCGCAATCGGTCTCGATCGCGACCAGATCGAGCCGATGCCCCGAGCTTTCGCCCTTGGTCCACAGGCGCTGCTTGCTGCGGCTGTAGAAGGTGACGTGGCCGCTGTCGAGGGTGGCGCCCAGCGCCGCGCGGTCCATGTAGCCGACCATCAGCACCTTCAGCGTGTCGGCATGCTGGACCACGGCCGGCAACAGGCCGCCCTGCTTGTCCCAGGCCAGCGAATCGATTTCGTCAGCTTGCACGTCGCACCTCGATGCCCTGCCGATGCAGGTGGTCCTTGAGTTCCGGGATCCCGATGGCCCCGGAATGGAAAACGCTGGCGGCCAGCGCGCCGTCGACGTCGGCGTCGCGGAACACTGCCGCGAAATGCCCGACCGTGCCGGCGCCTCCCGACGCCACCAGCGGTACCTGGCACAGCGCCCGCGCCGCGGACAGCTGCTCCAGGTCGTAGCCTTCGCGCACGCCGTCGCTGCCCATGCAGTTGAGGACGATCTCGCCCGCTCCCAGCCGCTGCGCCTGGACGACCCAGTCGAGCGTGCGCACCGGCAACGCCTGGGTGCGCGAGGGATCGCCGGTGTACTGGCGCACCCGCCATTGCCCGTCGTCGTCGCGCAGGCTGTCGATCCCCACCACCACGCATTGCACGCCGAAGGCGTCGGCCAACTCGCTGATCAACGCCGGGCGCTCCAGCGCCGGGGTGTTCACCGACAGCTTGTCGGCGCCGGCGTGCAGGATGGCGCGGGCGTCTTCGACAGTGCGGATGCCGCCGGCGACGCAGAACGGAATGTCGATCGCGCGCGCTACCCGCTCGACCCAACCGCGGTCGACGCTGCGGCCCTGCGGGCTGGCGGTGATGTCGTAGAACACCAGCTCGTCCGCGCCCTGGTCGCGGTAGCGCAGCGCGAGTTCGACGATGTCGCCCATGTCGACGTGGTCGCGGAACCGCACGCCCTTGACCACGCGCCCATCGCGCACGTCCAGGCACGGGATGATGCGACGGCTCAGCATGCGCCGGTCTCGCGCAGTGCCGCGTCGAGGCTGAAGCAGCCATCGAGCAGCGCCTTGCCGAGCACCGCGCCGGTGCAGCCAACGGCCTGCGCGGCGGTGATGTCGGCGATGTCGCGCACGCCGCCCGAGGCCTGCAACCGGACGTCCGGGCACAGCGCGAGGATGCGGCTGTAAAGGTCGAGGTTCGGACCCGACAGCATGCCGTCGCGGTCGATGTCGGTGCACAGCAGGTGGCGCAGGCCGTGGTCGGCGTAGCGACGCAGCAACGGATCGAGCTCCACGCCGCTGTCGGCGGTCCAGCCTTCGGTCGGCAAACGCCACGCACCATCGGCGTCGCGGCGGGCGTCGAGCGCGACCGTGATCCGCTCCACGCCAAAACACTGCAGCCAGCCGATGACGGTGGCCGGCTCGCGCACCGCGAGCGAACCAACCACCACCCGGGCGGCGCCGGCCGCGAGCATCGCCTCGACATCGGCTTCGCTTCGCACCCCGCCGCCGGTCTGCACGGACAACGACGTCGATGCCTTGATCGCCGCGAGCAGCGGCGCCAGCGTGTAGCCGCCGGCGCGCGCGGCATCGAGGTCGACCAGGTGCAGCCAGTCCGCGCCGGCTTGCCCATAGCGCATCGCCACGGCCAGGGGTTCGTCGAGGTAGCGCGTTTCCTGGGCGTAGTCGCCCTGGCGCAGGCGCACGACGCGGCCGTCGCGGACGTCGATCGCGGGATACAGGGTGATGCTCATGGGTTGCTTCCGGACAGGAAATTCTCGAGCAGGCGCGCGCCGACCACGCCGGATCGCTCGGGGTGGAACTGCGCGCCACGGCAGTTGCCGCGACGCACCACCGCCGCAAACGCGGCGCCGTGGGTGCAGGTCGCAAGGGTGTCGGCGGTGACGGGCGCCGCATAGCCGTGGACGAAGTACGCCGAGGCCCCGGCGTCTAGGCCGGCCAGCAGCGGATCGTCGCGCAGCGGCTGCAACTGGTTCCAGCCCATGTGCGGCACGCGGACGCCCGGCTGCGGTTGAAGCCGGGCCACGCGACCTGGCAGCAGGCCCAGGCATACGACGTCGCCCTCGTCGGACGACTCGAACAACAGCTGCATGCCCAGGCAGATGCCCAGCAGCGGCTGGCTCAGGTTGCGCACCACCTCGACCAGGCCCAGCTCGCGCAACCGCTGCATGCCGACCGGCGCGGCGCCCACGCCCGGCAGGATCACCCTATCGGCCGCGCTGATCACGGCGGCGTCGGCGCTCAGGCGCGCGCGCACGCCCAGCCGTTCCAGCGCGTAATTCACCGAACCGATGTTGGCGCCGCCGGCGTCGACGAGCACGACGTCCATCAGCCCTGCTCCACGGGACGAGCCCGCGAACGAGACCGTGCGCGCAGCCGGTGGGTCATCACAACAGGCCTTTGGTGCTGGGCAGCTCACTGCCTTGCCGGGCAATCGCCTGGCGCAGCGCACGCGCCACGACCTTGAAGCAGGCCTCGACCTTGTGGTGGTCGTTGTCGCCCTCCACGCGCAGGTTGAGATTGAGCCCCGCCGACTCGCACAGCGATCGGAAGAAGTGCGGCACCAGTTCGGTCGGCATGTCGCCGACGTTGTCACGCTGGAAGCTGCCTTCGAACACGAGGTACGGCCGCCCGGAGAAATCCACTGCCGCCCTCGCCAGCGCCTCGTCCATCGGTAACGTGAAACCGTAGCGACCGATGCCGCGCTTCTCGCCGATCGCCTCGCGCAACGCCTGGCCCAGCGCCAGCGCGCTGTCCTCGATCGTGTGGTGCTCGTCGATGTGCAGGTCACCCTCGCAGCGCAGCGTGAGCGCGAAGCCACCATGTTTGCCGAGCTGTTCGAGCATGTGGTCGAAGAACCCCAGCCCGGTCGCGATCTGCGGATCCGCGCTGCGGTCGAGGTCGATCTCGACGCTGATCCGGGTTTCGCGCGTATTGCGCTGCACGCTCGCGGTACGCGGCGCGTCGGCCAGCGCATGGGCAATCCCACTCCAGTCCCAGTCGCCGCCGAACTGCTCGGTGCGCAGCTGGAACGCGCGGACGCCCAGGTTGTGGGCGAAGCCGTTGTCGCTTTCGCGGTCGCCGACCATCGCCGATCGGGCCCAGTCGATGCCGCGGTCCTTCAGTAGCGGCAAGGCCAGGCCGATCGCGGGCTTGCGGGTGGGTGCGTTGTCGGCCGGCAGGCTGCTGTCGATGAGGATGTCGCGGAAGGTGATGCCCTGGCTGGCGAACACCTGCAGCATCAGCGCCTGCGGACCGTCGAAGCTCGCCTGCGGGTAGGCGTCCGTGCCCAGGCCGTCCTGGTTGGTCACCATCACGAACTGGTATCCCGCATCGCGCAACCGCAGCATCGCCGGGATCACCCCTTCCACGAAGCGCAGCTTCTCGTACGCATCGATCTGGAAGTCGGCCGGTTCCTCGATCAGGGTGCCGTCGCGGTCGACGAACAGGACCGGGCGCAGGGACGTCGGGGTCGGCGCGTTCATGCCACCACCCCCGCGCCAGTGAGCGCCTGCAGGACCGCGGCGTTCTGCGCCGGGGTGCCGACGGTGATCCGCAACGCATCGTCCAGCCCGGGGACCGCTCGCATGTCGCGCACCACCACCCCGGCAGCGAGCAGACGATCGAAGGTGGCCTGCGCATGGTCGAAGCGCACCAGCAGGAAGTTGCCCCGCGACGGGTATACGCGACGGACGCCGGCGGCCGATTGCAGGCCGTGCATCAGGGTGGTCCGCTCCTCCACGACGGAAGCAACCCGGGACTGGGTTACAGCCCGCGAGCCCAGGCCAAGCGCGCCACAGGCAAGCTCCACGCACGGCGTTGGAAGCGGATACGGCGCCTGGCAGCGCTGCAGCACCGCGATCAGGCCCGGATCGGCGATCACCGCGCCGATGCGGGCAGCGGCCAGCGCGTGCGCCTTGGACAGGGTGCGCAGCACGACGACGTTGCGCAGCCTTGCCAGCAAGGTGATCGCCGACGCCTCTCCGGCGTAGTCGATGTAGGCCTCGTCCACCACCACCAACGCGCGGCCTTGCAGCGTGCGCGCCAACGCGGCGATATCCGCCAGCGGCAGCAGCGTGCCCGACGGGTTGCCCGGCGAGCACAGGAACACGATCTTGACCGGCTCCGCATCGGCAGCCGCACGCACCGCCGCGAAGTCGACCTGCCAGCCGCCGGGCGAATCCAGCAGCGGCACCTCGACCACGCCGGTGCCGTGCAGGCGGGCACTGACGGCGTACATGCCGAACGTCGGCGGCGTCACCAGCACCGCGTCCGCGCCGGGCCGGCAGATCGCCCGCACCAGCAGGTCGATCACCTCGTCGCTGCCGCGCCCAGCCAGCACCTGGCGCGGCTCGCAGCCGAACAGATCGGCCAGCAATGCGCGCAACGCGGCAGGTTGCGGCTCGGGATACCGGCGCAGCGTCGCGTCGGCGTCGGCGGCGTTGGGCCACGGCGATTCGTTGGCGTTGAGCCAGATGCTGCCGCTGATCTTCTCGCTGCGCGCGGACCGATAACCGGCGAAATCGCGCAGGTCGTCGCGTACCAGCTCGAGCGGATCGAACGATGCGGCAACGTCACGCCGGTCGGTCGTTTCGGGTGTCGACGACGCACTCATGCCAATGCCTCCAGGCGCAACGTGACCGCACGGCGGTGGGCATCCAGGCCTTCGGCGGTCGCCAGTTCGACCGCGCACGGTCCGATCGCCGCCAGCCCTTCGGGCTGCACTTCCTGCACGGTGATCGCGACCTGGAAGCTCGCCACGTTCAACCCGCTCCAGGTACGCGCGGCGCCACTGGTGGGCAGGACATGATTGGTGCCGCTGCAGTAATCGCCCAGCGCCTCGGGCGCCCAGTCGCCGAGGAACACCGAGCCGGCGGCCTGTACCCGGGGCAGCCACGCGCGCGCGTCGCGCACGGCGAGGATCAGGTGTTCGGGCGCGTAGTCGTTGCTGACCTCGAAGGCCTCTTGCAGCGTGCCGACCTTGATCGAACGCGAGAAGGCCAGCGCGCTACGGGCGATGTCAGCGCGCGAGAGCAGTTGCAGCTGCTGCTGCAGTTCGATGTCGACCCGGTCGAGCACGCCTTCATCGTCGCTGAGCACGATCACCTGGGAGTCCGGGCCGTGCTCGGCCTGCGACAGCAGGTCGGCGGCGACGAAGGCCGCGTTCGCGCCGCCATCGGCGATCACCAACACCTCGGACGGGCCGGCCGGCATGTCGATCGCGGCACCACCTTCGGCCATCGCCACCTGGCGCTTGGCCTCGGTCACGTAGCCATTGCCCGGACCGAACAGTTTGTCGCACTGGGGAACGCTGCCCGCGCCGAACGCCATCGCAGCGATCGCCTGCACGCCACCGAGCTTGAACACCTGGCCGATGCCGCAACGGGCGGCGGCATACAGCACGGCCGGATCGGCGCTGCCGTCGGGGCGCGGCGGCGTGCACAGCACCACATCGTCGCAACCGGCCAGCTGCGCTGGAACGCCGAGCATCAGCGCGGTCGAGGGCAGCGGCGCGGAGCCGGCCGGCACGTACAGGCCGACCCGGCGGATCGGCCGCAACATGCGCTCGCAGCGCACCCCGGGCGCCGTGTCGATCGCATAAGGCGCGGTCATGCCCGCGCGATGGAACACCGTGATGCGCGTTGCGGCCTCGTCGATGGCGGCGCGCAGGGGCGCGGCCAGCGTCTGCTGCGCGGCGGCGAACTCCTCCGCGTCCACGGCAAAGTCGGCCAACGCCACGCCATCGAAGCGCAGCGTCAACTCGCGCAGGGCGGCGTCCCCGCGTGCGACCACGTCCTCGATCAACGCCGCAACCGTCGCGGTCACCGCGGCGGCCACCTGCTGGCTGGGACGGCGCAGCGCCTCGCGTCGTCCGTCTTCGTCCAGTTGGCTCCAGTCGAGGCGCCTCATGCCAGCATGCCCTCGACCGGCAGCACCATCAGGCCGCGCGCGCCGGCACGCTTGAGCTCTTCGAGCCGCTGCCAGGTCAAGGCGCCATGGCACAGGGCCTGCAGCGCCAGGCCCTCTTCGCCGTCGATCTGCATGACCGTCGGCGCGTCGGCGTCGGGCAGCAACGGCAGCAGGTCGGCGAGCACGCTGCGCGAGGCCTGGAACAGCAGCAACTTGCTGTGGCGCATGCGCAGCACGCCGTCGAGCCGGCGCAGCAGCATCCCGGCCAGTTCACCGCGGACGTCGTCCAAGTCCAGCGCCGGGCCGGCGAGCACCGCCTCGCTTTGCAGCAGCGTCTCCACCGGCTTCAACTGGTTGGCGATCAGCGTGCCGCCGCTGGAGACCAGGTCGCAGATCGCATCGGCCTGGCCCAGTCGCGGCGCGATCTCGACCGAACCCGACAGCAGCACCACGTCAGCGGCAATGCCCTGCCCGGCCAGCCATTGCGACAGCAATGCCGGGTAACTGGTGGCGATGCGCTTGCCCGCCAACTGCGCCGGGCCCTGCCAATCCCAGGCGTCGGGCACGGCCAGCGCCAGCCGGCAGGCGCCGAAACCCAGCGCGCGGTGTTCCTTGAACGCAGGCGCGCCGTCGATGCCGGCCCGATCCGCGGCCTGTTCGAGCAGGACGTTGCGGCCAACCACGCCGAGGTCGCAGACGCCGTCGGCGATCAGCCCGGGGATGTCGTCGTCGCGCACCAGCAACAGATCGATCGGCAGCGTCTCGCCGTAGCAGAACAATCGGTCGCGGCTCTCGCGCCAGCTCAACCCGCACGATGCCAGCATCGCGCGGGCGGGATCGCCAAGACGGCCGGATTTCTGGATGGCGATGCGCAGGCGATCGCGCGGTTTGGCGTTGGTGGTGACGGTCATGGGGTTTCCAGTGGATTCGATGTCAGGCGCCGCGGGCGGCGCGGCGCTTGAGGGCGGCGGCGTAACCACCGGCGCCACGGTCCAGGGTGCGTGCAACCCGGCCGATGGTGGTGACGCTGACGCCGGTGCGGTCGTGGATTTCGCGATAGGGCACGCCTTCCAGCAGCGGCGGAACGACCCGCCAGCGGTCAGTCATGGCCTCCAGCTCGGCCGGCGTGCACAGGTCCTCCAGGAACGCCTGCATCTGCGCGGGCGTGCGCAGGCGCACCATGGCAGCGGCCAATACCGCGACCACGTCGCTGTCGTCCTCGATGTCCACTGATCGGCGCTTCATGGTCCCTGCCAATGTAATAACGTGTTGTTACAATATCCGACCTCGACCGCGCCGGTCAACCTGCTCCACGTTCGCTGGTTCAGGCGGACGTGGCATCAATGCATTTGCCCGCAAGCCGGGTCGAATTGACGCCAATCGAGCAGACCTGCCGCTGCAGTACACTGCCGGCCAGGCCGGGGCCCGACACGGACCGCCAGGGCGACCAAAGGAGTACGCGATGGCGTGGCTGCGATTGGCCAGACCCGGGTTGGTGATCCTGCTTTTTCTGGCCAGTGCCGGCGCCCGCGCCGGTGCACCGTTGCAACTGGACGAATCGGTTTCGCAGGTCTCGTTGTCGCCTCATGTTTCCTACTACCACGACACGTCGGGCAGCGAGGACGTGGACATCGCGGATCAACGCCTGCACGAGGGGCGCTTCCAGCCATTGCCATCTGACGACGCCTCGTTCGGTTTCCAGCGCGGCGCTTACTGGTTCCATGTGCGGATCATCAATCACGACCGCAATGAGCCGCGCTGGCTGCTGGTCCAGCAATACGCGCTGAGCGACCACATCGATGTCCATACGCGCGACGCGTCCGGCCACCGCAGCCACCAGCGAGGCGGCGACAGCTTGCCGTTCCATGCGCGCAGCATCCGCTACCGGCATCCCAATTTCTGGCTGACGTTGCCCAAGGACCAGCCAATCGACCTGATGGTGCGCGTACAAAGCCAGAGTTCGATGCAGGTGCCCCTGGCGCTGTACACCCCCACCGCGTTCACCGAGATGTCGCGCGACGCGCAGTTCGGCATCGGCATCTACTACGGCATCCTGCTGGCCCTGCTGTTCTACAACCTGGTGCTGTGGCTGATCCTCCGCGACGCCAGCTACTTCTGGTACGTGGTCCACATCAGCGCGTTCGGGCTGGTGCTGTTCATCCTGTTCGGGCTCGGATTCGAATACCTGTGGCCGCAAAACCTGTGGCTGGCCGACAAGTCGGTACCGCTGTCGATCTGCCTGGCGCAGGTTGGCATGCAGCAGTTCGCGCGCATCTTCCTCGGGCTCCGGCAGCGCTGGCGGACGGGAGACCGCATCGGACTGGGGGTGATCGCGTTCTTCATCGTGCTCGGTATCGCCGCGACCAGGCTGCCCTATCACGTGGTGACTCCCATTGCCGCGGCCGCGGTGTTCGCCAGCATCGTCTGGATCGTGATCGAAACGATCGTGGTGATGGTGCGCGGCTATGCCCCTGCGCGGCTGTTCCTGCTGGCCTGGGCGATGTTCCTTCTGGGCACCGGGATGTTCACCGCGATCGCCTTCGACCTGCTGCCCAAGACGTTCATCACCGAATACGGCGTGCAGATCGGTTCGGCCGTGGAGATGCTGCTGCTGTCCATCGCCCTGGGCTATCGCTACGCGGCATTACGCAACGAGAACGAGCGGATCGTCAGCGAAGCCAAGCAGCAACTCGAACACAAGGTCGAACAACGTACCGTGGAATTGCGCAACGCCCTGGGCCAACTCGGCGACGCGCATGCGCGCCTGCGCGAGAGCAGCCAGCGCGACGGCCTGACCGGCGTGCACACCCGCAGCCATTTCCATGAAGCTTTCGAGGCACTGCTCGCCAGCGCCCGCAGCCAACGGTTGCCGCTGTCGCTGCTGATGATCGACCTGGACTACTTCAAGCAGGTCAACGACCGACACGGCCACCTCGCGGGCGACGAGTGCCTGCGCTGGGCGGCACGCGTGATCGGCCAGCAACTGCGTCCGCACAATGCGCTGCTGGCGCGTTTCGGCGGCGAGGAGTTCATCGTCGCGCTACCGGGTCGCGACGTGCTCGGCGCGGCGCAGGTCGCCGAAACGCTGCGCCGACAGCTGCGCGACGCCCCGTGCATCCATGGCGACTTCGAGGTCCGGATCACCGCCAGCATCGGTGTGCACGAGGTCGACCTGACCACGGCCGGCGGCAGTATCGAGGACGCCCTGTTGCGCGCCGACGAGGCGCTGTACCGCGCCAAGGGCGATGGCCGCGACTGCGTGCGGACATCGGCTCAAATACCGGGCTGAGCACCCGCGCACGCTACGCAGTCAGGCGCTACGCAGTCAGGCCTTGGCCCGGGCCGCGGCCAGCACGCTGCCGTCGCGCACCAGTTGCACCGCGGTCGCCACCTCGCCGTCCATCGCCCGGTCGCGATCCAGGAACCTGATGCGCGCGCGGATTGCCGCATGCGCCGCGGCCACGGCACGACCCGGCCCGTACGCGGGCGCCGCCGCCAACTCGGCGCGCAGGCCCTCGACCTCGGCCATGAAGCCCGCGTATTCGTCGCTGTCTTCGCGTGGCGCGCACAGCACCTTCGCGGCCAGCGCATTCGCGTCGGCGCCCCCAGCCAACGCGCGCGCGGCGTTGATCATGTCGCGCCGCAGGTCCAGTGCCTGCGCCGCGGTGTACAACTCCAGCGCCAACACCTTGCCGAGGTCGTCGGCCATCGCCAACACGTGGCGGGCCTCGTTGGCCCCCATCGACACATGGTCCTCGGCGTTCGCGCTGGTCGGGATCGAATAGACCGACGCCGGGTGCGCGCGGCTGGCCAGGTCGTTGACGATCGCCGCGGCGGTGTACTGCACGATCATGTGCCCCGATTCGGTCGCATCCTCGTTGCCGATCAGGAACGCCGGCAGGCCGTCATTGGTCGCCGAATCGACCAGTTTGTTGAGCCGGCGCTCGGAGATGCTCGCAAGCACGGGGATCGCCGCCTTGACGTAGCTCATCGCCAGCGCGAGCGGCATGCCATGGAAATGCCCCGCCGAGATCACCTGCTCCTCGACGTGGTCGGCCTGTTTGTCCGGGAACACGATCGGGTTGTCGGTGAGTGAGTTGAGTTCGATCTCGAACACGCGCGCCGCCTGGGCGACGGCGTCGCGCACCGCGCCATGCACCTGCGGCGTGCACCGCAGCGAATAGCTGTCCTGCGGCTGGTGCTTCTTGCCGCCCCGGAACGGCCGGAAACGGGTGTAGAACTTCTCGCGGCCGTGGCGCTGCGAGAACGGCACCCAATCCCAACCGATGTCGAAGCGCAACGCGTGCAATTCCGGCTGTGCCTGGGTGATCGCGCTCCAGCTGTCGGGCTGCCAACTGCGGAAGCGCGGTACCAGGTGGTAGGCGATGTCGGCGAGCGTCGAGCCTTCCAGCAGCTGGCGCAGGTGCGTGGCAACCTCGACCTGGCCGGGATGCGGACGCAGCGCATGCACTTCCTCGGCGAACGCGCCGAGCCGACCGGCGAACGCGTCGATGGTCATCGCCGCGGCGAGGTCGGCGGTGTCGAGCAGGTCTTCCAGCACGTCGATCGCGAGCACGCCGCAGGCCAACATCTGCGCAGTGCCGTTGTTCAGCGCCAGGCCCTCCTTGTACGACAGCGTGACTGGCGAAAGGCCGGCGCGACGCAGCGCCTTGCCGCCCTCGACTCGCTCGCCCTGGTAGAACGCCTCGCCGCCGCCGAGCAGCACGATGGCCAGGTGCGACAGCGGCGCCAGGTCGCCCGACGCCCCGACCGAGCCGAGCTGCGGCACCACCGGCACGATCCCGGCATTGAGCATCGCCACGAGCGCCTGCAGGGTCTGCACGCGGATGCCGGAATGCCCGCGCAGCAGCGTGTTGATGCGGATGCACAGCATCGCGCGGACGATCGCGGGCGCGAACGGCTCGCCGACGCAGACCGCATGGGTGATGATCAGGTTGCGCTGCAGCTCTTCATGCAGGGTCTCGCTGCTGCGCCCGCCACCGTGCGCCTCGTCGCGGACGCGATGGGCGCCGAGCAGGCGGTCGGCGTTGCTGCCGAAACCGGTCGAAACGCCGTAAATGGGCTCCTCGCGGCGCACCTGCTCGGCGAGGAAGTCGGCGGCGCGCGCCACAGCCGGCAACTGGGTGGCATCGAGCTCGACGCTGGCACCGCGCGCCACCGCCACCAGCGCGGCGCGCGTGAGCGAACGGCCATCGAGGCGGATCACGCCCTTGTCGGCCGTGGTGCTCATGCCTTGGCCTGCACCTGCGGCTGCGCCAGCTCGACGCGCAGCGTGCGCGCCAGGTCCGCGCGCGACACCTCGAACTGGTCGGCGCGGCGCAGGTCCTTGACCGTCACCGTACCCTTGCCGATCTCGTCCTCGCCCAGCACCACGACGAAGCGGATGCCGGCGCGGTCGGCGTACTTGAACTGCTTGCCGAGCTTGGACGGCTCCATCACCACCTCGGTATTGAGCCCGCCGTGGCGCAGCTCGCTGGCCACCGCCAGGCAATGCGGCAGCGTGGTCGCGTCCATCTGCGTCACCAGCACCTGCACGGTGCTGGCCGCGGTATCGACCAGGCCGGCCTCGCGCAACTGCCAGAACAGCCGCGTCAGCCCGATCGAGATACCCACGCCGGGCAATTTCGACTTGGTGTAGTGGCTGGCCAGGTCTTCATAGCGACCACCCGAGCAGATCGAGCCGATCTGCGGGTAGTCATCGAGCGTGGTCTCGTAGACCGTGCCCGTGTAGTAATCCAGCCCACGGGCGATCGAGAAATTGAGCGCGTAGTCGCATTCGGGCACGCCCAGCGCCCGCACCAGCGCCAGCACCTCGCGCAATTCGGCAACGCCTTCGCGCAGCGCCTCATTGCCCTCGCCCAAGGCGTCGAGCCGTGCCAGCGCGTCGGCATGCGAGGTCGAGCGCACCTTGACGAAATCCAGGATCGTCGCGACCGCTTCGGCGTCGAGGTCGAAACCCTCGCCGGTCAGCGTGGCACGGACATGGTCCTCGCCGCGCTTGTCGAGCTTGTCGACCTCGCGCAGCACCAGCGCCTGCAGCTCGCCATCGGCGATGCCCTGCGCCTCGAAGAACCCGCGCAGCAGCTTGCGGTTGTTGAGCTGGATGGTGAATGGCCCGATCGCAAGCTCGGAGAACACCGCGTGGATCACTGCCGGCAACTCGGCGTCGTGGCGCACGCTGAGCGCATCCTTGCCGACCACGTCGATGTCGCACTGGTAGAACTCGCGGAAACGGCCACGCTGCGCGCGCTCGCCGCGGTACACGCGCTGCATCTGGTAGCGCCGGAACGGGAACGCGAGGTCGTGTTCGTGTTCGGCGACATAGCGCGCCAGTGGCACGGTCAGGTCGAAACGCAGCGCCAGCTCGGGCGTCGCCAGTTCGTGGGCGGCCTTGCGGATCGCGTCCGCGGTCAGCGGTTGGGCAACCTCGCCCGACATGGCGGATTTCGCGACCGCGGCGATCGCGTTGTCCAGCGCGCCGGTCGACTGCGCGAAGTACACCTGCCTCTCGGTCTCGCCGCCCGACTTGGTCAGCAGCACCTCGGACAGCTCCATCACCGGCGTTTCCACCGGCAGGAAGCCGAAACGCTCGAAATTGCGCCGGATCGTGTCCAGCATGCGCTGGAAGGCGATCTGGTCGGGCGGCAACAACTCCATCACCCCTGGCGGGGTACGCGGCTTGATCAAGCAAGGCTCCAGTGACGACGGGTCGCAAGCGGGAATCGCGACAGTTTAGCGGCCCCGGCGCGGCTCCGAACCCCGAACCAATCAAAGCGCTTGCCTCGGGTGGGGGTAACTGGCTAAAATTTGCGGCTCAGCTGTCGGGGTGTAGCTCAGTCTGGTAGAGCGCTACGTTCGGGACGTAGAGGTCGCAGGTTCGAATCCTGTCTCCCCGACCAACTGATCCAAGCAAGATCAAAAAGCCGGCGCGCGCCGGCTTTTTCGCGTCTGTGCCGGGGGATCTTCGGCAAACGGGCCGCCAGGGTCGCGGCCGGGCGCCCCGCATCATCGCGATTGCGGGCGGCCTGGTAGGCCGGGAAGCGCGAGCCCCGACGACGCCAAGCCCGCCTCCTATGCAGCAAGGGTTGGTGGGTCGCGGCGCATCCCGCTTCATGTTGAGTTGGCACGAAGTTTGCGTGGCTTCTTGAACGTTGATTGCGCGCCCGTCACCCCGCCTCCCCAATGTCGTCGGAGCCATCGCCATGATTCGACCCTCGACGCCAGGCACGCGCCTGCAACGTTCGCACCGCGGGCTACGCTGCGGCGTCACGGGCCGTGCAAGCCTGTGAACCGCGAAGCGCACCCTCCCGTTCTCAAGGAGCCGGCGGTGTTGCCGGACAGCGGAAGCTCGCCGGTCGCGGACTTCGGCCTCAGTGAACCGCTTGCGCCGCGGCAGGGCTTTTATCTGCCCGTGCGCGCGAAATTCGTCATCGCGATGACCATCGGCCTGGCCTGGGCGGCGCTAAGCGTCTGGCTGTCGCTGCAATGGCTCGACGATCTCTCGGAGCTGCTCGGGCGCCCGCTGGCGCTGTTCGTGATTGCGTTCATCGCCTACGTGCCCGGCTTCATGAACGCGTTCCTGATCTCGAGCATCCTGATGGACCGACGCCCCGAACGGCGGCAACTGGACCACTATCCGGGGATCTCGATCCTGGTGGCCTGTTACAACGAGGGCCCCAATATCGCCGCCACGATCGGCAGCCTGGCCGACCAGGGCTACGCCGGCGCGATGCAGGTGCTGATCCTCGACGACGGTTCCACCGACGGCTCGGTGGCCGCCGCGGAGGCGGCGATCGCGGCGGCGGCACTCAAACCGGGCCATCGCATCGAGATCATTCGAGGCAGGCACAACGTCGGCAAGGCCGGGGTACTCAACCGCGGACTGGCCCTGTGCCGGCACGACATCGTGATCACCATCGACGGCGACTCGTGGGTGTATCACGACGCCGTCCAGCGCCTCGTCGAGCGTTACGTGGCTGATCCGCCCAACACGCGGGCAGTGGCGGGAGCGGTGCTGGTGCGCAACTCGCGCGAGAACTGGCTCACGCGTGTGCAGGAGTGGGATTACTTCCACGGCATCGCGGCGGTCAAGCGAATGCAGAGCATGTACCACGGCACCCTGGTGGCGCAGGGCGCCTTTTCGCTCTACGACCGGCAGGCGCTGGTCGAGGTGGGAGGCTGGCCGGAATGCGTGGGCGAGGACATTGTGGTCACCTGGGCGCTGCTCGAGCGCGGCTACCGCATCGGCTACTGCGAGGACGCGATCGTGTTCACCAGCGTGCCCGATCGGCTGATCCAGTTCGCCCGGCAACGCAAGCGCTGGTCGCGCGGACTGCTGGAGGCGTTCAAGATGCACCCCCGGTTGTTGGTCAAGGCACGACTGACGTTGATATTCATCTGGTGGAACGTGTTGTTCCTGCCGCTGGACCTGGTCTACACGTTGGCATTCATTCCCGGCGTCGTCCTCGCCCTGTTCGGCTACTACTACCTTGCCGGCGTTATGACCTTGCTGGTCCTGCCACTGGCGGCGCTATGGAACGGATTCATCTATCGCGTCCAGCACACGATGTTCAAGCGCCAGGACCTCGAGGTGCGGCGCAACCTGTCCGGATTCTTCATGTATGTACTGGGTTACTCGATGATCCTGCAACCGATCTGCGTCTGGGGTTATGCCTCCGAGCTTCTCGGCCTGCGCAAGCGCTGGGACACGAAATGACCGGGCCGCGCCTGGTCGCGCTGGCGACGCTGGCATTGGCATCCATGCCGCTGTACGCACAACGCGCCGCGCACGTGGACCTGTTCGTCTCCGACGACGCAGACGACACCTCGGTGACGAAGACCGGGCTGACGCTCGACTACCGGTTCGAAGACATCGAACGCTACCGGGGCATCAAGCTCGAGCACGTCCGCATCAGCCCACTGGGCCAGCCAGCGTGGCAGGACCAGCGGATCTACTACCGGTTCGCGGATCGAAGCGACCGCTGGACCTGGAACGGCCAGGTCGGCACCGACGGGGACACCGTGCTCGGCAGCGCAAGCCTCGTGCGCGCCGTCGCGCGACGCCAGGAATACTTCGTCGAGCGCGACATCCTCGAGACGCCGCGCGGCGTCGACGGGCTTTACTACACATTCGTTGGGGCGGCCTACGACCTGCCGCTGGATGCCGGAGGACGTCAGCAACTGACCGGTCTGGTCGGCGTGCAGGAATTCACCGGCGACAACGTCCGCTCCCACCTGCGGGGGCGCTACATCGCCACGCTTGTGCCGGAGTGGGGACTGAGCGCCCAACTGCGGGTCAGGGCATTCCACAACAGCGATCCGTTCGAGTTCGACTACTATTCGCCGCGCTGGTTCGCCGAGGTACTGCCGGTCGTGCAGGTGCGCCGGTTCGGGTCGCGCTGGATGGCGAGCGCGGCGCTGGGTTGGGGCTGGCAGCGCGACAGCGGCACCGCGACGCGCAGCGCGCGGCTGGTGGAGGCCGCGGTCACGAGTCCCCGTTCCGGCAGGGACTGGTACCTGCGCGCCACCGCGAGCTACGCCAACACCCCGACCGGCGCAGGCCAGAGCTACGGCTACCGGCAACTCACGGTCGAGTGGATCCGGCCTTTCTGAACCATCGTATCGCGCGCGCAAGGCCACGAGCGCATCCGGCGCCAGACTTCAGGCCAGCGTGATCGCCGTGAGGCGATCGCGCAGCACCGGCAGCCGCAGGTCCGCCGCCGCCCCCGGCGACAGCCGCGCCGCAAGGCTCGCTTCGGGGTCACCCGGCGCCCAGCGTGCGGGATCCGCTGCCTGCCGATAGGCATCGCGGAACGGCACGCCTTCGCGGGCGAGGTCCATCGCCAGGTCGGTCGAATACATCGACGGATCCAGCGCATCGCGCATGGCCTGCGGCTTCCATTCGAGGTTGCGCAGCAGGTCAGGCAACAGCTCCAGCGCTCCCAGGCCGCGCCCGAAAGCATTCACGATCGCGCCCTTTGAAAACTGCAGGTCGCGGTGGTAGCCCGACGGCAGCGACAGCAGTTGCTCTATCTCGGTGCGCGCGGCCGCCACGGCCGAATAGCTCGCGCGCATGAGTTCGATCACGTCGGGGTTGCGCTTGTTCGGCATGATCGAGCTGCCGGTCGTGTATTGCGCGGGCAGCTCGATGAACGCGAATTCGGCGGTGGTGAACAGGCTGAGATCCCACGCCAGGCGACGCAGGTCCAGCAGCGCCGAACCCAACGCCTCGATCGCGGCCATTTCGAACTTGCCACGCGAGAGCTGGGCATAGGCCGCAGAAACCTGCAGGCGTCCGAACCCGAGTGCCTCGGTCGTGTGGTCGCGGGCCAACGGAAGATTGACGCCGTAGCCGGCGGCACTGCCGAGCGGATTGGCATCGACCCAGGCCAGGGTGTCGCGCGCGCGCGCGCCGTCGTCGATGAAGCCTTCCGCCCACGCCGCCCACCACATGCCGGCCGACGACACGACGGCGCGTTGCAGGTGGGTGTAGCCCGGCAGCGGCAGCGCCGACTCGGCCTCAGCGCGCGCCAGGGCGACCTCGGCGATTTCGCGGCACAGATTCGCGAGGTGGACCAGGCGATCCTTCAGCCACAGCCGCGTGGCCACCAGCACCTGGTCGTTGCGGCTGCGACCGGTGTGGATCTTGCGGCCGGCGTCGCCGAGACGCGCGATGAGCCGCGCCTCGATCGCCGAGTGACCGTCCTCGTAGCGCTCGTCGAGTTCGAAACGCCCGGCGCTGAAATCCTCGGCCAGCACCTGCAATTCGCGCTGCAGCGCCTCCAACTCACCGACATCGAGGATGCCGATCTGCTGCAGGCCTTCGGCGTGCGCGCGACTGGCCCGGATGTCATGCAGGAAGAACTCGCGATCCAGCACCACGTCGTCGCCAGCGCAGAAACGCTGGATGCGCTCGTCGACCTTGACGCCGGGTTTCTGCCACAAGAGATCGCTCATGTCGGTGATTCCATTGGTTCGGTGGTTGCGGTGGCACCAGCCTGGCGCTGCCGCTGGACTGCGGGGATCAACTAGGCGTCGTCCACGGGAATGCCGGTGGTTTCCCGCAGCCCGAACGCCAGGTTGAGGTTCTGCAGCGCCTGCGTCGCCGCGCCCTTGAGCAGGTTGTCCTCGGTCGCGACGACCACGAGCCGGCGACCGTCGTCGGCGAGCGTGAACCCACCCAGCTCGACGTGGTGGCGACCGGCGATTGCGCTGACCCACGGCGCGTCGTCCTGCACGCGGACCAGCGGCTCGCCGGCATAGGCATCGCGATAGCGCGCGATGACTTCGTCGCGATTGAAGGCGCGCCCCAGGTGCAGGTTGGCGGTGATCGTCAGGCCGCGGAAATGCGGCGCGACATGCGGCATGAACTCGACCACGTGGCCGAGGTGACGGCTGACCTCGCGCTCGTGGACGTGGCCGGCAAGCGCGTACGGCATCAGGTTGTCGCGCAGTTTGTCGGGATCGTTCTTGTCCGACGGCGTGGTGCCGGCGCCGGAATAGCCGGAGACCCCGAAGCACTGCACCGGGCCAGCCAGCCCGCCCAGCAGCGGCGCGATCGCCAGTTGCATTGCGGTCGCGTAACAGCCGGGGTTGCTGATCCGGCGCTGGCCCGCGTGGCGGTCGCGGGTGAGTTCGGGCAGCCCGTAGTACCAGTGATAGTCGAACCGGTAGTCCGCCGACAAGTCGATGATGACGGGATCGTTTTCGGCGGCGTCATAGGCGGCAACGAGCGCCGCCGCCTTGCCGTTGGGCAACGCGAGCACCACCGCGTCCACCGGCTGGTCCGCGAGTTGTTCGTGCGACGGGGCGGTGTAACGCAATTCGCCTTCGTAGGCATCGACTTGGTCGGCCACCCGCTTCCCGTCCAGCTCGCGCGAGGACACGAAACCGAGCTCGAAGTGCGGATGGGTGGCGATGAGACGGATCAACTCCACGCCAACATGTCCCCGTGCGCCGACGATGCCGATGGTGTGGGTCATGCCCATACCCGTCCCGCTACTCGTGGCACCGAAGGGGTCGCGGCCCGCTCCACGCGGAGCGCGACCCGCTGCGCCGGCGGCCGAGGGTGCCGTCCGCGGAGCGCTCCCCGACGACTGCAAACTCTCACGACGCGGCTCCGACGTGGTCGACCAGCGTAGGCACGCGCCTGAGGCAGTGCTCGACGCACTGCTCGATCTCGTTGAAGCCGTCGAGTCCGTACCAGAACACCTTCCAGTCCGGCTGCTTGATGCAGCCATCGCTTTCGGCGTAATAGAACGGATTGACCGGATTGCCGCGCCGCGAGCGCCAGAACAGCCGCGGGTTCTCCTCGCGCATCACTTGCCATACCGCGCGACCGAGGCCCTCGCCCTGCGCCTCGTCGAGCACCGCGAACTTGTCGAGGTAGGCGCAACCCACCCCGTCACCCAACTGTTCATCGGTAACGATCACCGCGGCGCGGTAATTCTCGCTGACATAGGCCCGATGCAGGGTCGTGCGTTCGAAATACTCCGGCAGCAGCCGGCGACCGAACGCCGACTCGATCAGCGTGCGCAACCGCGGCAGGTCGAGCTGCTCCCACGAGACCGCATGCAGCACGCGTTCGCCGCGCCGCACCAGGGTGCCGGAGCCCTTGTGGGTGAACAGTTCCTTGGCCAACTCGGCGGGCTGCGTGATCGATACCGACGAGGTCAGAGGCAAGGTGTCGAGCAGGTCCTTGATCTGTTCGATCTTCACCCGCATGCCGCCGTTGATCCACGACTGCGCCATCAGGTGGTCGTACTCGGTCGACAGGTTGATCGAGTCGATCACCGTGCCGCTGTCGTCGAGCAGGCCGCCGGTGCCGGTCAGGAACACGATCTTGTAGGGCTGCAATACCTGCACCAGCTCGTTGGCGGCGAAATCGGCATTGACGTTGAGGATCTGCCCGCCGGCGGTTTCCCCGAGGCTCGCGATCACCGGAATCGAACCGGCCTGCAGGCTCGCTTCGATCGGCGCGAGGTTGACACGCTTGACCTCCCCGACCAGTCCAAAGACATCGCGGTCCAGGTACTCGGATTCGAAAACGCCGGAGATGATCGAGGTGGCGCGCGCGCCGCCCGATTGCAGCGCCTCGACCAGTGCGAGGTTCTGCGCCTGCAGCACGCGGCGCACGATGGCGAGCGCCTCGGGCGAGGTGACACGCAGGCCGTTGATCGTCTGCTTGGTGATGCCAGCAACCGACAAGGCCTCATCCAGCTGCGGACCCGCGCCGTGGATCACGATCGGCGTAAGGCCAACGTCCTGCAGGAACGCCAGCGACGAGGTCAGCGCGTCGAGGTCGTCGCGCAACACGGCGCCGCCGACCTTGACCACCGCGAAGCGCTTGGCGTCGAGCTGCGAGAAGCGCTTGAGATACTGCGAGATCTCCTTGGCGCTGGCCATGCTCGACAGCAGGCGCACGATGGTCTGGCGGGTCTGGATCTCATGCGCGTCGTTCATTGCCCTGTCCCTGCGCCCAGGATGCGGGCCACGTTGTCCGCGTAGCGCTGCAACTGATCCAGTGCGACCCACTCGTCGGCGGTATGCGCCTGCGCGATGTCGCCCGGGCCGTACACGATCGACGTCATGCCCACGGCCGAGAACAGCGCCGCTTCGGTCCAGAAATCGACCGCATTGCCGACCGGCAGGTCGAGCGCGTCGGCGAGGTCGCGCGCCTCCAGGCGCCGATCCTCGGCGGCGGCCCCGCCGTCCATGGAATCGCCGCCGGCGGGAAGCGACGGACCGCGGAAAGTTTCCTCGTAGCGCTCGACCGCACCAACCGGCGCCAACGTGGCCAGGTGCTCGTGCAACGCGTCGATCGACATCGACGGCAATGGTCGGAAGCCGAAGCGCACCTGCGCGCTGGGCGCGATCATGTTGGCCTTGATGCCGCCCTCGACCTTGCCGATGTTGAAACGCAGTCCGGTCAGGCCGCCAAAGCGCTGGTGCGCCTGGTTGTCGACGAAATCGAGCGCGTGCGCGCCCCACCACATCGCCTGGTGCAGGGCGTTGGCCTGCATCGCGTTCGCGCCGGATGCGTGGCCGGCGCTGCCGCGGAACCGCATCAGCACCGAACTGATGCCGCGATGGGCGAGCACCGCCTCGCACTGCGTCGGCTCGGCGATGATCGCATCGGCGAAACCGTGTTCGGTGGCCAGGAACGCGGCGATGCAGCGCGGGTCGTTGGCCTCCTCGTCGGTGCTGAACAGGAATGCGGCGTCGCCGCTCGTGACTGCGGCCGCCGCCAGCAATCCCGCTGCCGCGCCCTTGATGTCGCAGGCACCCAGCCCGATCGCGCGATCGGCGGTCACGCGCAGCCGGTGCGGGTCGGCCGTCCACGCCGGTGACGATGGCACCGTGTCGAGGTGCACGTTGAACACCCGCGTCGGACGGCCGCGTACGGCCAGCATCGACACCGCGCCTTCGCCATGGTCGATCACGTCGACGCGGAAGCCCGGCAGTTGCGCACGCAGGTAATCGAAGATGCCGCCGGTGCCGATGGCGCGCGGCGGATTGCGGGTATCGAACGACACGAGGGCTTCGAGGTGGCGGAGTACATCGGACAACATGTCGGAATCGTTCCTCGTGGAAGCGCCTCAATGGCGCGACCGGTCAGGTGGTGGACGAAGATCAGAAGAACGCAGGCGCGGGGCGCGCCCACCTTTGCGTCAGCGGCGGTTGATCTCGGCCCACAGCGTGCTGCTCATGCCGAACAGCTTGATGAAGCCCTCGGCCTCGGCGACGCCCCAGTCGGCGGCCTGCGCATAGGTCGCGCCCTTGGCGTTGAGGATGTGCCGGGAGTCGATCGCCACCGCGTGGACGATGCCACCACTGGTTTCGAGCACGACCTCGCCGTTGACCGTGGCCTGGCTCGACGCCAGGAAGGCCTCGAGGTCGGACTTGAGCGGGTCATGGAAGAAACCCTCGTAGACCAGCTCCACCCACTTGCGCGCCACCTCGGGCTTGAAGCGGTTCTGATGCTTGCTCAGCACCGCTTCCTCAAGCGCGCGGTGTGCGGTCAGCAGCGCGGTCAGACCCGGCGCCTCGAAGATGATCCGGCCCTTGAGTCCGATCGTCGTGTCACCGGTGTACAGGCCGCGGCCGACGCCGTACTGCGCGAACAGGCCGTTGAGCCTCGCCAGCATGAGGTGTCCCGCCATCGCCACGCCATCGAGCGCGACGGCCTCGCCCTGCTCGAACGTGACCGTGACCCGCAGCGCTTCGGCTGGCCACTGCGCGCGCGGCTTGCACCAGCCCGACGCGCCCTCGCCCGGCGCCTGCCAGCGGTCGATCTCGCCGCCGGACATGGTGAGGCCGAGCAGGTTCTCGTTGATGGTGTAGGCCATCTGCTTGGCGCGTACGGCGAACCCGCGCGATTCCAGGTACTGCTGTTCGTAGGCACGCACCTCGGTGTGCTCCTTCTGGATTTCGCGGATCGGCGCGACGATCTCGTAATCGCCGAGCGCCTTCACCGCCAGGTCGAAGCGCACCTGGTCGTTGCCCATCCCGGTGCAGCCGTGCGCGATCACCTTGGTGCCGAGCTCGTCGCAACGCCGCAACGCGGCCTCGACGATCAGGTAACGGTCGGACACCAGCAGCGGGTACTGGCCCTGGTAGCCCTCGCCCGCCCACACGAACGGCTTGACGAAACCCTTCCAGATCGCCGGACCGCCGTCGACGGTGACATGCGAGGCGACGCCCAGCTCCGCCGCGCGAGCTTCGATGAAGGCGCGTTCGTCGGCATCCACGCCACCGGTGTCGGCGAACACGCTATGCACGTTCCAGCCGCGTTCGCGCAGGTAGGGGACGCAGAAGCTGGTGTCGAGGCCGCCGGAAAAGGCGAGGACGATGTCTTTGCTCATGGGTGTCGACTCTCGGGTATCGGAACTTCCCCTCGCGCTGCGCGGGAGATGGTTGGGTTGGGGGCACGCGGAGCGGGGCTGCATCGAAAATCGCTTGTGTGGTGCGCCGTCATCCGCCCTGCCGGCGGCATTCCCCGACGCAGGGAAAGGCGGCGGGTCGCTACTGCCTGATCAACGTCGACATGATCGCCTTTTGCACATGCAGGCGGTTCTCGGCCTCGTCGATCGCGATGCACTGCGGCGAGTCCATCACCGCGTCGGTGGCCTTGACGTTGCGGCGCAACGGCAGGCAATGGCTGAAGACGCCCTGGTTGGTCAACGCCATCTTGGCCTCGTCGACGATGAAGTGCTTGTACTGGTCGCGAATGGGCTTTTCCGGCTCCCAGTTGCCGAAGTACGGCAATGCGCCCCAACTCTTGGCGTACACCACGTCGGCGCCGGCGTAGGCGCTGGGGATGTCATGGCTGATCGCGAACGACCCTCCGCTTTCGGCGACGTTCTGCGCGGCCCAGCCGAGGTAGCGCTCATCCAGCACGTACTCCGGCGTCGGGCACAACAGCGTCACGTCCATGCCCATCCGGGTGGCGATGGTCAGCGCGGAGTTGGCCACCGCGGTGTTCAGCGCCTTCGGATGGTAGGTCCACGTCAGCACGAATTTCCTGCCGCGCAGGTCGGTGCTGCCGAAATGCTGCTGCAACGCCATGATGTGCGCCAATTCCTGGCACGGGTGGGTAATGGTTTCCATGTTGATGACCGGCACCGGCGAGTATTTCGCGAAGCTGCGCAGCACCCGGTCCTGGCGATCGATCGACCAGTCGACGAATTTCGGGAACGCGCGCACCCCGATCAGGTCCACATAGCGACCGAGCACCCGCGCGACCTCGGCGATGTGCTCCTCGGTATCGCCGTCCATCACCGTGCCGAAATCGAATTCGATCGGCCAGGCGTCCTTGCCCGGCTGCAGCACCACCGCATGTCCACCCAGTTGGAACGCGCCCAGCTCGAAACTGGTGCGCGTGCGCATCGACGGATTGAAAAACACCAGCGCGATCGAGCGGCGCTTGAGGTCGTCGCCGAACTTGGTGTGCTTGAACGCGGCGGCCTGGGCCAGCAACGCATCCAGATCGGCGCGCGACCAGTCCTGCGTGTTCAGGAAGTGCCGCATCGGCGCAGATTGGTGGGAGTCGGTCATGGCGGTGCTCCGTGGCGGGTCGGGGGCAATGGACGCGGTGCCTGGCCATATTGCAGCCGAAGGGCGCTGGACGAGGTGATGTGACAAGGCCGACCAGAAACGCAAAAGCCCAGCGCGGTGGCTGGGCTTGTCGTGAGACATGAACGGTCGCGAGGGCCGTTACCCAACCGGAAGTGGCGGCAACCCCCGGCGCGCGCGCGATGTCATCCCCGCTGCCATGTAGGCGGAGGTCACGATGTCGGCGTTGGCATGGTGCGGGTTCATCGGGGACGAATGCTCGCACGCGGCCGCTGGCTGGCGCAAGCAGCCGGGGGCGCGCGGGCATTCGCAGTGGCGTTGCCCCGCCATTGCCTAACGGGCGAAGACTGGCATCACCGACACGCGGATCCGCACGCGGTTGCCGGGGTCCTCGGGCAGGCGCGAGCGGTACTTGGCTCCTCGATACGTGTAGTCGACGTCATAGGCGATGGGTCGCCGGAATTCGCGCTCGACCGCCACGGCCCGGCAATTTTCGGGATCCTGGCTGTCCCGGCTCAAAGCGTCCTTGACCGCACCCACCACGCGCGACACCCGCGATCCTTCGGCATCGGGGCGCGGCGTCTGGTCGCACTGCTGCTCGACGCGGGTGGCGGTGAGGGTCTGGTAGACCGGCGTGACCCGCAGCACCTGAGCCCATGCGAAGCGAACGTTCTCGGTCTGGATGACCGTCACCTGCTGTGCCAACACCGGCGCGGCCGACAAGGCCAGCCACAGGGTTGGCAGTAACAGGACGCGTCGGTTCATCGTGCGCTGGACTTCCGCATGGCAGGCCCCGCAGTGTAAGTGCAGGCATGCCCAGAGGGATGAATCCCTGCTGTCACCCTCGCGGCGCGCTGCCCGGGCCGGGGGGCCGGCTAGAATGGCGAGACCCCCAGTCATTGCCCCCGATGAGCCTGACTCTCCACAACAGCCTGACGCGACGGCTCGAGCCGTTTTTGCCCTCCGACCCCGTCCGGCCGACGATGTACGTCTGCGGGCCGACCGTCTACAACTACGCGCACGTGGGCAACGCCCGCGGTCCGGTGGTGTTCGACGTGCTCGCGCGGCTGTTGCGCCGGCGGTTTGGCGGCCTCGCCTACGCACGCAACATCACGGACGTCGACGACAAGATCAACGCCGCTGCGCGCGAACAGGGCGTCCCGATTGCGACGATCACCGATCGTTTCGCCGCCGCCTACCGCGAGGATATGGCCGCACTGGGCGTGCAACCGCCCGACATCGAGCCCGAAGCGACCCGTCACATCGCCCAGATCATCGCGATGATCGGCCGCCTGATCGACACCGGCCACGCCTACGCCGCACAGAGCCACGTGCTGTTCTCGGTCGCCAGCTTTGAGGGCTATGGCAAGCTTTCGCGCCGCGACACCGACGACATGCTCGCCGGCGCGCGCGTCGATGTGGCCCCGTACAAGCGTGATCCGGGCGACTTCGTGTTGTGGAAGCCGTCCAGCGATGACCTGCCCGGGTGGGAATCGCCCTGGGGCCGTGGTCGGCCGGGCTGGCATATCGAATGCTCGGCGATGGCCGCCGCCCACCTCGGCGAGACGATCGACATCCACGCCGGGGGCGTCGATTTGCAGTTTCCCCACCACGAAAACGAGATCGCCCAGAGCGAATGCGCGCATGGCGGCAAGCCGTTCGCGCGATTCTGGCTGCACAACGGCATGCTGAATTTCGCCGGCGCCAAGATGTCGAAGTCGGTCGGCAACATCGAGAAGGTCCACGACCTGCTGCGCGTCCATCCGCCCGAGGCGCTGCGGTACGCCCTGCTGTCGGCACACTACCGCCAGCCGCTGGAATGGTCGGATGCGTTGATCGAGCAGAGCGTGCGCACGCTGGATCGTCTCTACGGCACGCTGCGCGACCTGGCGGCTGTCGCGGTCGATGCCGACGCGAGGATTCCCGCCGGCATCGAAGCCATCCTCGACGACGACCTCAATACCCCGCAGGCGCTGGCGGAAATCGCCCGGATCGCCGGGGAAGCCCGCAAGGCCGAATCGCTGGATGACCAGACCCGACTGAAGGCTGAGCTGCTCGGCGCCGGCCTCGCGCTCGGGCTGCTCCAGCAGGAACCGGCCGTGTGGTTCGCCCGCGGCAGGGACGACCGAGACGACGCCCACATCCAGGCACGGGTCGATGAGCGCACCACGGCCAAGCAGGCGCGGGACTTCGCGCGCGCGGATGCGATCCGCGAGCAACTCGCCGGCGAGGGCATCGTGCTGGAAGACACCGCGCAGGGCGTACGCTGGCGCCGGCCATGATGGGCGGCTTCAAAAGGGAGGTCGTCGTCCACCGCGCTCCATCCAGGCCTCCCTGGAGGCGACCCGGCAACATCCGATCCCAGCAGGGCTGACGCCGTGACCGACACCCGATTACCCCTCGAGCCCACCACCGCCGATGCCCAGGCGGCGATCCGCGACGAGTTCGCGTTCTTCGGTGACTGGTCCGAGCGCTACCAGTACCTGATCGACCTGGGCCGCAAGCTGCCCGCCTTCCCGGACGCGTGCCGGACCGAGGAGCATCGCCTGCAGGGCTGCCAGTCGATGGTATGGATCGTCGCCAGCGGCGATGCGTCCCGGTTGACGTTCCAGGCGATCAGCGATTCGGCGATCGTCTCCGGGCTGGTCTATCTCGCGCTGCGCGTCTATTCCGGACGCAGCGCCACTGAGATCGCCGCTACCGAGCCCGACTACATCGCCGATATCGGACTGGCCAAACACCTGTCGCCGACCCGCAGCAACGGCCTGGAAGCGCTGCTGGCGTTCATACGTACCCGGGCACGCCAGCTTTTGTGAGCGCGCCGGCGCCGGGCGCAGCTGCAGCCCGCGCGGCTTCCAACGGCGCGGCTGGCGTGCTGCGAAACCCGGGGTTCGCCGGCCTGCTGGGCTACCGCCTGCTGGCCATGCTTTCCTACCAGATCGTCGCCGTCACGGTCGGCTGGCACGTGTACGAACTCACCCGCGACCCGCTGGCGCTGGGCCTGATCGGCCTGGCCGAGGTGGTGCCGTACTTCGGCTTCGCGCTGTTCGCCGGCTATGCGGTCGACCACCTGCCCCGGCGCAAGCTTGGCATGCTGGCCTGCCTGGGCTTGTGCCTGACCACGCTGGTGCTGGCCGGTGTTGCCAGCGGCAACATCCCGGCGTTCGGGACGCTGACGATCTACGCTGCGATCGCCGGCAATGGCGTGGTCCGCGCGTTCCTCGCCCCGGTCTACATGTCGCTTTTCGCACGCGTGCTCAAGCGCGAGCAGTTTGCGCACGGCGTTGGCATCAGCAGCGTGGTGATGCAGATCGGCCTCGTTTTGGGACCGGCGACGGGAGGCTTGCTGGTCGCGTTGGCGGGAAAGACCACCTCCTACCTGGTTGCCGTCGGCTTCGCGGCCGCCGCCGCCATCGCCGTGATCACGCTGCGGGTGACCGAGCCACCGATGCCGGCCGAGCGTGCGCCGGTGCTGCGCAGCATCGGCGAGGGACTGCGGTTCGTGTTCAAGCACCAGATCGTGCTGGGCGCGCTGGCGCTTGACATGTTTTCGGTGCTTTTCGGTGGCGCGGTGGCATTGCTGCCGGCATTCATCGCCGACGTCCTGCACGCGGGGCCGGAAGCCCTTGGCGTCCTGCGCGCGGCGCCGGCGGCTGGCGCGGTGCTGGTCGGGCTCTGGCTCGCGCGGCGCCCCCCGCACCGCCACGCCGGAAGGTTGCTGCTGTCCGCCGTCGCCGGCTTTGGCCTGTGCATGATCGCGTTCGCGCTGTCGCGCTCGTTCTGGCTGTCGGCGGCGATGCTCATGCTGTCGGGCATGTTCGACGGTATTTCGGTGGTGCTGCGCTCGACCATCCTGCAACTGGCCACGCCCGACCACATGCGCGGGCGGGTGTCATCGATCAACGGCATCTTCATCGGCTCGTCCAACGAACTGGGCGCATTCGAATCCGGCGTCGCCGCACGCCTGCTGGGACTGGTACCGTCGGTGCTGTTTGGCGGTTGCATGACCCTGGCAGTGGTCGGCGCGACCGCCCGGCTGGCCCCCAGGTTGCGCCGTCTGGATCTTCGCGAACTGCACTGACGACAGATCGTTGTCCCTGACCTCGCCAACAAAAACCCCGCCGAAGCGGGGTCTTGTCGGTGCGGTCGCGGTGGGACTCAGTCGCCCATCTGCTTGCGCAGGTGTTCCCAGCGCTCCTGGGCGTCGATGGTGCGCTCGGCGGTGAGACGGGCTTCCAATCGATCCAGGCCAATTTCCTCGCCACTGTCGGCGCAATACCCGTAATCGCCGTTGTCGATGCGCTTGAGCGTGCTGTCGATCTTGCTGATCAGCTTGCGGTAGCGGTCGCGAGTGCGCAGTTCGAGCGAGTTCTCGGTTTCGCGGGTGGCGCGCTCGGCTTCGTCGCCGACGTCGCGCACCTCATCCTTCAGGTTCTCGATGGTCTGCTTGGATTCCTCCACCAGGTCCGAGCGCCAGGCCATCAGGCGCTGGCGGAAATACTCAAGCTGCAATGGACTCATGTATTCCTCGTCGGCCGACGGCTTGTAGCCATCGGGGACGATCGGCCGTCCCGTGCCTGGATCTGTCTTGTACTGCACTACTTTCACCTTTACTTTCGGGGCGGGCGCCTGTGGCTTCGAGGCAACTGCAACGGCCACCTTGCCTAACGGGCGCTGGGAAACGGCGGGAACCGCCTTCGCAACGGGAACAGCCGCCGCGGCTTTGCCGGCCACTGCGGTGGCAACGGGCGCTGCCCTGCGGGCCGGACCCGCGGCGGACTGCTTCGTCGCAGGGCGTTGCGCGGCCGGTTTTGCGGACGTCTGACGTGCAGCCGGTTTGGCCGCGACCGCCGGCCTGACTGGGGCCACGACCTTCGCAACCGCGGCGCGGTTTACGGGGGCGTTCTTCGCCTTGACCGGCGCTGCCTTGGTTGCGGTCGGCTTGGTCACCGGCGCAACCTTCTTGGCGAGCGGCTTCTTGGCGGGAATCTTGCTGGCGACAGGTTTGCTGATCGGCGCAGCCTTCTTGCCCGGCGCCTTCTTTACCGGCACCGCCTTCTTGGCCGCCGCCTTCGTTACTGGCACCGCCTTCCTGGCAACCGGCGCCTTGGCGACGATTTTCTTCGCCGCCGCCTTCCTGACCGGCGCCTTGGAGGCCGGGGCCTTCTTGGCGACCGGCTTCCTGGCGACGGACTTGCTTGCGGCGACCTTTTTGGCGGCCGGCTTGATGAGCTTCTTGACCGCCTTGGCGGCCTTCTTTACTGGTTTTTTCGCTGCCACGGGCGGCTTGTCCTTCTGTTCCCTTGTGACGGGAAAGCGCGCTGTTATACCCTGCCCTGTCTATTGCGGCAACCGTGCCACGTGGAAGTCCACGATCGTCGACAGGCTCACCGCGGGCTTGGAGCCATCGCGCTTCCGAATCAGGCACTTGGATGCCGATTCACCAACCCCATGATGGTGTTGGCCCGCATCAAGGAATTGTGATCGACCGTCTTCTCATCGCCATGCTGCGGTTCTACAAGCGCTGGATCAGCCCGTTGCTCGGGCCGCGGTGCCGCTTCCATCCGACCTGTTCCGAGTACGCGATGCAGGCAATTGCGCGGTTTGGTGCCCTCAAGGGCGGATGGCTCGCCGTGCGCCGCGTCGTGCGTTGCCATCCCCTGCACCCCGGTGGTCACGATCCCGTGCCGCCGCCGAAAGACTGACCACAGGACGCCTTCGTGCCCGCCAACCCGACCCTGATCGTCAATGCCCGCCTGGTCAATGAAGGCCGCGAGTTCGACGGTGACCTGCGCATGGGCGATGGCCGCATCACTGAAATCGGCAGCGGCCTGTCGGCGCGTGCCGACGAGACCGTGATCGATGCCGGCGGCCGGCGATTGCTCCCGGGCATGATCGACGACCAGGTGCACTTCCGCGAACCGGGGCTCGAATACAAGGCGGACATGGCCACCGAATCGGCCGCGGCTGTCGCCGGCGGGCTCACCACGTTCATGGACATGCCCAACACCACTCCGCCGACGCTCGATGCCGAAGCGCTGGAAGACAAATACCGCCGCGCCCATGGCCGTGCGCGCGGCAACTACGGCTTCTACATGGGGGCGAGCAACGACAACCTGGCCGCGATCCAGCGCCTCGACCCGCGCAGCACGCCGGGCGTCAAGGTATTCATGGGCGCGTCGACCGGCAACATGCTGGTCGACGACCCCGAGGTGCTCGACCGCATTTTCCGCGACGTGCCGACGCCGATCATCACCCACTGCGAAGACACGCCGATGATCGACGCCGAGCTCGCGCGCTACAAGGCGAAGTACGGCGATGACATCCCCGCCGCGTGCCACCCCGACATCCGCTCGCGCGAGGCCTGCATGAAGTCGACCGAACTGGCGATCTCACTGGCGCGCCGGCACGCTACCCGCCTGCACGTGCTGCACATCTCCACCGCCGACGAGTTGGCGCTGTTCGAGACCGGGCCCCTGGTCCGCGCCGACGGCAGCCGCAAGCAGATCACCGCCGAGACCTGCATCCACTTCCTGCGCTTCGACCGCGCCGACTACGAAACACTCGGCAACCTGATCAAGTGCAACCCCGCGATCAAGGACGCCGCCGATCGCGAGGCGCTGATCCGCGGCCTGGCCGAGGACGTGATCGACATCCTCGCCACCGACCACGCGCCGCACACGCTGGAAGAGAAGGCCCGTCCCTACACGTCCGCACCGAGCGGCCTGCCGCTGGTGCAGTTCGCCCTCAACGCCGCGCTGGAACTGGTGCACGAAGGCCGCCTGAGCACGGCGCAGGTGGTGCAGAAGTTCGCGCATGCGCCGGCGCAGCTGTTCGACGTCGCCGGCCGCGGCTTCCTGCGCGAGGGTTACGCCGCGGACCTGGTGTTGATCGACGACACACCGTTCACCGTGCGGCGCGAGGACGTGCTGTCGAAATGCGGCTGGTCGCCGTTCGAGGGCCGTACGTTCCACTCACGCATCGCCTCGACGTGGGTCAACGGCGTGCTCGGCTGGGACGGCAGCCACCTGGTAGGCGCGCCCCAAGGGCAGCGCCTGGTCTTCGCCCGATGACGCCGTCGGGCGTCGCCATGCTCTCGATCGTGCTGCCGGTGTTGTTGCTGTCGGCATGTGCCAGCGACGCCGGTGCGCGCCCGGGAGCGAAACCCGGGATCGACCGTTCCGGGGTTGCCCAGCCGACGGTCACGCCCCCCAGGCTCGCTCCGCCCGCGCCCACCAGCATCGTTCCCTCCTCGACCCCGCAAGGCGGACTGGTGATCGGCAGGACCAGTGCCGACGCAATCGTCGAATACGACGGCCGGCAACTGCAGGTGACGCCATACGGCAGCTTCGTGTTCGGCGTCGGGCGTGATGCATCCGGCCCGCTGGTCGTCACGATCACCCCGGCGGGCGCCAGCGCGGTCGCCTATCGCGTCGATGTCACGCCGCGCGCCTGGCCGATGGAGCGCATCAATGGCGTCCCGCCGGGCACCGTCAACCCGCCGCCGGAGATTGCCGCGCGCACGCGCGACGATGCACGGCCCGATTTCGCGCAGGCGTTCATCTGGCCGGTACAAGGCCGCATCAGCGGCCGGTTTGGCAACCAGCGGGTCTACAACGGCACGCCCAAGGCCGCGCATTCGGGCATGGACATCGCGGCG
>JBBRWW010000007.1:0-42113 GCA_038248955.1 Lysobacterales bacterium
TCGGCCACTTCGCTGGTCAGTACCTCGACCGCATCGTGGTGGTACAGCCGAACGTGGTCGCTGCCGTCGTCGGCGAGCGCGTTGAGCAGGCGGCCGACACCCGGGGCGTGGACCTCGATGCCGATGAGGTTGCGATCGCGGTCGTGCTGCGCGGCGAATCGCAGTGCCTCGCCGTTGCCAAAACCGATCTCAATGATGCGCTTGGCCTTACGGCCAAACACCGCGTCGAAATCGCGCGGATGGCCGGTGTAGTCCAGTCCGAAGCGCGGCCACAGTTCGTCGAACGCGCGCTGCTGCGCTGGCGTGAAGCGACCCTGGCGCAGCACGAAGCTGCGCACCTTGCGGTGACCTTCCTCGACGGTGAAGGGCTTGGCTGGCGTCTTCGCGCCATCACTGGTGAATGGGTCAGTCATCGCCACGTAGCCCCAGGTCACTGGCAGCAAGGGGGTTTGACCAGCGCGTGGCGACGCGTTGGAAATCATCGAAAACGGCTTTCCCCACGGCGCGGCGCAGCACGAAGCTGCGCACCTTGCGGTGGCCTTCCTCGACGGTGAAGGGTTTCGGTGGCGACTTCGCGCCGGCGCTGGCGAACGGATCGGTCATCGGCGGATGGCTCCGCTGCCCGGCGCGCCCGTCATCCGATCAGTCCGTCCACGGGCGACGACGCACTCGCAAACCGCTTGCGCGGGATCCGCCCGGCCTTGAACGCCGCGCGACCGGCCTCGATCGCCAGCTTCATCGCGTGCGCCATCAGCACCGGATCGCGCGCGCCGGCGATCGCGGTGTTCATCAACACGCCGTCGCAGCCCAGTTCCATCGCGATCGCGGCGTCGGACGCGGTGCCGACGCCGGCATCGACGATGATCGGGACCTTCGCGTTCTCGACGATCTCGACCAGGTTCCATTTATTCTGGATCCCCAGCCCCGAGCCGATCGGCGCGGCCAGCGGCATCACCGCGACGCAGCCGATCTCCTCCAGGCGCTTGGCCAGCAGCGGATCATCGGAGGTGTAGACCATCACGTCGAAGCCGTCGCGTACCAGGATCTCGGCCGCGGCCAGCGTCTGCACCACGTCGGGGAACAGCGTGCGCGGGTCGCCGAGCACTTCCAGTTTCACCAGTCGATGGCCGTCGAGCAGTTCGCGCGCGAGCCGGCAGGTGCGCACGGCGTCGTCGGCGGTGTAGCAGCCGGCGGTGTTGGGCAGGATCGTGTAGCGGTCAGGTGGCAGCACGTCGAGCAGGTTCGGCTCGCCGGGGTTCTGGCCGATGTTGGACCGGCGGATGGCGACGGTGACGATCTGCGCGCCGGCGGCTTCGGTGGCCAGGCGGGTCTGTTCGAGGCCGGTGAACTTGCCGGTGCCGGTCAGCAGGCGCGAGGCATAGGACTTGCCGGCAATGACGAGGGGGTCGTGAAGTGCGGTCATGCCGGAATTATCGCATCCGCGGCGTGGCTGCGACTCGAAGGGCGCATGGCCGATGGGCGCGCGCCTTGCGACATGGCACCAAGGGCTCGCCGCCAAGACGATGGTCCTGCGCGGCCACCTGCCGGGCGGGCAGGGTGGATCAATCCCGCCTCCCATCGCTGGCCGGCGCCGCGCCTGACGCGCCGTCCACGGTACCGCGAAGTGTTAACCGCCCCCCAGGGCGTGCACGATCTCGATGCGATCGCCGGCGGCCAGCGGCTGGTCGGCGTGGCGGCTGCGCGGCACGATCGCGCCGTTGACCTCGACCGCCACCCGGCGTTCGGCCAGACCTTCGGTTTGAAGCAGTTGCAGGATGCTGAGAGCGGCGACGACCTCGCGCGGCTCGCCATTGAGGACGATTTCCATCTCCGCATTGTCGTCGCCGAAGGTCGCCTTCGCCAAGCCGTCTCCGCTCGAGGGTTGGGAGCTAAGGGAGGTTTGCGGCGCTGCCGCTTGTACGCAGCCGCTTCGCGTGGTTGGATGCCCGCCATCCGCGTACGTACTGCTGCGCCGCGGCATCGCCATACCGACCCAACCCTCAACGGGAAACCCCAACACGATGAAACCTGTCCGTACCCTCCTGGCCGCCGCCCTCGCGCTCGCCGCCGCACCGAGCTTTGCCCAGACCTATTCGCAGACCGTGTTCTTCGGCGACAGCCTGACCGACAGTGGCCACTTCCGGCCGGCGCTGGTGCAGGTCGCGGGGCCGTCGGGCGCGATCATCGGAAAATTCACCGCCAACCCTGGCCTGGTCTGGTCCGAGTACCTGGCCGACTTTTATGGCACGCATGCGACCAGCGACAACCAGGGCGGAACCAATTACGCCATCGGTGGCGCCCGCGTTGGCGTTAACACCACCGCTACGCTGGCGCCGGGCTTCACGTTGCCGGTGGCATCGCTGTCCACCCAGGTCGGCAATTACCTCGCCGCCAACGGCGGCCGCGCCAATGCCAATGCGCTCTACACCGTCTGGGGTGGCGCGAATGATCTGTTCGCGGTCGCAGCCGGCGCTCCGGCGACCGCCACGATCGGTGCTGCGGTGACCTCGCAGGTCGGCATCGTCGGTACGCTCAAGGCGGCCGGCGCGCGCTACATTTTGGTGCCCACCATTCCTGATCTCGGCCTCACGCCGTCCGCGCGCGCCCAGGGCGCGGCGGCGCAGGGCTTGTTCACGCAACTGTCGTCGAACTACAACAACGCGCTGTTCGGCGGCCTGGCCAGCGCCGGCCTGCGCGTCATCCCGCTCGATACCTTCCACCTGTTCCAGGAAGTCGCGGCCAACCCGCTGTCGTTTGGCTTCAGCAACATCACCGGCACCGCGTGCCAGCCCCAGATCACCGCCCAGTCGCTGACCTGCAGTCCCGGTACCTTCGTGACCCCGAATGCGGCGACGACCTATGCCTTCGCCGACGGCGTGCATCCCACGCCCGCCGCGCACGAGATCATCGCCGACTACGCGGTGTCGGTGCTGGAAGGCCCGCGCCTGATCGCAAGCCTGCCGAACTCGGCATCGATGGTCGGCCGCTCGCGCGCCGAGCGCGTGGCCGCCCACCTGGGTGGCAAGCCCGCTGGCGACGGCATGCGCTGGTGGGCCGATGGCCGCGGCGACTTCCAGCGCTACGGTGGCGGGGATCATTACGACGGCGCCGGCCCGAGCCTGACGGCTGGCGTCGACTGGGCCAGCGGCAACCTGGTGTTCGGCGGCTTCGCCGGCTACGGCCGGCAGGCGCTCGACTGGGGCAAGCGCGCCGGCAGCTTCGACCAGCGCGACGCCACGCTTGGCGGCTTCGCGGGTTGGTTCGGCGATGCCGCTTGGGTCAATGGCCAGGTGAGCTACAGCAAGCTCGGCTTCGACGTCGACCGCACCGTCGACCTCGGCCGCGCCACCCGTACCCATTCGGGCTCGCCCGACGGCAGCAACGTCAGCGTCGGGGCGAATGCCGGTTGGGACTTCGGTAACGGCGCGCTTCGCCACGGCCCGGTGGTCGGCGTGCTGGCGCAGAGGATCAAGGTCGACGGCTACGCCGAGAGCGATCCGACCCTGTCGACCTCGCTCGCCTATCCCGACCAGAGTTACGACTCGCTGATCGGCAGTGCCGGCTGGCAGGTCAGCTACGCGATCAGCGAGCAGCTCAAGCCCTACGCGCGCCTGACCTATGACCGCGAGTTCGAGGACGCGCCGGAGCAGGCGTTCGCCCGCGTGCAATCGCTGCAGGGCAGCGGCGAATACGCCGTTCCCGGCCTGGAATTCGACCACAGCTACGGGACGCTGCTGTTTGGCGCACGCACGCAGTTGATGGGGCTTGACGCGAACCTGGGCACCAGCGTGACCGTGGGCCAGAAGGGCGGCAACCACGCGACGGTGTTCTTGAACGTCGGCAGCAGTTTCTGAGCCAGCCGGCGGCGCCGCGCGGCTCGTGCCGCGTTGCGTTGCCAAGCCGTTGCCGCGCGGCATAGACTTCGCGGCATGCGGGTGTAGCTCAATGGTAGAGCTGTTGCTTCCCAAGCAACTGACGAGGGTTCGATTCCCTTCACCCGCTCCAGGCATTTCCCAGCGGCGGCCGCCTAGGCCGCCGTTTTCAGTTGGCGCCCCGATGGGCGCAGCAGCCGGTGGTGGGGCGCGATGTCGACGGGTGTGGTACTCGGCTGGCGTGAGTGGGTGACCTTGCCTGTGCAGGGCATCGGCGCGCTGCGCGCGAAGGTCGACAGCGGCGCTCGCAGGCAGGTCCGCGCCGCGACGGCAGGCAGGTCCACGATCGACCCGGCACGTTCGTTCCTTCGCGGCCTGCTGCCCGTGGACGGCAGCGGTTCCGTTCCTTGACGCAGCTCCCCATCAAGCCCGCCCCATGAAACCCGCCCCCCTGAAGTTGGCGATCCTGTCGCGCAACAGCAAGCTGTATTCGACCCGGCGCCTGCTCGAGGCAGCGCGCGAACAAGGCCACAGCGCGCGGGTCCTGGATCCGCTGCGTTGCTACATGCGCATCGCCTGCAACGGGTTTGCGATCCACTACCAGGGCCGCCCGCTGACCGGTTACCACGCCGTCATTCCGCGCATCGGCGCATCGGTCACGCGTTACGGCACCGCCGTGCTGCGCCAGTTCGAGCTGATGGGCACGTTCACCCCGAACCCGTCCGATGCGATCCTCAAGGCCCGTGACAAGCTGCGCAGCCACCAGTTGCTCGCCGCCGAAGGCATCGGCCTGCCGGCGACCGTGTTTGGGGACAATCCCGACGACACCGCCGACCTGCTGTCCATGCTCGGCCCGCCGCCGCACGTGATCAAACTCAACGAAGGCACCCAGGGCACCGGCGTGATGCTGACCGAGAAGCTCTCGGCATCGCGCGGGGTGATCGAGGCGTTGCGCGGCCTGTACGCCAACTTCCTGGTGCAGGAATTCGTCGAGGAGGCCCACGGCGCCGACCTGCGCTGCTTCGTGGTGGGCGGCAAGGTGGTCGCGGCGATGCGGCGGCAGGCGCCCGATGGCGACTTCCGTTCGAACCTGCATCGCGGCGGCACCGCCACCGGCGTCAAGGCGAGCGCCGCCGAGAAGCAGGTCGCGGTGATGGCCGCGCGCGTGCTGGGGCTGGGCGTGGCCGGCGTCGACCTGATCCGCTCCAGGCGCGGCCCGCTGGTGCTGGAGGTCAACGCCTCGCCGGGGCTCGAGGGCATCGAGGAGGCCAGTGGGGTGGACGTGGGTGCCGCGATAATCGCCCATGTCGTCAATGGCATCCAGCGGCAGCGCGGCCCGCGGTTGGTCGAACGAATTGCCTGACCGGGCCGCCCTGCGCGGCCGCGGTTTACGAATGTTTAACAGGTCTTTTAACGGACGTTTAATCGTTCGCCGGGTAGCCTGACGCGACCCAACAAAGGCTTCGTCCATCTCGTCAGGCTGGTCGGATTCGGGTTGCGGTAATCGGGGCTACACCCTTTTGACCCAGGCGCGGAGACCCCGCGCCTGGGTCTTTGTTTTGCGCGGCGACACGGCGGAACGTGGTCGTCGAGTGAAACCGTCGTGACGGCCCCTTTGGCAGAATGGCGTCAAACCGGCATGCTGCGGAACCAGACTCCGGGAACCTGATGGCTATCCAGCCGTCCAATGCCCCATTCCCACCCACGCCGGCGCCGCCGGGTGGTTAAAGCCCACCAGGAAGGTCCCATGCGCATCCTCGTCATTGAAGACAACCAGGACATCGCCGCCAATCTCGGCGATTTCCTCGAAGACCGCGGGCACACCGTGGACTTCGCGGCCGATGGCATCACCGGCCTGCACCTGGCCGTGGTCCACGACTTCGATGCCATCGTGCTCGACCTCAACCTGCCCGGCCTGGATGGCCTCGAGGTCTGCCGCAAGCTGCGCAACGAGGCACGCAAGCAAACGCCGGTGCTGATGCTCACCGCGCGCGATTCGCTCGACAACAAGTTGGCCGGGTTCGAATCTGGTGCCGACGACTACCTGATCAAGCCGTTCGCATTGCAGGAGGTCGAGGTGCGCCTGAACGCGCTTTTGCGCCGCGGCCGCGGCGTGCAGACGCGCGTGCTCAACACCGCCGACCTTGAATACAACCTCGACACGCTCGAAGTGCGCCGCCAGGGCAAGTTGCTGCAGCTCAACCCGACCGGGCTGAAGATCCTGCAGTCGCTGATGGAAGCCTCGCCGGCGGTGGTCACCCGGCAGGAACTCGAGACGCGCGTCTGGGGCGAGGAATTGCCGGATTCCGATTCGCTGCGCGTGCATATCCATGGACTGCGCGCGGCGGTCGACAAGCCGTTCGAGGTGCCGTTGATCCAGACGCGCCACGGCATCGGTTATCGGATCGCAGCCCCCGAGCCCACCGCCTAAATGGCGCCAGCGGCAGCGTCCCCGCACCGGCAACACCGGATGCGCAACCGGCGGCGGCTTCGCAGCCGCATCATCCTCGCGTTCGTTCTGCTCGGCTTCGGGTTGACCACGCTGTTCGCGTTCGCCACCAACTGGACGCGCAGCCGCGTGGAGAGCCAGTTGGTCGAGGACGTGATGAACCGCAACATCGACGAGTACGCGAAGCAGTACTACGCGCAGCCGGGCAAGAAGGCCGAGTTTGGCGTCCAGCAGATGTACGGACGCGTGGTGAAGAGCGACAACTTCGAAGTGTTGCGATCCGAGCAGCCCGAATGGTACGAACTGCGCGATGGCATCCACAACGTCAACGGCAGCAACCCGGACGGGACGCCGTTTTCGTACAAACTGGCGGTCCGCAAGACCCCGGACGAGTGGTTCTTCCTCGCCTACGACATGACCCAGGCGACGCGCGGCGAGAAGCAGTTCAACCGCTGGATCTACGTCTCGGTACTGCTGTTCACGTTGTTGTCGCTGCTGGTCGGCTGGTGGGCCGCGTCGCGCGTCATGAGTCCGGTGTCCGAGTTGGCCCGGCGCCTCAAGCAGTCCGGCCGCAGCGCGCAACCCGAGGCGCTGGCCAGCCATTTTCCCGACGACGAAGTCGGCCAGCTGGCCGAGGCGCTGGACGATTACGCCGAGCGCCTGACCGACGTCGTCCAGCGAGACCGCGAATTCAATGCCGATGTCAGCCACGAACTGCGCACGCCGCTGGCGGTGATCCGCGGGGCGGTGGAACTGCTGCTGTCGAAGCCCGAGCTCGACGACAAAACCCGCAGCCGCCTGGGCCGCATCGAGCGCGCCGAGCAGCAGTGCACCGACCTGATCAGCGCGTTGCTGTTGCTGTCGCGCAACGAGCGCGGCCACGGCGCCACCGACGTCGCCCGGCTTGCCGAACAACTGCTCGATGTCCACCGCACCCAGCTCGCCGGCAAGCCGCTGGCGTTGCGCATGGAGGGACAGCGCGGGTTGGTCGTCGATGCGCCCGAGGCGGCGGTCGCGGTGGCGCTGGGCAACCTGATCGGCAACGCGGTGAAGTACACCAACAGCGGCGAGGTCGTCGTGCAGATGGGACCGGAGTCGGTGCGGGTGATCGACTCCGGCCCTGGGCTGAGCGCCGAGGACGCGGCCAAGCTGTTCGAGCGCGGCTATCGCGGTACCCACGCCGGCCATTCGCAGGGCGGGGGGATCGGCCTGTCGATCGTGCGCCGGCTGTGCGCGCTGTACGGCTGGGATGTGCGCGTGGCGCCCGGACGCGAACGTGGCGTGGTCGCGGTGCTGACGTTCGGGCCCGCGGCCACGACTTGAGTGCGCACGGGCGTTGGGGGTTCCGGCGCGAGATGCATGGTTCGTCGCGCAGCACGATCGGGATGCCCGTGCACGCCTGTGCGTGTGCGGGTCGGTTCGCGCCGGCGATGGCCTGTTGCCGAGGGCTCAGGGTCGCCGGATTCGGTGCAACGGCCCGATCAGCCGGCCACCGGCTCCAGCCAACCGTACTTGTCCGCGGTCATGCCGGAGAACAGCCCGAAGAACAGCTCCTGGAGGCGCCCTGTCACCGGGCCGGGCTTGCCGGCTCCGACCTGGCGACCGTCGACCGAGCGGATCGGGGTGATCTCGGCGGCGGTGCCGCACATGAACAGCTCGTCGCACAGGTACAGGTACTCGCGCGGCAGGTCGCGCTCGACCACCTCGATGCCCGCGTCGCGCGCCAGCCGGATGATCGTGTCGCGGGTGATGCCATTGAGCAGGGCGGCACTGACCGGTGGGGTGTGCAGCACGCCGTCGAAGACCAGGAACAGGTTTTCGCCCGCACCTTCGCTGAGCAGGCCGGTCGAGGCCAGCGCGATGCCCTCGCCGAAGCCGAGCCGCCGCGCCTCGCGCGCGATCAGTTGCCCCGAGAGGTAGTTGCCGCCGGCCTTGGCGCCCGCCGGAATGGTGTTGGGCGCCAGCCGCTGCCAGCTCGACACGCAGGCATCGATGCCCTGCTCAAGCACGCCTTCACCCAGGTACGGACCCATCTGCCATGCCGCCACCGACAGGTCGGTGGGGGTGTCGGCTGACAGGCCGAAGCCGCCGAGACCGCGGTAGGCGATCGGGCGCAGGTAGGCCTTGCCGAAGCCGTTCTTCTGGATGACTTCGCGGCAGGCGGCATTGACCTGCTCGACCGTGTAAGGCATCGCCATGTCATAGATCTTCGCGGACGCGAACAGGCGCGTGTTGTGCTCGGTCAGGCGGAAGATCATCGCGCCGTTGGGCGTGTCATAGCTGCGGATGCCCTCGAACACCGACGAGCCGTAGTGCAGTGCATGCGACATCACGTGGGTGGTCGCGTCGGCCCAGCGCTTGATCGCGCCGTTGTGCCAGATCCATTCGGGGTAATGCATGCGCGGTGGTCCGTCGGGGATATAGCCCACTATTGTGCCCTGCCGCCGCCGATCCACCCAGCCGCGTTAGCGGCGGTCACCCCCGGATCCACCAGCATCCGAAATATTTCTGCAGGCCAAACACGCTGCGCGAAGGCGTGCTGCCGTTGGCCAGGGTCTGCTCGATGCGCAACGCCACCGGCGCGCGCCGCACGGTGGTCTGCGGATACAGGTCGCCGTCGACACCCTCGGCCGTGGCCGGCATGACCGGCGCGATGTCCACCAGCGGCCGCTTCACCACCCCGGCCAGTCGCGCCATGACGGCATAACCCTCGCGGCTGGACAGGCCGGTCCAGTTGTAGACACTGGCCAGGCGGTTGGTATCGCGCGAATCGATCGCGGTGGTGAGTTCGTAAACCAGGTCCTGCAGGCTGCGCGCGCAGCCCCCGCGGTACAGGCTACCGCCGCCGCTGCCAGCGGTGCCCGCCGATCGTTCGGCCGGCAATCGATCGACGCCACCGATGTCCGCGCAGCGGCGGTCGGTAAACACCATGCCGCCATCGGCGCCGGTACAACGACGCACCTGGGCGTGGATCGGCGACGGCCACAGCCAAGCCGCCGCAAGCAGGCTGTAGAGCAGGATCAAGGGGCGTGCTGGCATCGCTGCAGCCTAGCGTCGTCGTCCCATTGCGGGAAGTGGTCGCCCGCTCGATTGCGCGAAAGCGACGGCGGCGGTTCATGACGATTCACGGCTGCGGCAAGACGCACTGGCGTTGATCGCGGACCCGGCACTCACCTGGGGCCGTGTAACGCAGGAATTCGCTCAGAACTTGATGAAATAGCAGCCGGCATAGCGTGTGACTTCGAAATCCACCGCCTGCGCCGCATGGCCGCCAAAGCGCAGCTGCATCACGCCCGACGCAGTATTGCCACCATCGGCATCGGCCAACTGCATCCCGCCAGGGCCAATTTCCGCCGAGAAGTACTGCGCGTCCTCCAGCGGCAGGTTCGCGAGTCGTTCGAGGCGCCGTATGATCGGGCCACTCTGTTTCTGCGACAGCCCGACCCAGTGATAACTCTCCGCAACCCGGTTGACGTCGCCCAGCGCCAGCGACCCACGCAGGTCCATCGACAGCTGCGTCGCCGTGCGGGCGCAGCCGGCCGTCGGCGACCGCCGAACGGCGATGGTCGGCGACGCGACGGGAGTTGAATCATCCGGCGAAGGCGCGGTCCGGGCTTGCTCGCGGGCGATCCTGGTCATCAGTTCGCCTGGCAGCGGACGCGAGACAGCACCAAGAAGTGAACACGCGCTATCGGTGTAGACCGTGGTGCCGTCCGCGGACTCACATCGCTGGATCCCGCTGCCGGCCTCGACTGGCGAGCTTATTGGCAGCGACGAGGCCAGCAGGGTCAGGGTGAAGGCGGCTGCAGACAGGATTTTCATGGCGGCGGGACGAACGCGTCGGGGGAGGGGGCATGCTCCCCTTGCTGCCGTCAACGCCACGTGTGATAAAGCCGGGGGACTGAACCGGCGCCGAACACCGGGGTCGCTATCGCAGTCGCGAGATCACATTCAGTGTCGGCTTGGCCAGGTTCAAGGTGTAGAAGTGCAGTCCCGGCGCGCCGCCATCGAGCAGGCGCCGGCACAACTGCGCGACCACGTCCGCGCCGAGTTCGCGGATGCCCTCGACGTCGTCGCCGAACGACTGCATGCGCTTGGCGAGCCAGCGCGGTATTTCCGCGCCGCAACCCTCGGAGAACCGGCGCAACTGGGTGAAGTTGGAGATCGGCATGATCCCCGGCACGATCGGGATGCTGACGCCGAGCTTCCTTGCGTCATCGACGAAGCGGAAATACGCATCGGCGTTGTAGAAATACTGGGTGATCGCGCCATCGGCGCCGGCGTCGACCTTGGCCTTGAAGTGGCGCAGGTCGGCCTGGGCGTCGTCGGCCTGCGGATGCGTCTCTGGGTAGCAGCCGACCTCGATGTGGAAGCAGCCGTCGTGCTCGCGGCGGATGAACTCCACCAGTTCGGTCGCGTAGCGGAACTCACCGGGGTGGCCCATGCCCGAGGGCAGGTCGCCGCGCAATGCGACCAGCCGGTTGCACCCCATGGTCTTGTAGCGTTGCAGCAACTCGCCCAGTTCGGCGCGCGTGCCGCCGACGCAGGACACGTGCGGCGCGGCGTTCAGGCCGTGCTGTTCGTGCAGGCGACCCACGGTCTCGGGTGTGTAGCTCAGTGTCGAGCCGCCCGCACCGAACGTGCACGATACGTACTGGGGCGCGTGCGCCTTGAGCTTGCCGGCGGTCTTGTCCAGCTGCGCGCGCTGCTCGTCGGACTTTGGCGGATAGAACTCGAAGCTGATCGGGGTCATGGCTGACGGTGCTGGCAGGGAACGTGGAAGTATATCGTTCCATCGCGATGAAAGAGCAAATCGTTCGCCAAGGCGGTAAGGGCGCGGTCGCCGTGCCAGTCGAGATGAATACGATCTCCTTGCGCGGAACTCGCGCGGCGCTCCTGCAGGGGCAGGCCACGCAAAAAAAACGGGCGCCGAAGCGCCCGTTTTTCGAAACGGTTGAACCACCCGCGATCAGTAGCGGTAATGCTCCGGCTTGTACGGACCGTCCTTGGCAACGCCCAGGTACGCAGCCTGCGCGTCGGTCAGCGTGGTCAGCTTCACGCCGATCTTCTCCAGGTGCAGGCGCGCGACCTCCTCGTCGAGCTTCTTCGGCAGGATGTAGACCTTGGCCTCGTACGTATCCTTGTTGGCCCACAGGTCGATCTGCGCCAGCGTCTGGTTGGAGAACGAGTTCGACATCACGAAGCTCGGGTGGCCGGTGGCGCAACCCAGGTTCACCAGGCGGCCCTCGGCCAGCAGGAAGATCGCGCGACCATCGGCGAACGTGTACTTGTCGACCTGCGGCTTGATGTTGAGCGCGGTCACGCCGGCCAGCGTCTTCAGCGCATCGACCTGGATCTCGTTGTCGAAGTGGCCGATGTTGCAGACGATCGCCTGGTCCTTCATGTGGCTCAGGTGCTCGACCGTCAGCACGTCCTTGTTGCCGGTCGTGGTGACGTAGATGTCGCCGCGGCCCAGCGTGCTTTCGACGGTGTTGACCTCGAAGCCCTCCATCGACGCCTGCAGCGCGTTGATCGGGTCGATCTCGGTGACCACGACGCGCGAGCCATAGGCACGCAGCGAATGCGCGCAGCCCTTGCCAACGTCGCCGTAACCGCAGACCACGGCAACCTTGCCGGCCAGCATCACGTCCATCGCGCGCTTGAGGCCGTCGGCCAGCGACTCGCGGCAGCCGTACAGGTTGTCGAACTTGCTCTTGGTGACCGAGTCGTTGACGTTGATCGCCGGCACCAGCAGGTTGCCGGCTTCGACCATCTGGTACAGGCGATGCACGCCGGTGGTGGTCTCCTCGGAGACGCCCTTCCAGTCGCGCACGACGGTGTGCCAGAAACCCGGGCGCTCGGTGGCCACGCGCTTGAGCAGGTTCTTGATGACCTGCTCCTCGTGCGAGGACGCGGCTTCGTCGACCCACTTGCTGCCGTTTTCGAGCTCATAGCCCTTGTGGATCAGCAGGGTGACGTCGCCGCCGTCGTCGACCACCAGCTGCGGGCCGAGGTACCTGTCGGCGCCCGTGCCCGGGAAGCTCAGCGCATCGAGGGTGCAGTCCCAATACTCTTCCAGCGACTCGCCTTTCCACGCGAACACCGGCGTGCCGGTCACGGCGATCGCGGCGGCGGCGTGGTCCTGGGTCGAGAAGATGTTGCACGACGCCCAGCGCACGTCGGCGCCGATGTCCTTCAGGGTCTCGATCAGCACCGCGGTCTGGATCGTCATGTGCAGCGAGCCGGTGACGCGCACGCCGGCGAGCGGCCTGGCGGTGGCGTACTTGCGGCGGATCGACATCAGACCCGGCATTTCCGGCTCGGCGATGTCGAGTTCCTTGCGGCCGAAGTCGGCCAGCGAGATGTCGGCGACCTTGTAGTCACCCTGGGTCGAGAATTGTTTGATGGCAGCGTTCATGGTGTAGCTCCGATCTGGAGCGCCGGCACGTGGGGTGCGGGCGCTTGCGAGTGGCTCGCAGCAATCGGGCGCGGTTGGGGTGGCCTCCCGCCGAGCCTGATCCCTTGTCCGCGTGGCGGACCGGGCTTGCAGCGCCCCTCGGCGGGGTGGTGGCACGGACCCGTTGCGGGCTCGGCCGGATGACATTCTACCGGTTGCGGGAAGGGACGAGTGAACGCGACCCCTACCCGATCCGGCAGGGCCGGCTCGGGTCCGGCAAGGTCGGGCGTGGCCAGCATCGGTGCGCGCAGCGATCGCGCCCGTGTGGCCTCGCGCTACCAGTCCGTCGGCTTGTAGTCCTTCAGGAACTGCCCCCAGACATGCTCGCCGGTGTTGAGCCCGGCGATGATCGGGTCGACGATGCGCGCGGCGCCGTCGACGATGTCCAGCGGCGGGTGGAAGCGCTCTTCCACGGTCTTGCGGGTAGCGATCTCGACGGGATCCTCGTCGGTCACCCAGCCGGTGTCGACGCTGTTCATGTGAATGCCGTCGCCGTGGTAATCGGCCGCGGCGGTGCGCGTCATCATGTTGAGCGCGGCCTTGGCCATGTTGGTGTGCGGGTGGCGGGTGGTCTTGAAGTTGCGGTAGAACTGCCCCTCCACCGCCGACACGTTGACGATGTGCTTGTCGCGATTCTCCGTCCGGAGCATCAGCGGCTTGAGGCGCGCGTTGATGATGAAGGGCGCGATCGCGTTGACCAGCTGGGTTTCCAGCAATTCGACCGACGGCACTTCGTGCATCAGCAGCCGCCACGAATTGCGGCCGCGCAGGTCGACCTGCTGCAGGTCCTTGTCGAGCCGGCCTTCGGGGAACAGGTGCTTCTGCCCGAGCAGTTCATCGGCCAGCAGTGGCACCTGCGACAGTTCGGCCGAGCGGGTCAGCCCGGCGGCCTCGCGGTTATCCTGGCCGAGCGACAGCTGCATCGCCGACGCGGTCGCTTCGGGCAGCAGGTCATGGCCGCGCAGGCCTTCGTAGCTGCCGACCAGCTGGCGCACGACCTCGGGGGTATCGTGCAGCGCCGCGGTCTCGCCTTCCATCATGTGGGCGTAGAACTCCGGCGGTCGGCGCACGGTCTGGCAGGCATTGTTGATGATGTAGTCCAGTCGCGGCAGCCGACCGCTGAGTTCGTGGCAGAACGCCTCGACGCTGGGCGTGTGGCGCAGGTCGAGGCCGAAGACCTCAAGCCGGTCCCCCCACTGCTCGAAGTCCGGCTCCTGCGCGTAGCGCGCCGCCGAGTCGCGCGGAAAACGCGTGGTCACGATCAGCCGGGCGCCGGCGCGCAGCAGCTTGAGGCCGGCCTGGAAGCCGATCTTGACCCGGCCGCCGGTCAGCAGCGCGATGCGGCCGGTCAGGTCGGCTGATTCGGTGCGCTTGGCGAAGTTGAAGTCGCCGCACGCCGGGCACATCTGGTCGTAGAAGTGGTGGATCAGGGAGTTCTTCTGCTTGCATACGTAGCAGTGCGAGGTTTCCAGCGATTGCTGCGGCGCGGGTGTCGGCTCGGCGCGTTCGTGCGCGCCGGTTTCCGGCTGGCCGATCTGCTTGGGCACGAAGTAATTCGGGGTGGTGAACACCGGTCGCCGGCGCAGCGTGCGGATCCCGGTCTGGTCCAGCATGGCGTCGGCGCGACGGATGTTCTCGGCGTTGCGCTCGCGCTCGCGCGCCTTGAGCTTCTGCCGGCGGATGCCCGGATCGGGGTCGTGGACGCGGGCCACGGCCTGGTGCAGGCGCTTGCGCTCGTCGACGTCGAGTACGTCGAGCAAGGTGGTGTCGAGGGCGACGGATTCGAGCAGCGCGAGCGCCGCGCGCAGGCGCTCGGGCAAGGTCAGGTCGGTGGGGTCCATCGGTGCGCTGGTGGTCGTGGTCGTGGTCGTCAAAAGCGTAATCCGGTTCGGTAGGGCGGGGGTCTGGAATTTCCCTGCTGGAGAGGAGTGGAGCAGTGCTTGCGCACTTTTTTGCAACTCGTCATTGCAGCAAACGCTGGAATGCACCTTGGCACGATGGACGCCGGCCTTGGCTGGGGTGACGGCTTGTTCCCCTCGCGGCTCGATCCGCTGGGCTTCGCTCTGGCGCGGGCCAACGGGGCGACATGCCGGGTTGGTCAGCGATGAGTCGCCTCGGGGTCCGATCAGCCCGCGACGATTATGCCGGTGCGAACAGCGCCTCGATGTCGGTCTCGTCGAACTGCAACGCGGTGCGGGTGCCGCCGTCGAGCAGGGCCTGGGCGAGGCCGGCCTTGCGTTGCTGCATCACCTGGATCTTTTCCTCCACGGTGCCGGCGCAGATCAGCTTGTAGACGAACACCGGCTTGTCCTGGCCGATGCGGTGCGCGCGGTCGGTCGCCTGCGCTTCGGCCGCCGGGTTCCACCACGGGTCGTAGTGGATCACCGTGTCGGCCGCGGTCAGGTTCAGGCCGACGCCGCCGGCCTTGAGGCTGATCAGGAACAGCGGCGCCTCATTGGCCTGGAATCGCCGGATCGGGGTGGCGCGGTCGCGGGTGCTGCCGTCCAGGCGCACGTAGCCGATGCCGCGCTCACGCACTGCCGTCTCGATCAGGTCGAGCATGCCGGTGAACTGCGAGAACAGCAGGATGCGCCGGCCTTCGTCGACGAGTTCATCGAGCATCGGCAGCAGCACGTCGAGTTTGGCCGACGGCGGCGACGTGGCGACCGGCCGCGCCTTGCCGTCGAGCTTGACCAGACGCGGATCGCAGCAGGCCTGGCGCAGCTTGAGCAGGGCGTCGAGCACGACGATGCTCGATTGCGCCAGCCCGCGCGTGGCCAGCGCCTCGCGCACGCGGTCGTGCATCGCCAGCCGCAGCGTCTCGTACAACTCGCGCTGGCGGCCGGCCAGTTCGATCTTGTGCTCGATGATGGTCTTGGCCGGCAGCTCCGGCGCGACCAGTTCCTTGCTCCGGCGCAGCATGAACGGGGCGATGCGGCGGTTGAGCCGGGCCTGGCGGTCGCCGTCGCCATGCTTCTCGATCGGGGTGCGGAAATGCTTGGCGAAGTGCTTCGCGTCGCCGAGCAGCCCGGGCAGAACGCAGTCCATCAGTGCCCACAGCTCGCCGAGGTGGTTTTCCATCGGCGTGCCGGTCACGACCAGACGGCGTGCGGCCGGAATGACGCGGGCGACCTGCGCCGCCTGGCTGCGCGGGTTCTTGATCGCCTGCGCCTCGTCGAACACCGCGACGGTGAAGCGCTGCTTGAGCAGGGCCTCGCGGTCGCGCGGCAGCAGCGCGTAGGTGGTGATGACCAGATCGTGGTCGCCGATGCGGTCGAAGTGGGCCGCGCGGTCGCTGCCGTGCAGCACCAGCACGCGCAGGTCCGGCGCGAACCGCGCGGCCTGGTCGCACCAGTTGCCGACCACCGAGGTCGGGCATACCACGAGCGCCGGGTGCGGCAGCCGCTGGCGTTGTTTTTCGGCGAGCAGATGCATCAGCACCTGCAGGGTCTTGCCCAGCCCCATGTCATCGGCGAGCACGCCACCCAGACCGGCGTCGGCGAGAAACTGCAGCCAGCGCAGACCGTCTAGCTGGTACGCGCGCGGGGTGGCGAGCAGTCCCGGCGGGGCCTGCAACGGCAGGTCGTGGCCGGCCTGGCGCAGGCGCTGCGCGAACGCCTGCGCCGAGGCGGCGCCGGCGAAGGTGAGGCCGGCGCCTGCCGGTGATTGCAGCTCGGTCAGCGCATCCACCGCCAGTCGCGGCACGCGCAGCGGGGCGTTGCCGTGTGCTGGCGACAGCCACTCCAGCAACGGCGCCAGCAGCGCGCGCACCCGGCTCAGCGGCAGCGCCACGCGGCGGCGCGCATCCAGCGGCGCCAGCCACACCGCGTCGGCGCTCTCCGTGGCCGCGGGCTTGAGCGCAAAGTGCGGATCTGCGAGCGCGTGGGCGAGGATCGGCAACAACGACACGCGCTCCTTGCCGATCTGGATGCCCAGTTCGATCCCGAACCAGTCCTGGTCGTCCGGTTTGTCGAGATCGCCGTCGAGATCGCCGTCGAGATCGCCAACAAGTTCGCCGACAAGTTCTCCATACCAGGCATCAGGTTGCGCCAGCAGTTCGATCGGATAGTCGGCCGCAAACTCGACCCGCACGCCGGCGGCGGCCAGGGTTGGACTCAGCGCCGGCAGCGCCATCGGGTCGAGCCAGGCTTTCGGGTCGTGCAGCAGCCAGTCGCCAGCGGTCACGCAGTCCGACATCGGCCACGACAGCAGGCGGTGATCCTGCGCGGGCTGCAGGCCGAGCTTGAGCAGGCGGTCGGCCGCGTCCTGCTCGCCGCGGGCATCGCGCTGGATCAGCAGCAACTGGCCATCGACCAGCCGCCGCTCGGGTCGGATCGGCCATTCGGCTTCCACGCGGTGGCCGGCGTAGTCGAATTGCAGGCGCGCGACATGCAGCGCCGGCGAGTTCGCCATCCGTTGCCGGTACCAGCCGGCCTGCGACCCGCGAGCGTCGGGCTCGGGCTTGGCGACGGCCAGCGTCAGCACCGCGGTGGGGGTTCCACCGATGCTGCGCGGCGGCGCCACCGGCACCGGCGGCGACAGCCCGGCCAGCGCCGGTTGACGCTGCCATTGCGTCGACACGTGTTCGATGTGTTCCGGCGCGAGCACGGGCATCTGCAACAGGCGCTGGGCCAGCGCGGCGTCGTGGTCGACCCGGCCGAGACGCTGCTGCACGGGATCGAAATACCACAGGCCGCCGGCGCGCAGCAGCCGCACTCCCTCGGCATGATCCGCCACGCCATCGGCCACGCCCCCGGCGAGCAGGCGCTGGCTGCCGTCGGGCTGAAGCTGCCATTGCCAGTGCAGCGGCATCGATCCGCCGCGGGCGAGCGTGCCGGCGCGCGGCTTTTGCCAGCAGCACCATTGCCCGTCCAGCAGCGCTTCCGCGAGGCCATCGCCGCGAGCGCCTTCGAGCCGGTAGGCCTCGATCCCGTGGGCGTTGAGCAGCGGCTGCATGCGCAGCGCTGCCACCAGCGCATGCTGGGCGTCGTCCAGGAGGGCGTGCCGCTGCGCGGGCAGGCTGGAACTGCCGGTCCGCCAAGGCTCCGGCTTGCCCCAGCCGCCGTTTTTCAGGCGGTTCAACCAGGTGGGTTGCACGGTCAGTGTGGGCAGTGGAACCTGCCGGTCGATGTCGAAGATGAAACCCAGACGCTGTTCGACCGTTGCCACGGCGGTGGCGACTGCAGGCGCTTGCGTGGCCTGGAACCATCGATCCCATTGGGTCGGAGACAGCGCGGGCGCGGGAATCGCGGGATTGGTGGCCAGACGCTCGGCCACCGCCAGCAGTAAGGCGACCGCGTGCTTGCAGCCACCGCCGAGCGGGCAGGTGCAGTAGTCGTTGAGCAGCACGAATCCACTGTCGTCGTGTTGCAGTTCCAGCACGGCGATGTAGGGCTTGCGTGCGGTGCCCTGCACGTCGCCGCTGACCAGCAAGACTGCTTCGACCGGTTCGATCTCGACCCTGATCACCCGCCCACCACGAAAATAGCTGGTGCCACGGGTGATGCTTCTGGGGTCGAACTCCTGCCGGAGCAGGCGTTTGAGATGGGCGCCGTCGGGCGATGTGAACGTCACGATAGGGATACAGGTAGCAAGGGAAAGGGGGAGTTTAAAAGGCCGGCAAAAATGCGGACGGGCCGCGATGCGGCCCGTCCGATGTTGGGTTTGCCGACCGCCTGGCAACGCCGTGGAGTGGAGCTTGCTCCGCTGGCGGGCCGCCGGGGCGGGGTAATCCCGCCGAGCACGCCCGCCGAGCAAGCCCGGCTCTGCTTGCAGGGTCGGGTGCCGGGTGCGGCCTATTTCTTCAGCCCGGCGTCCTTGCGCAGTTCGTCGGCCCGATCGGTCTTTTCCCACGAGAACGCGGTCGCGGTGTGCTTGGTGCCGGCGCTGTCGACGTAGCTGATGTCCTTCGGCTTGCGGCCGAAGTGACCATACGCGGCGGTCGCCTGGTACATCGGGTGGATCAGGTCGAGCATCTGCAGGATGCCATACGGGCGCAGGTCGAAATGCTTGCGGATCAGCTTTTCGATCTTGTCGTCACTGATCTTGCCGGTGCCGAAGGTGGTCACCGAGATCGAGGTCGGCTCGGCCACGCCGATCGCGTACGACACCTGCACCTCGCAACGGTCGGCGATGCCGGCCGCGACCAGGTTCTTGGCGACGTAACGCGCGGCGTAGGCGGCCGAGCGGTCGACCTTGGACGGATCCTTGCCCGAGAACGCGCCGCCACCGTGGCGCGCCATGCCGCCGTAGGTGTCGACGATGATCTTGCGGCCGGTCAGGCCGCAATCGCCGACCGGGCCACCGGTCACGAAGATGCCGGTCGGATTGATGTGGATCTTGCTCTTCGGCAGCTTCTCCAGCATCGCCTTGGGCAGCACCGGCTTGAGGATCAGCTCGTAGACGCCCTCGACCAGGTCCTTGTGCTTGATGCCCGGGTCGTGCTGGGTCGAAAGCACCACCGCGTCGAGGCCGATCACGCTGTGCGCGTTGTCGTAGCGCAGGGTGACCTGCGACTTGGCGTCCGGACGCAGCCACTTGAGCTTGCCGTTCTTGCGCACCTTGGCCTGCTGCTCGACCAGTCGATGGCTGTAGTAAATCGGCGCCGGCATGAACTCGGGTGCCTCGTTGCAGGCGTAGCCGAACATCAGGCCCTGGTCGCCCGCGCCCTGTTCCTCGGGCTTCTTCTGCTTCTTCTTGCTGCCATCGACGCCGTCGGCGATGTCCTGCGACTGCTTGCCGATCAGGTTCAGCACGCCGCAGGTGGCGCCGTCGAAGCCCACTTCGGAGCTGTCGTAGCCGATGTCGACGATGACCTTGCGGGTCACCGCCTCCAGGTCGATCCACGCCGAGGTGGTGATCTCGCCGGCAACGATCGCCACGCCGGTCTTGACCATGGTCTCGCACGCCACGCGGGCGCGCTTGTCCTGGGTCAGGATCGCATCGAGGACGGCATCGGAAATCTGGTCGGCAACCTTGTCCGGATGGCCTTCGGACACGGATTCGGAGGTGAACAAATAGCTGGTCATCAAGCGGCTCTCATGGTCGGGTCGTGATCGGAAGCGGGTTCCAATGGCTTACATCCCTTGATTCGGATGAAAGGATGGCCGCGCATGATACATAACGGGCCGCCCCGGCGCATTGTGCCCATGGCGGCAGGGGCCTGGCGTTAAGCGCGCTGTCACACAGGTGACGCCGCTTTGCTTGGGCCTCGTTCTCGCGGATCGGAGGTGTGCCCGGGCACGTGCGTCGCCGGATCGCCGGCGAACCGCTCACGCCGGAACGCCGCCGGGAAGCCCGCGATGGCATGCCCGCTGCTGCGGCATCAGTCAGTAAACCGTCGCGCGCGCCTGCACGAACGAATAGAAAAACACCGCGTTCGGGTCGCTCTGTACCTGGTGCATCTCGCGGCGCACGCCATCGACCGTGTCGGGCGTGACCTTGCCGGCGGCGAGCAGCTGGTCGGCGGCCGACAGCAGCAGTTCCTGCCAGAACGCAATCATGGTCTTTCGCCGCGCCGGTTCGCGGTTGTCGAAATGAAAGGTCTTGATCTCCGTGGTCACGTCGCGGTAGCCGCCAGCCAGCAGCAGGTTGCCGAGCTTGGCGCCCACGAACGGATCGCCGCCGCTTTCGATCTGGAAGTCGTTGAAGGCCATCCAGTAGCGCCACAGGTTGGGCGAATAGGGTTCGAGCAGGAACGAGGCATTCATCACCTCGGTGACATACACCGCAGAGCCGGGGGAGAGCACGCGGCGCACTTCGCTGAGCACCCGTGCCGGGGACGGGACATGTTCCAGTACCCAGCACAGGAACGCGCTGTCGAAGCTTCGCGGATCGAACGGCAGGTCGATCGCGTCGGCCTGCTGTAGCGCGTAGCGGCCTTCCAGCCACGACATGCGGCCGAGGTTGGCGCGCGCGGCGTCGAGCTGCGGCTGGCTGAAGTCGACGCAGGTCGCGTGCAGCTCGGGGAAGCGCCGCAACAGGATCTCGGTCTGCGCGCCCACCCCGCTGCCGACTTCCAGCAGGCGCAGCGCGCCGGTGTAGTCGATGTTGCGGAAGACGGTGGTCTCGGCGATGCGCGCCTGCCTCACGAGCCGCGCCTGTTCGATCGCGGAAAACCCGTGCAGGTACGGCAGGTCGGTGGACGGCGTGGTGCTCATGGCCTGTTCCCGAGGGTCATGCCGCGGCGGACAGGTCGATCGACTCGCCCGCGATCAAGGCGTCGAAATAGTCGCACGTCAGCTGCAGTTGCGCCTGCGCGGTATCGGCGCGGTTGACCACCGCGCGGAAGGCGTGGTTCTCGGGACGGTCCTTCGCGTACCAGCCCAGGTGCTTACGGGCGATGCGCACGCCGGCGGGTTCACCGTAGAAGGCATGCAGGTGTTCGAGGTGGCCGAGCAGCAGTGCGCGGATTTCGCCCAGCGACGGCTCGGCCAACAGTTCGCCGGTGGCGAGGTAGTGGGCGATCTCGCGGAAGATCCACGGCCGTCCCTGCGCTGCGCGGCCGACCATCACCGCGTCGCAGCCGGTGTGCCGCAGCACGAATGCCGCCTTCTTCGGCGAGTCGATGTCGCCGTTGGCGATCACCGGGATCGACAGCGCGGCCTTGATCGCGGCGATGGTGTCGTACTCCGCGACGCCGGTGTATTGCTGGTCGCGGGTGCGGCCGTGCACCGCCAGCGCGGCGATGCCGCACTCCTGCGCCACGCGGGCAATCAGCGGTGCGTTGCGCCGGTCGTGGTCCCAGCCGGTGCGGATCTTCAGTGTCACCGGTACGTCGACCGCGTTCACCACCGCTTCGAGGATGCGCGCGACCAGGGCTTCGTCGCGCATCAGCGCCGAGCCCGCCCACGCATTGCAGACCTTCTTGGCCGGGCAGCCCATGTTGATGTCGATGATCTGCGCGCCGTGGTCGACGTTGTAACGCGCCGCGTCGGCCATGACGGCCGGAATCGTGCCGGCGATCTGCACGCTGATCGGCGCCGGCTCGCCCCTGTGGTCCATGCGGTGGCGCGACTTGGCGGTGGTCCAGAAACGTGGATCGCTGGTGGTCATCTCCGACGCGCACAAGCCGGCGCCCATGCGTTTGCACAGTACCCGGAAAGGCTTGTCGGTGACGCCTGCCATCGGCGCCAGCAGCACTCGCGGGGCGATCGCATGGGGGCCTATCTGGAGGGGGGCGGCGGACATGGCCGCCATTGTAACGACGGCGATGTCGGGGCTATCGGCTGCACGGTCCGGGCTCGCGATGAGTGGCCGGGGCTCAGGGCGGCCACGCCGCGCGTGGGGGCCCTCGGATGCCAGCCGCGCGGGCCGTCGCAGGCGCGTATCAGTCGCCGAATCGCTTCCGCACATCCTCTCGGCGCGGCATCGCGCCGCTGGCGCCCGCAACCTCCGTCGACAGTGCCGCATAGCGGTTGGCGAAGCGCGCGTGCTCAACAAAGGCGGCGCCGGGCGAGCTGGCCAGCGATGCGGCGAGCGCGCCATTGAAGGCATCGCCGGCGCCAGTGGTGTCGATGGCCTCGACCGTCAGTGCGGCAAGGCGGTAGTACGGCCGCTCGTCACCGCGCTGGTCGTGGTCGGGATGCGAAACGAGGCAACCGGCGGCGCCCAGCGTGATCACGACGGTGGCCGTCGGCAGCAGGCGCCGGCACGCCGCGTGCAGGATCAGGTCGTCGAGCGTCGCCAGCGAATCCGGCGCCAAATGCTCGCCGAGGTGGCGTGCCAGCTGCGCGCAGAACTCGGTCTCGTTGGGCGTGATGACATCGGCCAGCGCCAGCAGTCCGGGCGGCGCGAGCGCGTCCGCCGGAGCGGGGTTGAGCATCGTGGCGACGCCGGCGCGCCGGGCCTGGGTGAATGCGGCGTGCACCGCATCGAGCGGCGATTCAAGCTGGCACAGGATCACCGCCGCTGCCGCGATCGATGCCGCCTGCTGGTCGACGAACGCGGGCGTCAGCGTCGCGTTGGCACCTGCGCCAATGACGATGCTGTTGCGGCCTTCGGCGTCGACATGGATGCCGGCGGTGCCGGTCGGTTCGGCGCTGACCGCGTCGCGCAGGTCGATGCCATCGGCATTGGCCAGCACGCGTGCCAGCTGTCCGCCGACGTCGTCACCGAGCGCGCAGACGAAGCAGGTGGCGGCGCCGGCGCGCGCGGCGGCCGTGGCCTGGTTGAAGCCCTTGCCGCCCGGGCCGCTGTGGTAGCGGCCACTGAGGGTCTCGCCGGGCCGCGGCAGCACCGCGACGGTCCAGACGTGGTCGACGTTGAACGAACCGATGACGACCACGGACGCCATGCGAAAGGTCCTGGACCCGAAGGCGTCAGGAGCCGAAGTTGGTCAGCACGCCGGCAATCGTTGCGGTCATCAGCGTGGCGATCGTGCCGCCCAGCACCGCGCGCAGGCCGAAGCGGGCGAGGTCCTGGCGACGTTCCGGGGCGAGCCCGCCGATGCCGCCGATCTGGATCGCGATCGAGCTGAAGTTGGCGAACCCGCACAGCGCGTAGGTCGCGATCAGCCTGCCCTGGTCGCTCAACACCACGCCGGGGGTCTTGCCGTTGACGATGTCGGCCAGGTGCAGGTAGGCGACGAATTCGTTCAGCACGATCTTCTCGCCGATCAGGCCGCCCACGATGTTCGCGTCCTGCCACGGTACGCCGATCAACCACGCCACCGGCGACAGCAGGTAGCCAAACAGGGTGGCCATGTCGGTCGGCTTGCCGAGCATCGCCGACAGGCCCGTGGCCTCGCCGATCCAGGTCAACGGCCAGTTCAGCAGCGCGATCAGGGCGATGAAGGCCAGCAACATCGCACCGATGTTCAGCGCCAGTCGCAGGCCGTCACCGGCACCGGCGGCAGCGGCATCGATGATGTTGCTGGTGGTCTTCTCGATCTCCATCTTGACCGTGCCGCGGGTCAGCGGGGTGCCGGTCTCCGGGATCAGCAGCTTGGCCACCACCATCGTCGCCGGTGCGGCCATGATCGAGGCCGCCAGCAGGTGCTTGGCGTAGAACGCCTGCTGCACCGGGTCGCCGCCACCGAGCATGCCCACGTACGCGGCCAGCACGCCGCCGGCAATGTGCGCCATGCCGCCTATCATCATCGTGATCAGCTCCGACTCGGTCATCTTGCTGATGTACGGGCGGACGGTCAGTGGCGCTTCGGTCTGGCCGATGAACACGCTGGCGCAGACGCTGGTGGTCTCGGCGCCGGACACGCGCATCACCTTGGTGATCGCCCAGGCCATCGCACGCACGATCACCTGCATCACGCCCAGGTGATACAGCACGCTCATCAGCGCGGCGAAGAAGATGATCGTCGGCAACACCTGGAACGCGAAGATGAATCCGTACTTCGTCGTGTCCATCAGGTCGCCGAAGATGAAGGTCGAGCCGGCGCTGACGAAGCTGAGCACCTTGACGAAGCCGTTGCCGAGCGCGTCGAACGCATCCTTGCCGCCGGGCACCAGCAGCACCAGCGCGGCGAATGCGATCTGCAACGTCACCCCGGTGGCGACCAGCGTCCAATCGACCGATTTCTTGTTATTGGAAAACAGCCAGGCAATGCCTATCAGCACCGCCAAGCCAAACAGGCCAAACGCCCCCTGCGCCATCAAGTCCACCAAGTTTTCCCCTGCGCCGGGTGCCGGCTGCATCAATATCCACGCAGACTAGGGCATCGCGGCTTGCAGCGGCAAGCCAGGTCGTCCCCGGCGAGCGTCAGACAGGCGTTCCCGTTGCGATTTCAGCCGTCGCGCGCGATCACGCGGTTGCGACCGTCGCGCTTGGCCTGTTGCAGGCGGTCGTTGGCGCGATGCAGCAGGCCTGACAGGTCGACCCCCTCGTGCGGGTAGCTGGCAAGTCCGGCGCTGAAGGTCAGGGTAATCGGATCGCCGTTGCGCTCGGGCTCGAATGGCCGTTCAGCGACCAGTCGCCGGATCATGTCGACGCGTTCCCATGCGGTGCCGATCGGCTTGCGCAGCACCATCACGAATTCCTCGCCACCCAGCCGCACCAGCCATTCGCCGGGCTGGGCCGACTGCCGCAGCATCGACACGACGTGGCGCAACGCGCGGTCGCCGGCCCGATGGCCGATTTCATCGTTGATGTGCTTGAAGTGGTCGAGGTCGATGAGGGCGATCGTCAGCGAGCTGCGGTCGGCGCGCGCGGCCTCGAAAAGCCGCGGCATCCGGTGCAGCAGCCAGGTGCGGTTGGGCAGGTGGGTCAGGCCGTCGGTGCCGGACATTTCCACCAGTTGCTGCGCCCGGTACACCAGCATCGCGGTGACGACGGTGGCGATGACCAGCAGCAGCAACCGCTGCAGCTGGCTGCCAGCGGTCACGGCGCCATAGTCGCTGGAGATCAATTGGTCGGGCGATGACACGAATGTCAACGCGATCAGGGTGAGCAGCCCGTATTGCAGCAGCGCCAACGCGCCGGCCAGCACCGTGACGCGTCCGTCGCTGCGCAGCGCGGTCAGGACGATCGCGAGCAGGTAGCCACACCACACGACCAGGCTGTTGAGGCCGGCGGGTACGTGATCCATTGCCAGCACCAGCAGCGCGACGCTGGTGACGGTGACGTCGAAGGTGGTACTGGCGAAAGACAACCAGCGGTAGCGCCGCTGGCGGCGCGCCAGGCTGAGCCAGGCGAGCGCGAAGCCATTGATCAGCACCGCCCCCCCCAGGGCCGCGAGGGTCTCCTCGATGGATGCGCCAGCCAGCGCGTTGGCCAACGGCACCAGCAGCAGCGCCGCGGCGATCACCACGCGCAGCCGCGCGACCAGCAATTCGCCGCTGGCGCCCACGCCGAGCATGATTTCGTCCGGTCGCGACAGCAGCGCGACGACGATGCCCCGGAAACTACGGCTGGTGTTGAGCATCCTGGACCCCAGGCGAAGACCCGGCGAGCATAGCGCGCGTCCCGGGCTGGGCAACGATCAGCTGCCCAGCCCGCGCAGCGCGACCCAGATCGCCAGCCCCAGGAACACGGCCGCGGCCACGTACCGGGCGGCCGTCAGGGGCAGACGGTCGGCGAATCGGCTGCCCAGCACCACCACCGGCACGTTCGCCAGCAGCATGCCGACGGTCGTTCCGGCGATCACTTCCCATAGCGGGTGGTAGCGGGCGGCGAGCAACACGGTGGCGACCTGGGTCTTGTCGCCGATCTCGGCGATGAAGAACGCGATCGTGGTCGCGACGAACGCGCCGCGCGCGGGCAGATGCTCGTCGCTCGCGTCGAGTTTGTCCGGCTTCAGGGTCCACGCCGCGACCGCCAGGAAACTGGCGGCGACGACCCAGCGCAGCGTCCCGGGCTGCAGCCAGGCTGCCCCGCGCGCGCCAACCCACGCGGCCAGGGCGTGGTTGAGCAACGTGGCGAGCAGGATGCCGGCGACGATCGGCCAAGGCTTGCGGAAGCGCGCCGCCAGCAGCAGGGCCAGCAATTGCGTCTTGTCGCCGATCTCGGCGAGCGCGACCGTGCCGGCCGAGATCAGCGCGGTGGTGAGGGGCGGAATGTCCATCGATACTCCAGGGCCAGGCGCGACGACGAAAGCAAACGTCGCGCGGCCCGGCCCGGGTCGTGCGCAACGCCTGCCTTCGGTCTCGCCCGCGGGTTCGGAAGGAAACGAACCCACCCTGCGCGCCATGGCCTGCTGGCCAAGTGTGTTGACGCGCATCCCCGCGATCGTCGCGAGGGGGCTACTCCCCGGAGGAGGAGGCGCGGATTGTACACCGCGGCCGGCGCGGCGATCACGGCATGACGTGGCGCCGTTCACCGCGCGACACGGTGCGGGTAGCATGCGGGCATCGCGATCTCACCATGGAGCGTGCCATGCAATACCGTCGCCTGGGCTCGTCCGGCCTGCAGCTGTCCGCCGTGTCATTCGGGGCCTGGGTCACGTTCGGCGGCCAGGTCGACCGGGCAACCGCGCGCAACCTGATCGCCGCGGCCTGGGACCACGGCATCAACTTCTTCGACAACGCCGAGGTCTACGGTCACGGCGAGGCGGAAACGCTCATGGGCGACGTGATCGCCGACCTGCGCCTGCCGCGGGACGGCTATTGCGTGTCGAGCAAGGTCATGTTCGGCGCCGCCCGGGAACCGCGCCCCACCCAGCGTGGGCTGTCGCGCAAGCACGTCACCGATGCCTGCCACGATGCACTCCGGCGCCTGCGGGTCGATTATCTGGACCTGTACTACTGCCACCGCCCCGATCCCGATACGCCGATCGAGGAAACGGTGGCGGCCATGGACACGCTGATCCGCCAGGGCAAGGTGCTGTACTGGGGTACGTCGGAATGGCCGGCCGCGCACATCCGCGCGGCGCACCGCATCGCCCGCGACCAGCATCTGCACGCACCGACGATGGAGCAGCCGCAGTACAACCTGCTGCACCGCGAACGCGTCGAGCTCGAATACGCGCCGCTGTACGCCGAACTCGGACTGGGCACCACGATCTGGTCGCCGCTCGCATCGGGGCTGCTGACGGGCAAGTACAGCGACGGCGTGCACGACGGAACCCGGTTGGCGCGCGCCGATGCAGCCGGGATCACGCCTGGCGTGATCGGCTCCCCGGAAGAACGCCGGGTCGAGCGCGCGCGCCGATTCACCGCCGTCGCCGCCGCCCTCGATGTCGCGCCGGCGCCACTGGCAATCGCCTGGTGCCTGCGCAACCCGCACGTGTCCAGCGTGATCCTCGGCGCCAGCCGGCCCGAGCAGTTGCTGCAGAATCTTGAGGCGCTGGATGTGGCCGAGCGCCTGGACGAGGGCGACTGGCAGCGCATCGAGGCGGCAACGAGCTGATCAACGCGCGCCGCGGTTGCCGTCGACAATCCGCCCGGGCATCGGCCATCGGCCATCGGCGCCGCCGGCCTCACCTATACTCGAGGCCTTCGACGCAAGGGGAAGCGCAATGACCGGTACATTACTCGCCACCGTGCTGCTGGTAGCCGCGGTGGTCATCCTGTTCAAGGCCGTGCGGATGGTGCCGCAAGGCTACGAGTGGACCGTCGAGGCTTTCGGCAAATACACCCACACGTTGTCGCCCGGCCTGCATTTCCTCATGCCGATCTACCAGGACATCGGTCGCAAGATCAACATGATGGAGCAGGTGCTGGAGGTGCCCAGCCAGGACGTGATCACCAAGGACAACGCGGTGGTCAAGGTCGATGGCATCGTGTTCTTCCAGGTGCTCGATGCCGCCAAGGCGGCCTACGAGGTCGCGCAACTGGAGATCGCCACGCTCAACCTGGTGATGACCAACATCCGCACCTCGATCGGCTCGATGGATCTTGACGAATCACTGTCCAAGCGCGACGAGATCAACACCAAGGTCCTGATGGCGGTCGACCAGGCAACGCATCCCTGGGGCATCAAGGTCAACCGCATCGAACTCAAGGACATCGCGCCGCCACGCGACCTGATCGATTCGATGGCCCGGCAGATGAAGGCCGAGCGCGAGAAGCGCGCCAACATCCTCGAGGCCGAAGGGTTCCGCCAGGCGCAGATCCTCAAGGCCGAAGGTGAGAAGCAGGGCGCCATCCTCGCCGCCGAAGGCAAGCGCGAGGCGGCCTACCGCGAGGCCGAGGCGCGCGAGCGGCTGGCCGAGGCCGAGGCGAAGGCGACGCAACTGGTGTCCGATGCGATCGCCAATGGCAACGTGCAGGCGATCAACTACTTCGTTGCGCAGAAGTACATCGAGGCGTTCAAGGCGTTGGCCGAGGGGCCGAACCAGAAATTCGTACTGATGCCGATGGAGTCGGCCGGGATCATTGGATCGATTGCCGGCATCGCCGAACTCGCCAAGGAGTCGTTTGGACAGCAGCCCGGCAAGGCCGTCGGCGCGCCGCCCATGCGCAGCGGAGTCTGAGCCATGCAATGGGATTGGCAAGCCGTGACCTGGGCCGCAGTCGCGCTGCTCCTGCTGGCGGCAGAAGCATTGGCGCCGGGCGCGTTCATGCTGTGGCTGGGGCTGGCCGCGATGGCGGTGTTCGTGATCGTGCTCGCGGTGCCGGGGTTGTCGGTACTCGCGCAGGTCGCGCTGTTCGTGGCGCTGAGCTTCGTGTCGATCCAGGTGTATCGGCGCTGGTTTCGTGGCCGCGAGCGCAAGAGCGACCAGCCGACGCTGAATCGACGCGCCGAACAGTTGGTCGGCCGGGTGATGCCGTTGGAGCGCGCGATCGTCAACGGTAGCGGCCGCGTGCAGGTCGCCGATGCGTACTGGGACGTGGCCGGGCCGGACCTGCCGGCCGGCAGTGTCGTCCGCGTGATCGCGGTGGCGACGGACGGAATGACGCTGAAGGTCCAATCCGCTGGCTGAGCGCTGCTCCGGCGCAGGGGTTGAAGCGGCCCCGCAGGCCAGGGCGCGCACCTGGATGCGGGTGCCGGCGCATCGCCCGATCGACAACACTGCGGCGTGGGCGTCGCCATCTGGGATAATCACCGGCTTCCCACCGCAGGCCCGGCCATGACATCCACGACGGCTCCAAGACAGACGATCCTCAACGAAGCCCACCGCGCGCTCGGCGCCAAGATGGTCGACTTCGGCGGCTGGGACATGCCGATCCACTACGGATCGCAGCTCGACGAACACCACCTGGTACGCAACGACGCCGGCATGTTCGACGTGAGCCACATGACGGTCGTCGACCTGCGTGGCGCGCGCGTCCGCGAGTTCCTGCGCCACTTGGTCGCCAACTCGGTCGACAAGCTGCAAAAGCCGGGCAAGGCGCTGTACACGGCAATGCTCAATCCGCGCGGCGGCGTGATCGACGACCTGATCATCTATTTCCTCGCCGAGGACTTCTTCCGCCTCGTGGTCAATGCCGCGACCCGCGAGAAGGACCTGGCATGGATCGGCGAGCACGCCCGGGCATTTGACGTGCAGGTCACCGAGCGCGGCGATCTGGCGATGGTCGCCGTACAGGGGCCGACGGCCCGCGAAAAAGTGATCGGCCTGCTGCGCGAGGAAGACCGCGCCCGCATCGGCAAGCTCGGAAAATTCGTCGCCGGTGACGCGCACACCATCGATGGCATGCCGCTGTTCGTCGCCCGCACCGGTTACACCGGCGAGGATGGCTTCGAGGTGGTGGTGCCGCAGGACGGCGCGGTCGCGTTTTGGAACGCGTTGCTCGGCGCCGGCGTCAAGCCCGCGGGCCTCGGTGCGCGCGACACCCTGCGTCTGGAGGCGGGGATGAACCTCTACGGCCAGGACATGGACGACGAGGTGTCGCCGTACGAGGCCGCGCTCGCGTGGACGGTCGCGCTCGATGAGGGCCGCGACTTCATCGGACGCGAGGTGCTCGAGCAGCAGAAGGCCAGCGGCGCGCCGCGGCAGATGATTGGCCTGGTGATGGACGACAAGGGCGTGCTCAGGCACGGCCAGAAAGTACTGACCGCGCTGGGTGAAGGCGAAATCCTGTCAGGAACGTTCTCGCCGACGCTGGGCAAGGCCATCGCGTTCGCGCGCGTGCCGGCCGGTGAGCTTCCGGCGGGCGCCGCAGGCGGCGTCCGCGTCGACATCCGCGGCCGCGAGGTGCCGGTACGCGTGGTCAAGTTCCCGTTCGTCCGCGACGGCAAGCCGCAGGATGGCGTGCTGGCCTGATGACCGCTGCGTGCGTCGGCAATGGGACCTCCCTGCGCCGCCGGCTTGCGGCTTGGATACACTGATCCCCCTTCCACGACCATCGCAGCACGGAGCCCCCCATGAGTGAGATCCCCGGCGACCTGAAGTTCCTCAAATCCCACGAGTGGGCCCGCGTCGAAGGCGATGGCAAGGTCACGGTAGGAATCTCCGACCACGCCCAGGGCCTGCTGGGCGATCTGGTCTACGTCGAGTTGCCGACCATCGGCGACCGCGTCGAGGCCGGCAATGCTTGCGCCGTGGTGGAATCCGTCAAGGCTGCGTCGGACATCTACGCGCCGGTGTCGGGCACCATCACCGCCGTCAACGCGGCGTTGGCGGACAAGCCGGAGACCATCAACGAGGACGCCTACGGCGAGGGCTGGATCTTTACCCTCGAAGTCGAGGAGCCCGACCAGCTCAACGATCTGCTGGCGCCGGACGACTATGCCGAGCTGCTCGAAGACGACGATCACTGAGCCTCGTTTCCGCTTTGCCATCGCCGGCCGCCAAGTGCGGCCGGCGTCGTTTCCGACGTTCCGCGTCGCGTGCCGCCGTGCGCATCGACTGGATCCCCGTCGAGCCTCGGCGCTGAACTGCGGGGTGCAAGGCACCGCATGGGGGTCGCAACCACCCGTGTCTGGTCGTGGCGTCGCCGATGCAGCGAGTTGCGGCGCGCGACCACATCCATTGCATCGTTTTGGCGCCACGCGAACCATGCCGCGGCATTCCGCCTGCGTACCCGCGACGTGACACGTTCCGCTGTTCGATGGCGCGATCGACGACGCGAAAATCGTCGGAGCGGAAAAAAATGTCTGCGCATTCCTGCGCAAAACGGGTGGTGCAACGCGAAAAGTTTCGCCGGCCGCGCCGCCCGCGCGCGCGAAAGCTGCGATCGGTTTTCGAATGGTGCCGCGTCGATGGCGCGATCGCACGAGTGATCGCGGTGATGCGTACGTCATTGCATTCGCATCGATGCAAGCCGCGCTGTTGCTGGTTTTCAGCGCTTCGATGCATTCGCGCGAACGCACCGGCAATCACCCTCGCGCCATTGCAACGTCGGTCCATGTCGGCGCGACGCAAACGCACAGCGTTGCCACGATGAAAAAAAAACAAGCGGTGGTGTTGACACATAAAAAAACTGTGATTACGTTTCGCCCAGCAGACGCTTTCTGCGGAAGCAAGTGGGCAAGATAATCTCGACAACGCGCACTCCAATTTCGACATCCGCCCGGACGGTCAAAACGGTGGACGCGGGATCACTGTCCCCCGCGAAATGGTATGGCGACAAAATAAAAACGATCATCCCCCAGCGACCCGGCCCGTCTTCGACAGATCGGGTTTTTGTTTGCGCTGCGCCAGTGGGGCAAGTCGTGACAAGCGCTTTCGCGCCTCTTTTTCGGCCCTCCGCGTGCTGTCCGCGACGGGCCATGCCGTATCCGTTTCGACGTGCTTTGCACGCTGACGGTTGGCCGCGGGTTCGCCCGCGGCACTGTTTGGTACTGGGCAGTAACCCCCGATACATCACTGACGAGGAGCCATCCCATGGCCGTTAAGAAGACTGCGAAGAAAAAGCCCGCTGCCAAGAAGGCAGTGAAGAAATCCGCCGCGAAGAAGACCGTGGTGAAGAAGGTCGCCAAGAAGGCAGCCGCCAAGAAGGTCGTGAAGAAGGCAGCGGCCAAGAAGGTCGTGAAGAAGGCCGCGGCCAAGAAGGTCGTCAAGAAGGCGGCCGCCAAGAAGGCGGTGAAGAAGTCCGCCGTCAAGAAGCCCGCTGCAAAGAAGGCCGCCAAGAAGGCAGTCAAGAAGTCCGCTGGCAAGAAGGCGGCCAAGAAGGTCGTGAAGAAGGCGGCAACCCGCAAGCCGGCAGCGAAGAAAGTCGCCGCCAAGAAAGCCGTGAAGAAAACCGCGAAGAAGGCAGTGAAGAAATCCACTGCCCGCAAGCCGGCAGCGAAGAAGGTCGCCAAGAAGGCGGTCGCCAGGAAGCCTGCGGCGAAGAAGGCCGCGGCGAAGAAGCCGGCGGCGAAGAAGGTTGCCGCCAAGAGGCCTGCGGTCAAGCGGTCGCCCAGGAAAGCCCCGCCGGCGATCATGCCGACGACACCGGCGCCGATGATCTAACAAGAAATACCCCGAAAAAAACCGCAATGCCGCTCTTCCCCCGCAGCCCAGGCGGGGGGAGAGTTTTTTTTTGCGCGACCATATGGTGGTGCACGTGGTGTTCGTTGCGCAGGGCAGCAAGCCATGGGAGCACCCCGGTGCTGACGCGCTCTCGGCCTGGCTGCGCACTCCCCGACTGCTCAGGAACGCGGGCGTGATAGTCGGCCGGTATTTCTGCGGCTCGCAGACGCATATGCCGCGATCGGCGGTTTCCGTGCCCGACCTTCGTGGTACCTGCGTCGAGCCGGTGGCGCCGGCCCCGCGGCACCAGGCTACGCGTTACCCGCCGAAGGGCCAGGCCGGGCAGCACCCGTCGAACATCAGCGCGGTGCCGCGCTAGATCTCGTGAGCGTGCTGCCGGCCGGAACGGGGCCGGCGGGCGTGGCGTCTTCGGCGAACAGCGACGGTTCGTCGAAATCAACATCGATCCAATGCTGGTCGGGCAACCCGAGCGCGCGATCCAGGATCGTCGGCACCAGGCCGGTGGGCAGCGAACTCTCGCTGTTCCACAGCAGCGCGACACCGAAGTCGCGATCAGGCAGCATCGCGATGACGCCGCGATAGCCCTGCACCGCGCCACCATGGAACACGAGCGGGTGGCCGGCGTATTCGTACGCGCGCCAGCCCAGGGCATAGCCGGCCGAGCTCACGCGTTGGCGGCGCCACGGCGAGCCGCGCGTCTCGCTGGGCGTGTCGACCAGCGACTGGTGGAGCGTCGCCAGCAGCGGCGCCGGCAGCACGTCCGGCCGATGGCCGGTGTGGGCGAGCAACCACTGCGCCATGTCGCTGGCGCTGGCATTGACGCCGGCGGCGGGCAGGATCTGGTAGTAGGTCGACTTCGGCGTGACCGAGGTCCAGCCACCGCGTGCGCGCACGTGTGGCCGCGCCCATCGCGAACTGGCCTGGATGCCTTCGAGGCCGAGGCTGGCGTCGTTCATGCCGAGCGGCTTGAAGATGCGACGTTGCACTTCCTGGGCGTAGAAGTCGCCGGTGGCGGCGAACACGATGTCGCCGATCAGGCTGAAGGCAATGTTCTGGTAGGCGTAGCAGCTGCCCGGCGCGCATTGCATCGGCGCGTTGGCGAGCTTCTGCGTGAGCGTGTGGAAGTCGACGTAGGCCTCGAGGTCGCGGTCATACGTATTGCGGGTCAGGCCGACGCGGTGGCTGAGCAGGTCGGCGACGGTGACTTGCTGCGCGGCGCCAGGATCCTTCAACTGGAACGTGGGCAGGTACTGGGTGAGCTTGCTGTCCCAGCGCAGCATGCCGTCATTGACGAGCAGTCCGGCCATCGTGCCGGCGAAGCTCTTCGACAGCGATGCGAGCCGGAACACGGTGTGTGCATCGACCGGTTCGGCCGCCTTGACATCGGTAATGCCATAACCGCGCGCACTGACCACCCGGCCGTTGTGCACGATCGCCATCGCCAGCCCGGGCACGCGCTGCCCGGCGACGAGTTGCTGCGCCATCGCCTCGAACTGCCGCACGTTGAAATCCGCGCCCAGTGGCGTGCCGGGCGAAGCCGGTATCGACGCGCCGCCCGCGCTGGCCTGCGGCTGGCTGCGTTGCGCAGCGGTCGTGGCAGCAGGCGTCGCGGTCGCAGCCGGTGGACCGTCCCACCGCAATGACGTCTGCGCCGCGGATCCCAGCGTCATCGGCAACAGCAACGCCAGGCTGCCGAGCCGCCACATGCGGCGCGAGCGCCAGGGGGTTTCGTCTTTCATCGTCCGCAGCGCCTGCGTATGCTGAGTTGCGCTCAATACTAGCGCCCATGTCAGGGAATGGGGGAACAAACATGTTCAGCTTTCTTGTTTTGATCGGGTTGGTGATCGTCGTCGCGCTTTGGGGTGTCGGCATCTACAACGGGCTCGTCACCGCCCGTAACGCGTTCAGGAACGCATTCGCCCAGATCGACGTGCAACTGCAGCGGCGCTTCGATCTCATCCCGAACCTGATCGAGACGGCCAAGGGCTACCTCGCGCACGAGCGCGGGACGCTGGAAGCCGTGGTCGCCGCGCGCGGCGCCGCGATGTCGGGACTGTCCGCGGCCAAGGCCAGTCCGGGCGATCCGGCGGCGATGGAGCAACTGGCCGCCACCCAGGGCCAGCTCAACAACGCGCTGGGACGATTGATGGTCGTGGTCGAGGCCTATCCCGACCTCAAGGCCAACCAGAACATGATGCAGCTCACCGAGGAGTTGACCAGCACCGAGAACAAGGTCGCGTTCGCGCGGCAGGCATTCAACGATTCGGTGATGTCCTACAACAACAAGCGCGAGGTGTTCCCGTCGAGCGTGCTGGCGGGAATGTTCCATTTCACCCCCGCGGCGTTGCTGGCGATCCCGGCCGACAAGCTGGAAATGCGCGAAGCGCCGAAGGTGCAGTTCTGACCGAGCGAAGCGGCGCCTGGTGCCCGCCCGCATGGCGATGCCATGTCGTGCGGGCGGGCGGTGCCGATTGTCCATCCGCATCGTCCGGGGATCGCCATGAATTTCTTTGAACACCAGGCGGCGGCGCGTCGCACCTCCGGGCGCCTGATGGTGCTGTTTGCGCTCGCGGTGCTGGGCATCGTCCTCGCCGTCGACGTGGCGGTGGCGCTGGCGGCCGGGAGCGGCCCGGGCCTGTTGGTGTTTGCGACGCTCGCGACGCTCGCGGTCATTGCGCTGGGCTCGCTGTTCCGCATCGCCAGCCTGCGCGGCGGCGGCGAGCCGATCGCGCTGCAGATGGGCGGCGTCCCGGTGCCGGAAGAAACCACCGACCCGAATCTGCGTCGCCTGCGCAACGTGGTCGAGGAGATCGCGATTGCCTCGGGCGTGCCCGTTCCGAAGATCTACGTGCTCGAGCATGAGGCGGCGATCAACGCCTTCGCTGCCGGCTACTCGCCGTCCGACGCGGTCGTGGCGGTGACGCGCGGCGCGATCGAACGGCTCAACCGCGACGAACTGCAGGGCGTGATCGCGCATGAATTCAGCCACATCCTCAATGGCGACATGCGGCTCAACATTCGCCTGATCGGCCTGCTGTTCGGGATCATGATGCTGGCGCTGATCGGCCGGAAGGTGCTGCAGCATGGCCGCTTCGGGGGACGCAGGGATGGGGCCGCCGCGGTGCTGGTGGCCGCCGTCGTGGCGATGCTGATCGGCTACATCGGCCTGTTCTTCGGTCGCATGATCAAGGCGGGCGTCAGCCGCAGCCGTGAGCGGCTCGCCGATGCGTCGGCGGTGCAGTTCACGCGCCAGACGACCGGCCTGGCCGGCGCGCTCAAGAAGATCGGCGGCCTGCAGGAAGGCTCGCGCCTCAACGAGCGTGGCGATGCCGAGGAGGTCAGCCACATGCTGTTCGGCGACGGCGTCGGCTTCAGCAGGATGTTCGGAGGAATGTTGTTCGCAACCCACCCGCCGTTGCTGGAACGCATCCAGGCACTGGAGCCTGCGTTCCGCGCCGACCAGCTTGACACCCTGTCGCGCCGCTGGCTGGCCGAGCCGCCGCGGGGGCTCGATGAGGACGTGCAGTTGGGCCTGGTCGCTGGATCGTCGCCTTCGCTGATGCCCAGCACCACCAGCGAGCACGCGCTGACGCCGCCGATGGTCGCCGCCCAGGTGGCGCAACCCGGCGCCGACGACTATCGGCGTGCCGACACGATCGTCGGCAACGTCCCGGCCCCGTTGCGGGCGCTGGCGGCGCAGCGCGACGCCGTGGTGCCGTTGCTGCTGTCGCTGCTGATGGACAACCACGCCGCGATCGCCGACATCCAGCAGTTCGAGATCAGCGCGCGGCTCGGCGCGCCTGTCGCGGAACGGGCGCGGATGCTGCGCGACACGCAGGTCGCCGCGCTGCATCCGATGCTGCGGCTGCCGCTGGCTTCGCTTGCGTTCCCGGTTCTGCGGCTGCGGCCGCGCCCGGAGCTGGACGCGTTCCTCGACGCGGCCACCGCGATGGTGTTGGCCGATGGCAACGTGTCGTTGTTCGAGTACTGCCTCAGCCGCCTGCTGTCGGTGCTGGTGCGCGAGTCGCTCGATCCGTCCCGGCATGCGCGCTTCGGGCGTCGCAAGCCGCAGGACGTCAAGCACGAGATCGCGACGCTGCTGGCGGTGGTGGCGCAGGCCGGGCATGCCGATGCCGCGGCTGCGCAGCGCGCGTACCTCGCCGGACTGCAACGGGTGTTGCCGCGCGACCACATCGCGTATGCGCCACCCGCCGCCGGGGTGCAGGGGCTCGACGACGGGTGGATGCCGCTGGATGCGCTCGATCCGTTCGCCAAGCAGGCGCTGGTGGAGGCAATCACCGCGGCGATCAGCCACGATGGCCTCGTCAGCGTGGCGGAGTCGGAATTGCTGCGGACGATCTGCGCGGTGCTGCATTGCCCGCTGCCGCCGATGCTCGAGGGCGACTCAGCCCACGCGCGCAGCGGCCGGTGATCCGCTCGCCCGGCACAGCATCCGCCGCAATCACCCCGGTCGCGCTCACCCCGGCCGCAATCAGACACGGGGTTCGCGCGCGACTCGCGACTCGCGCCAACCGGCCAGTCGCGATCCGCCGCTCAACCCGAGCGCCGGCTTGAGTCCATGGTTGGTCGCGCGGGCGGGGGCGCGAAGCGGGCGGTCCCCGTGGCGCGATCAGTTCCGGCCGCGAATCAGGTCCGCTGCGCGTTCGGCGATCATGATCGTCGGCGCGTTGGTATTACCGCCGATCAGGGTCGGCATCACCGAGGCGTCGATCACGCGCAGGCCTTCGACGCCGCGCACGCGCAACTGCGGATCGACCACCGACGCCTCATCGCTGCCCATCCGGCAGGTGCCGACCGGGTGGTAGACGGTCTCGGCCTTGGCACGCACGAACGCCGCCAGTTCGTCGTCACTGAGGTCGTCGCGCTCGGGGAAGATCGGCGCGCCGCGGAAGGCATCGAACGCCTTCTGCGCCAGCACCTCGCGCGACACCCGCGCGCACTCGACCATCATCTTCATGTCGAACCCGTCCGCATCGGTGAGGTAGCGCGCCTCGATCCTCGCCTTGTCCGAGGCGTTGGCGCTGACCAGGCCGATCCGGCCCCGGCTGCGCGGGCGCAGGAAGCACGCATGCAAGGTGTAGCCATCGCCCTTGAGGCGGTGGCGGCCGTGGTCGTCGAGCATCGCCGGCACGAAATGCATCTGGATGTCGGCGCGCTCGTCGGGCGCGTGGCGCGAGCGCAGGAATGCACCGGCCTCGGCGATGTTGCTGCTGCCGGCGCCGCTGTGGCCGCGCAGGTAGTAGTCGAACGCAATCTTGAGGTCGCTGACGCGGTCGTAGGTGATGGGCTGGGTCGAGTGCCGCAGCGTGCACACGTCGAGGTGGTCCTGCAGGTTCTCGCCCACCTGCGGCAAGTCTGCGACCACGTCGATGCCGTGCCGGCGCAGCTGCGCGGCCGGACCGATGCCCGACAGCATCAGTAGTTGCGGCGAATTGATGGCGCCGCCGCTGAGCAGCACCTCGCGCGTGGCGACCTGGTGGTACGCCTTGCCGCGCGCGACATAGACGACGCCGTTCGCGCGTCGGCCAGCACCGGCATGCGCATCGAACGTGATGCGGCTGACCTGCGCGCCGGTGATGATGGTCAGGTTGGGACGCTCGCGTGCCGGGTTGAGGTAGGCGACCGCGCTGGAGCAGCGCGCGCCGTCCTTCTGCGTCACCTGGTACAGACCGAAACCCTGCTGCCGCGGTCCGTTGAAATCGGCATTGCGCGGATAGCCCGCCTGCTGCCCGGCTTCGATGAACGCATGCGACAGCGGGTTGCTGTAGCGCAGGTCGGATACATGCAGCGGGCCCTCGCTGCCGTGCAGGTCGTCGGCGCCGCGGTCGTTGTGTTCACTGCGCCGGAAGTAGCGCAGCGCCGTGTCCCAGCCCCAGCCGTCGGCGCCGTGCGCGGCCCATTCGTCGTAGTCGCCGGGGACGCCGCGGGTGTAGCACATCGCATTGATGGAGCTCGACCCGCCGAGCACCCTGCCGCGCGGCCACCACAGCGCGCGGTTGTCGAGCTGCGACTCGGGCACGGTGTCGTAGTTCCAGTTGACGCCCTTCTGGCCGACCAGCTTGGCCAGTCCGGCGGGCATGTGGATGTAGGGGTGCCAGTCGCGCGGACCGGCTTCGAGCAGCAGGACGGTGACGTCCGGGTCTTGCGACAGCCGGTTGGCGAGCACGCAGCCGGCCGAACCGGCGCCAATGATGATGTAGTCGAACAAGGCGATATCCCGGGCGGCGAAGCTTCGACGCTATGACGCGAGGCTAGAGCAAATGCTCGGCGGCCGGGAACCGCTGGCGGCTGCCGCTGGCATCGGCTACCGTGCCGCCACCTTCCGCGGAACACGACGTTGGCCACCAGCCCGGTCGGATCCCCCCCCACTTCTGCCGTCTCCGCCACCGGCGCCGGCGGCCGCCACGTCCACGCCGGCGAGCGGCGCGCGGTCGCGCTGTCCTTCGTGTATTTCTTCTGCGTGCTGGCGGCGTACTACGTGATGCGCCCGGTGCGCGAGCAATTGTCCGCGGCGGTCGGCTCGATCCAGCTGCCCTGGTTCTATGGCGCCACGTTTGTCGCCACCTTGTTGTTGACGCCGGTATTCGCGCTGCTGGTCGCGCGCTATCCGCGCCGCGTGGTGGTGCCGGTCGTCCATGGCTTCTTCATCGTCTGCCTGCTGGCGTTCGTGCCGCTGTTCACCCGCTACGGCGTGCTCAGTCCGCGCGCACTGGGGGCGCTGTTCTTCGTCTGGGTCAGCGTGTTCAACCTGTTCGTGGTGTCGGTGTTCTGGAGCTTCATGGTCGACATCTGGGACGAGGCGCAGGCGCGGCGCTTGTTCCCGATCATCGCCCTGGGCGGCACCGCCGGCGCGATCGCTGGGCCCTTGCTGACTCGCGCGCTGGTGTCGGTGGTGGGTGTCGCGCCGTTGCTGGTGGTGTCGGCGGCGCTGCTGGCCGGCGCGGTGGTGTGCGTGGTGCTGCTTGGCCGGTGGGCGCGCATCCACGGCAGCCGCCGCTTCGATGCTGGGCAGGAGGCTGCGGTCGGCGGTGGCATGTTCGACGGACTCAAGCAGGTGTTCGGCAATCCGTTCATGCGGACGATGGCCTTGCTGCTGCTGCTGGGCGATGCGATCGGCACGATCAACTACGCGCTGGTGGCCGACTACTCCGGCGCGACGTTCACCGATGCGGTGTCGCGCACGCGTTTCGCCGCCAACCTCGACCTGGGCACCAACATCCTGCAGGTGTTCGTGCAGCTGACCCTGACGCGCTGGTTGCTGGTGCGCCACGGGGCGGCACCGGCGATAGCGCTGTGGGCACTGGTGAGCACGGTGATGATGCTGCTGGTGGTGGTCTCCGACGATCCGCACGCGCCGGTCATCGGTTCGCTGCCCTGGGTGGCGCTGGCGCTGATCGTCAGTCGCGGGCTCGCTTACGGCGTGCTCGGCCCGGCGCGCGAAAGCCTGTTCGCACACGTGCCGCGCAGCCTGCGATACAAGGGCAAGAATGCGGTCGATACGGCCGTTTGGCGGTTCGGCGACCTGGTGATTTCGCTGTCGATGAACCTGCTGCGTGGTGGTGGCATGGTGGTGGCGGGGTTTGCCGGCATTGCGGCGCTGGGAGCGGCCGCGGCGGGCGCGCTGGGTTGGCGCCTGGGCCGGCGCGTCGAAGGCGCTGGTGCTGCCGTCGTCGCCAAGCGCACGGCGGACTCGTGAGCGCGTCCTTGCCGGTAAGGCTTGCAGCAGGGACCTCGCGCCATACCGGCTGCGTGCCCGCCGCTGCAATCACTGCCGAGGCAAATACGCCATGACCCACCTCCTTTCCTGATCGACGCCCTGGTCCGACCCTCGCGCCGGGTTCCGATCAGTATGGCTACCACTGGGTGTCGTCGGTTTGCCAATGGCCCCGGGGGCCCGGTTCCGAGCCCCATCCGCGACCGCGCCGTAACTTAATGGTCCCGGGCGGTTGCGTACCTTGAACGGGGCCGGCCAAGCGCGGAGGCGTTACCATCAGGCGGATAACGAATTCCACGTGCCTGCCGCCATGCTCCGACAACCTTCCCACGACGTTCGCGGGCGCCGTTTGGCTGCGGTCCGGCCCTCCCTGTGACGAAGTGTCGAATCGATGAAAGCAAGCAATAACCCGGGCCTGGTGCCGGGACGCGCGGTTCCCGAGGTGCCCGGCAACCGCCACGAGGCAGGGTCGACCGCCATGTCCGCGCTGGCCGTGGCGCCGGGATGGAAGGCATCGTCAGTGTTTCCGGCCGCTTACTGGGCGCCGTCGCTGGTGCTGGCAGCGCTGGCGAGCGGGCTGATGCTGTTTCACGGCGACCAGTGGCTCGCTGACCGTGTCTATGCATGGCAGGGACACACCTGGCGATTCCGGTCGGCATTCCTCACCGAGGGCCTGATCCACATCGTCGGTCGGAACCTCAGCACCGCGGCCTGGGTGGGGGTGTTGGTGGCATGGGCCGTGGCACGGCTGCGTCCCGCCCTGGTGGCCTGGCGGACGCCGCTGGCGACCTTGCTGGTGTCCACGTTGCTGGCCACCCTGGTGGTCGCGTGGATCAAGTCGTGGTCGAATGTGGACTGCCCGTGGGACCTGACGCGTTACGGCGGCGCGCGCGATTACGTCGGGTTGCTGTCACCGCGGCCGGCTGGCATGCCGCATGCGGCCTGTTTTCCCGCCGGCCACGCGAGCGCGGGCTACTCGTGGCTCGCGCTGTACTTCTTCTTCCTGGTCACCCGGCCGCAGTGGCGCTGGCTGGGGCTGGCGGTTGGCATCGCGCTGGGACTGCTGTTCGGCATCGTGCAGCAGGTGCGCGGCGCGCACTTCATCAGCCATGACCTGTGGACCGCGGCGATCTGCTGGGCCAGCGCGGTGGGCGGGTTCCTGTACTTCCAGCGCAGTTCCCGTGCGCGCCCTGCGGCCGACATTCCCCCAACTCGCGGCACCGTGGGCCTCGCCCATGGCCAACCCACCCAGCCGCCGGGCGCGGAGAACGCCCAGTGAGCGCGACGGCGCGTCGCGCCAGCGCCCGCTACGACGTACTTGCCGGGCTGGCGTCGTTCCGGCCGACGATCAGCGTCGAGTCGCTCGCGCTCGCGACCAGCGTGTTCTTCACGGTGTTCTGCAATACCGCCTTCTGGCAGCGCGTCGCGGAAACCGGCCTGCTGCATGGCGCCGGGGGATGGGTGACCGCGGCAAGCCTGTTCGTGGCGATCACCGCGCTGCATACGGCCCTGCTGCTTTTGGTGCTGAACCGCTGGACGGCCAAGCCGTTGCTGTCCGTGCTGTTGCTGGTGACCGCCCTGGCGGTCCACTACATGGACCAGTACCTGGTGTATTTCGACCCGGACATGATCCGCAACATCCTGCACACGGACCACAAGGAATCGCGCGAGTTGATCACGCTCGGGCTGGCGTGGCCGTTGCTGACCTACTTCGTCGTGCCAGTGGCGGTGCTCTGGCGGGTGCGGCTGAAGACGCGTCCGCCGCTGCGGGCATTGCTGATCCGCACCCTGTGCCTGCTCGCCTCGGTGCTGCTGGCGGCGGGCGCGATCGTGGCGTCGTTCCAGAA
>JBBRWW010000008.1:0-38951 GCA_038248955.1 Lysobacterales bacterium
CTGAGCCTGGCGCTGGGGATCGTGGCGTGGCAGGCGCGGCAGGCGGTGAGCGAGGCCAGCCGCGCGCAGGCGATGCAGGATTTCATGGTGGGGCTGTTCGAGCATGCCGGCAGCGCACCCGAGGGCCGCAGCCTGGACCTGCGCAGCCTGCTCGATGTGGCGGTCGTGCGCGGCAACCGTGAGCTGGCGCGGCAACCGCGTGCGCGCGCCGAACTGCTGGGCGTGGTCGCGCGCCTGCGCAGCAGCCTGGCGGACTACCGCGAGGCGGGGGAACTCCTCGACCAGCAGGCGGCGATCATCGACGCCACGCCCGGGATCCCGACCAGCCTCCAGCTCGAATCGCTGACCCAGCGCGGTGAAATGCTTGGCCGGCTCGGTGAGGCGGGCGCGTGCGTCGGGCTGATGCAGCCCGCGCTGGGCAGCGCGCGCCGCGAGCAGGCGCAGCTGCCCACCCAGGCCGCCGCGTTCTACTCGCAGCTGGGCCAGTGCCGGCGCGCCACCGGGGAACGCCGGAGTGCGCAGCTGCTGTTCGAGCGCGCGTTGGCACTGCGCCGCGGCGTGAGTGGCGCCGACGTCGCCGAGGTGGAAAGTCGCCTCGACCTCGCCAGCCTGCTCGCCGATGCCGGCAACACGGCGAAGGCGCTGGCCGACTATGCCGCCGCCCGCGACCAGTTACGCCAGGACGCCGGGGACAGGCACCCGCTGCTGATCCAGATCGGGCGCACCATGGCGGCGCTGGATCGCGCGCAGGGCCGGCGGCTTGACGCCGAACGCGAACTCCGCGGCGCGCTGGCGATCGCATTGGAGGCGAACGGCGCATCGCATCCGCTGACCACGGCGGTGCGGGGCGAACTGGCCGCGCTGTTGATCGAGCTGGGGCGCTACACGCTGGCCGAACAGGAACTGCTCGCGCGGCACGATGGGCTGGTCACCCGGCTCGGCGCCGGACACCCTGAACTGGGCGAAAGCTACATCGCCCTGGGCCAGGTCGCCTGGGAGCGCGGCAACGCCGCCATGGCAGTGACGGCACTGCGCGCCGCACTGGCGATCAGCCGCCGCAGCGGCCGTCCACAGCCGATCGGTGCGAGCCAGTTGGCGCTCGCCGAGGTGCTGCTTGGCACTGGCCATGCCGAAGAGGCACTGTCGCTGTCGCAACAAGCGCGCGAGCGTCTAGCGCAAGGGCGCGGCGCGACCAACGGCCAGCTCGGCGACAGCGAGCGTGTGCTGGGCGAGGCCGCCGACGCACTGGGCAGTCCGAACGCCGCGCGACCGCATCTGGACGCCGCCGTGCGCCTGACGCGCGCGGGCTACGGTGCCGGGGATTGGCGAACGCGCACGGCCGAACTCGCGCTGGCCTGGCACCAGGCACGCGCCGGCGACGGCGCCGGCGCCGCGGTGGCGCTGACGCGACTGGATGCACTGGCGGCGATGCCCGCTTCCGAAGCAGGCCTGCGCGAGGTGGCTTGGCGCGCCCGCGCGGCAGCGGCGCAGGTGCGTTGCCTTGGCGCGCAACGCGCGTCGGCACTGCGTTCGCTCGACGACCTCATCGCCACATTGCAGGTCGCGCGGCCCGAGGGTGGCCTGGTCGCGCGCGAAGTGGCCGCGGACCGCGCGGCCTGTGAGCCGGCGTTGCCGTAAACGCGGCGGCGTCGACGCCCTCCGCGGCGAAGGCCCTGGAACCGGCGGGCCGCGCGTCGAGGCGATCGCAGGCTCCGGTCCGGTCGCACCGCGCGACACGTGCGGTCGCGCGTAACTACAGTGGCAGCCGCTGTTGCAGCTCCGCCGCCTCGCCATCGCCGCGCATCACTTTCTTGTATTCGGCCCGCGACACGGACAGGTAGCGTTCGTTGCCGCCGATCTCCACCTGCGGACCGTCCTGCACCGCGCGACCGCGTGCGTCGACGCGCACGGTCATGGTCGCCTTCTTGCCGCTGTGGCAGATCGTCTTGATCTCGGTGAGTTCGTCCGCCCACGCCAGCAGGTACTGGCTGCCCTCGAACAGCTCGCCCTGGAAGTCGGTGCGCAACCCGTAGCACAGCACCGGGATGCGCAACGCGTCGACCACCTCGCTCAGTTGCCACACCTGCGGCTTGCGCAGGAACTGCGCCTCGTCGACCAGCACGCAATGCAGCGGACCACACGCGGCGGTGTCGGCGCGCACCAGCGCCTCCAGGTCCTGGCCGCTGTCGAACGCCACGCCTTCCGCGCTCAAGCCGATCCGCGAGGCCACCGTGCCGCTGCCGTCGCGGAAGTCCAGCCGCGGGGTCAGGATCAGCACACGCATGCCGCGCTCGCGGTAGTTGTGCGCCGACTGCAGCAGCGTGGTGGTCTTGCCGGCGTTCATCGCCGAATAATAGAAATAGAGCTTGGCCATGGCTGCAGTCTAGCGGCGCTCGCAGAGGAGGGCGGCGGCGATGTGCTCCCACCTTGCGCGACGGCCGCACGCGCGCCGTCGAGCGTGCGCAGGGCATGCGGCCGGCGGTTGCCTCAATCCGCAGGCGTGTCGCCCACCGGCGGCAATGGAGCGTCGACATCGGGGCGGGTTTCGGGAATGCGCGAAGTGGGCAGCGCCGTGTCGCGCACCGCCTCGACGTCGCCGACGTTGACCTTCGCGCCGGCTGGATTGCGCCAGACGCGGTCCTGCATCGCCCAGTACTGGTCGGCGTTCCAGTAGCTCGCATCCCTGAATTTGGATCCGTCGATGGTCTCCTCGCCCGACGGGCCGAGGATATTGATCTTGACGTTGCCCTTGAAGCCGGTGCGGCTGCCGACGCCTTCCTTGGAGCCGCGCCGCAGCTGGGTGGCGAAGCGCGGCTTCGCGGCCCCATCGCCGAACTGTGCGTACAGCGCCTGGCCTTGCTCCAGCGATCGATCGCGCTCCGCCTGGCTCATCGCGGCCCAGTAGCGCTCGCGTAGCACGGTGAAGCCGACGTAGCCGCGCTCCGCGGCCAGGTCCATCCAGGCGTACGCCAGCGCCATGTCGCGCGGGACGCCCTCGCCCTTCGCGTACATCTCGCCGATCATTCCCTGCGACGGCTTGTCGGCGAAGTACGCGGCGCGGCGGAACAGCACCAGCGCGCGCTCGAATTGCTGCTTCCTGTACGCCGCATAGCCGTAACCGCGGTACTGCAGGTCGGGATGGAAGTTCAGGAAGCCCGCGCTGACCACCCGCGGATCATCGGCGGGGTCGTCCTTGGCCAGCGCCAGCGACGGCGAGGTCGCCAGCGCCAGCGGCAACAGGGTCAGCAGTACGATTCGGGTGCGCATCCGTTGCAGGTCCTTCCAGTGGGGCACATAGGGTAGCCGGGCATGGCGGCCCGCGCGGGTAAACTGATGGCCTAGAACGTCGCCGTCGGCGGCTTTGAACGCGCCACGAAGGTTCCGATGCAAGGCCTCAACCCCCCCCAGCGCGCCGCGGTCCTGCACACCGACGGCCCGATGCTCGTGCTCGCCGGCGCGGGCAGCGGCAAGACGCGCGTGATCGTCGAGAAGATCGCGCACCTGATCGCCAGCGGGCGGATGCCGGCCAAGCGCATCGCCGCGATCACGTTCACCAACAAGGCCGCCAAGGAAATGCGCGAGCGCGTGGCCAAGCGCATCCGCGGCGATGCGGCCGAGGGCCTGACGGTCTGCACCTTCCACGCGCTGGGCCTGCGCCTGCTGCAGATCGAGCACGCCAAGTGCGGCCTGCGGCGTGGCTTCAGCGTGTTCGACAGCGACGATTCCGCCGCCCAGATCAAGGACCTGATGCCGCCGGGCAGCAAGAACGACGTGATCGACGCGATGCGCAACCTGATCTCGCGCGCCAAGAACGCCGGCCTGTCGCCCGAGCAGGCCGCCGCCGCCGCCAACGGCACGCGCGAGCACGAGGCCGCCGCCGTGTACGCGCGTTACCAGACCCGGCTGACCACGTTCAATGCCGTCGATTTCGATGACCTGATCCGGCTGCCGGTGCAGATCCTGGAGGGCGACGAGGACACCGCGCTGGGCTGGCGCGAGCGCATCGGCTACCTGCTGGTCGATGAAAGCCAGGACACCAACGATGCCCAGTACCGGCTGCTGAAAGCGCTGGCCGGCACCCGCGGGTTGTTCACCTGCGTGGGCGACGACGACCAGTCGATCTACGCCTGGCGCGGCGCGAACCCGGACAACCTGCTGCAGCTGGCCACCGACTATCCGGCGCTGAAGATCGTCAAGCTCGAACAGAACTATCGCTGCAGCAACCGCGTGCTGCGCGCGGCCAACGCGCTGATCGCCAACAACCCGCACGAACACCCCAAGACGCTCTGGAGCGAGCAGGCCGACGGCGAGCGCATCCGCATCTGGGAGTGCCGCGACAGCGCCCACGAGGCCGAGAAGGTCGCCGGCGAGATCCACTTCCTCGCCACCGCGCGGCAGGCGCCGTGGAGCGATTTCTGCATCCTGTTCCGCGGCAACTTCCAGTCGCGCGCGCTGGAAAAAGCGCTGCAGTTGCTGCGCGTGCCGTACCACCTCAGTGGCGGCACCGCGTTTTTGGAGCGCGGCGAGGTCAAGGACGCGCTGTCGTGGCTGCGGCTGATCGCCAATCCCGAGGACGATGCGGCGTTCCTGCGCGCGGTGACATCCCCGAAACGCGAGGTCGGCGCGACCACCCTGGCCAAACTCGCGGAGCTCGCCCAGCACGCCGGCATGCCGATGTCGCGCGCCGCCGAGTCGGTCGGCGCGCTCAAGCAGTTGGCGCCACGCGCGGGCAACGCCCTCGACGGCTTCGCCTCGATCGTGCGCGGACTGCGCGCTGACGCCCAGCGCCTGCCGCCGGCCGAGCTGGTCCGCGAACTGGCCAGCCGCAGTGGCCTGCTGCAGTCGATCCGCGAGCAGTGCAAGGACGACGCGAGTTTCAAGCGCCGCAAGGAGAACCTCGATGAGCTGGCCGACTGGTTCGACGGCGGCGACGCCGACGGCGACCGCCCGAACCGGCGCCCCGGCGCGGGCCCGGGCGAGCTGGCTGCGCAGCTCGCGCTGCTGTCGCACGCCGACAAGGGCGACGCCGGCAACCAGGTGCGGCTGATGTCGCTGCATGGCGCCAAGGGACTGGAGTTCCGCTATGTGTTCATCGTCGGCGTCGAGGACGGCGTGCTGCCGCACGAGGCCAGCCTCGACGAGGGGCGTATCGACGAGGAGCGTCGGCTGCTGTACGTCGGCATCACCCGCGCGAAGGAGGCGCTGTACCTGTCGCACTCGCGCCAGACCCAGCGCTGGGGCGACAGGATCAGCCTGCAGCCCAGCCGCTTCATCGATGAATTGCCGGCCGCCGAGATCCAGCGTGACGGCGCCGACCCGGTCGCCGATGCGGCGCGCAAGTCCGAGCGCGCGACGGCCGGGTTTGCGGCGATCCGGGCGTTGCTCGACGGCTGACTGGCACGTCGGCGGCCGCCGTTGGATACTCGTCCGAAATCGAAGCCATCCCCGGGACAAGGAATGCCCATGCGAATGCCCACGATCGTCCTGCTGTTGGCCCTGCTGGCATCACCGGCGCGCGCGGCCGAGCCAACGCTCGATCTCGATGGCTGGCGCCTCCAGCAGTTCGCGACCGCGGTGGAGGGCGAACTCGGCCCGCCGTTCAAAACGATCACGCAGCCGCCGTGGGAACACCGCGCCTACCGCCTCGGCGACGACACGTACCTCGTCGTCGGCGTCCGCGAGGACCAGCCCAGCCAGATCGCCACCTTGCAGATCACTGGCGCCGCCGTGGCGATGCAGCCGTTTTACGGCCTGGTGCTGGGCGATCCGCGGGCCAATGTGATCGCCGCGCTGGGCGAGCCCACCGAAACGCAGCCGGTCGAATCGCCGGCCGTGTCGTGGCTGAAGTACGCCGACCGCAACTATTCGGTCGAGATCGACGCCGCCGGCAAGCTCTACAGCATCCGGGTCGGCGAGGCTGTCGCCGCCGAATCGCCCGACCCGTCCGAGGATCCCTGGCCCACCCTGAAAGCCGCCGTACTGTCGGGCGATTTCCAGCGCGTGCTGCCGTTGCTGCGACCGGACTTCGAAGTGTTCCGCGGTGGCGAGACCCTGTCGGTGGGGCGGCGCTACAGCGCCTTCGCGGCGGCGCCGGACGGGCGCATCGTCGCCGCTTTCATGGCCCGCACCGGAAGCGTACGCGCCAGCCTCGAACGGTTTGAGCCGGAGGTGCTGCTGCGGGTCACGGAAGAAATGGGCGTGGGGACGGTGTACCGCTTCGCTGCGCCCGCGCCTGTGGAGGAGATCGTGCTGTTTCCCTACGACGGGGCGATGCGGGTGTGGGAGGTGCTGTTCAGGTCCACCGAGAGTCAACCCGGTGTAATCGAGCTCGGATAAACTCGCGGGCCAATCCGTACCCGGCTCACGCATGCGCCCCAACCCCCTGATCCTGACCCGATCCTCCGCCGTGCTCGTTGCTTGCGTGCTGGCACTGGCCGCGTGCAAGCGCAGCGAGGCGCCGGTAACAGCGGCTCCCGCCCCGACGCCGACGGCCGATGCCGACACGGCCGCCGCTCCCGCTGCCGACGACAATCTCAACGCCGTGCTGTGGATCCAGGCGTCCGCCGAGTATGCCGCCGCCAGCCAGACGGTCTACCACGCTGCCGCCGACAAGCTCGACCTCGCGCTCGGCGAAAAGCACTGGGACGCGCTGGTTCCCGGGGAACGCGCCAATGGCGCCAAGGGCCTCAAGCCCGCCGTGCTGATGGACGTCGATGAAACCGTGCTCGACAACTCGCCCTACCAGGCGCGGCTGGTGCAGGGCGGCAAGGAGTTCGACGACATCAGCTGGGACGCCTGGGTCGCCGAGAAGAAGGCCAAGGCGGTGCCGGGCGTGGTCGATTTCGCCAAGGCCGCCACGGCCCGTGGCGTGACCATCCTGTACGTGTCCAATCGCGCCGAGCACCTGCAGGCGGCGACGCTCGCCAACCTGCGCAGCGCCGGGATGCCGGTCGCCAACGACGACGTGTTCCTGGGCCTGGGCACGTTCGTCGCGGGCTGCGAGCAGAACGGCAGCGAGAAGAACTGCCGCCGCCAGCTGGCCGGGCGCGAATACCGCGTGCTGATGCAGTTCGGCGACCAGCTCGGTGATTTCGTCCAGGTCGTCGCCAACACCCGCGAAGGGCGAGCGCAACTGCAGGACGAATACGCCGACTGGTTCGGCGAGCGCTGGTGGATGCTGCCCAACCCCAGCTATGGCTCGTGGGAACCGGCGCTGTTCAACAATGCATGGGACCAGCCGCGCGGCGCGCGGCGCGCCAGCAAGCGCAAGGCACTGAACGTCGCGCCATGACGACCGCGGCGGTGTGGTCGCCAGGCAAGCCTGGGGTTGGTAGCCGCGATCGAGATCCCCGGCCAACTTGAAACCGGGCGTCCCGCTGTTTTCCTGCAGGCGGGTTGATTGCGCGGTTGCGCCGTTGCGGCGGATGGCAAAACCGCGGGTTCCGTGGACGACGGGCAAGCCTTCAGAATTCGACCGTGGCCGTCACCAGGTCGCTGTAGGCGCCGGCAGTGAAGCTGGGCGTGATCGGGACGCGTCCAAAGACCGTCAGGATCTGCGGCGTGCCTTGCCCCGAGCCGGTGCCGTTGCCAAGGACCGTGCTTCCGCTGCCTCCGCCCGTGCCCCAGATGGTCGTGCGGGCGCTGGTCGTGTACAGGTTGTAGGCGATGGTCTGTGGACCGCTACCGTTGAGGTACAGGCGGCGCGCATTGACGTCGGCTGCGCGGCCACCGTCAAGTTTGACGGTGTACGGCGTGCCGTTGGTGCAGGTCACCGACAGGTTTGCCTGCGCGTCGCGGACGACGTTGAGGGTGTTGTACGTGCCGAAGTTCAGGGTTTGCGCGGAGATCGTGCAACTGCCCAGCAAGGTGGCCGTGGCGCGCAGGACGTACGTGCCGGCGAGGGCGACGGTGGTTGCACAGTTGGCCGCGGGGTCACCGGAATAGCCGTAGGCCGCGCCCGTCGCCTGCTGCAGGTAGGAGCCTGGCGTCGTGGTCAGCTGGTTCGCAACCAGGCGTCCGTACAGGACGATGGTGCCGGGATACCAGGTGTTCAATTGCGGCAGGCTGATCGTCGTCGACGCGTTGTACGTGTAGTTGACGATCTGGCTATAGGCCGGGTCGGAATAGACGTTGTAGGACAGCGTATCGGCAGGCGTCGCGGTGCGGTTCATCAGCCGGGGACTGGTGTTCGCATCCGTGCCGATGCACATCAGCACCGGGCTTTTGTCGCCGTTGGCGCTGCGCATGCAACGCACGGCGACCGGTGAGCTGGTGGTATTCGAGTTGATCGGCAAGGTCAGCGTGCCGAAGGCCAGGTCGGCTGGACTGGTATCCACCGCGCACGATATGGCGGCCTGGGAGATGCCGGGCACGAACATCCAGCACGACAATCCGAGCATCGCCGGGAGGAGGAAACGGATCATGGGGTGGCCTCTTGTCGGCATGTCAGTGGGCGCGATTCCCCAGGATCTTCGGATGCGACGCGCGCAGGGGTCAACACGGAGCAACCCACGCCGGCGCGGGTCCATGAAAGTTCTTCGCGGTCGTCATAGTGCTCCAGCCACAACGCACCGTCGAAACCGACGATGGCTTCGCTACCATCGCCGCGACGTACGCGGGTGCCGACTTCGACCCGCTGGCCTTTGCCGTCCAGCAACTCGAACAACGCACTGTGCACTTTCTTGATGACGAAGGGCACGCGCACGCCGCTGCGGTCTGGCGGCGTCACCAGGCGTTCGATCGATGGAACCTCGAGGTCGGGAGCCAGCTGGTCCGGATCGATGGCAACGCGGTTGCGCTGCCAACCGCGCAGGTCGGTCAACAGCAGGTATCCGCGGTCGTTGGTGCGACCGGCCACGCGGTTTTCATACAGGATCGGGACCCCGCCGATGCCGCTGGTGGATACGACGGCGAAAGCATCGTTGATGCGGCGGCTGACAAACGTGCTCTTTCCCATCCATACCACGCTTCCGGTTCCCTGGACGTAGGCGCCGTTGTTGCCGCCACTGCGATCCACGCCGGCCCAGACCTCGCCGCCGCGCCCGCGCCATCCCGCGGCGAGCCGACCGTCCGCGTTGTCCGTGGCCTGCGCCTGCCACCCGATGCCGCCTTCGTACGGCAGGGCCCGGGCCGCGGACGCCACCGCGTGCATGTTCCCGTCCTGGTGATCCAGCGACAGCGACGAGAACACATCGCGGCCGAGAGGAATGCTGATCGACAGCGAAGCACCGTTACCCGCGCGGCTGTCGTCGAAGGCGCTCACGGTCCAGGAAAAATGGCGGTAGCTTTGGTTGAAGCCCAGGGCGATGCTGCGACTGCGCGGATTTTCGTGGTCGCGATATCGCAGCCACGTCAACGACAGCGAGCCGCGCGGCACGGTGAACCACAGCGATGTGCGGTCCTGCTCGAGCAACGGCAGGCCGCCGTCCTCCAGCGAGCCGACGTCGCGGAAGTCCGCGCTGGCACGTTGGCTGTACGCATCCACCCCCATGCGCGGGCCAAACCATTGATAGCCGCCGCCATACTGCTGGCCGCCGGTGTGGTGGGCGCTCCATGCATAGTTGGCGGTGAAAACACCGTAGCGCCCCAGCGGCGACCACGCGAATCCGGCACCACCGAGGTTCAGGCTATCGCCGTATTCGGCGTGTAGCTCGGCGGTGAAGTCGTCGGTCAGGCCCCGGCGCACGCTGGCGGTGGCTACCGGATGTTGGCCATAGTTGTTCGACGCGGTGCCGAAGTCGCGACGCAGCAGGCCGGCTTCCACGGAAAAATCGACGAGGCCGTGCGCCAGGCGCTGGTAGTCCACGTACAGCGGCACGCTGGTCTGGGTCGTGCGACCCAGGGCGTCCGTGACCACGACCAGCGCCTGGCCGGCACCGACCACGCGTGGAAAGTCGCTCAGCACGAAGGGACCGGGAGCGACGTCACCGCTGTATTGGCGGACGTTGTTCACGTACAGCTCGACCGATGAGGGGACCGTGGCGTTGGCGGAGAATTGCGGCAGCGGATAGATGATGAGGTCCGGGCGAACACCGAAGTTTCGGCGCCATTGCAGCCCGCCCAAGCGCACCGGCCGAGTCCAGGCGAGGCCGCCGGAGATCAGGTCGCCCACCGTCCAGGACCACATGTTGCGCGGATCCGAGTACGCCCAGCGGGTGTCCAGGCGCTCGTAACCCTGTCGGCCATCACCGATGCGGGTGACGCCATTGCCTTCGACGCTGCCGAACCGGCCGAACCACCGCAGCCCGGAGCCCGCCGCAGCCGAATCGTTGTCGTGGTCGTGGCGCCCGTACACATCCCAATCGACGACCAGACCCTGATCGCGATTGACCAGGGTTGGTGGCGGCGGCTGGTAGCCCAGGCGGTTGGCGCGTCGGAGCGAGGCAGCGGGCGTCAATACCAGTTGTTGCATGGCCGCGTTGTAGTTCCATACCAGGCCCGCAATGGCGTCCAGGTCCACGTGTCCGTCGCTCCCGGCAAGCGGGGATTCGGGCAGTATCAGGCCAATGGCGTCGAGGTCCGCCCGATCCACCGACAGCCGGCGGTCGAGCAGCTCGAACCGAACCAGCGGCCGCACGATCTGGCCATCCATGATGATGTCCAGATAGAGAACCTGGGCGCCGCGGGAATATCGTGACATCGCTGGGGCTTCGTCCTCCAGTCCTGCCGGCAATCCGGTGGAGGCCTGCACTGTCGCTGCCGAAGTGAACAGCACGACCGCAAACGCCTGCGCCAGACGCGCAGGGTCAGGGCGTCGCGGACAGTTCAAGGGTGGCCGGCTGCCCATTGAGCCGTACTTCAAGTGTTTTCCATGCGGCGGCATCGCCGAGCGCGTTGGCATCCAGGGCAAAGCGACGGGAACTTCCCGCCAGGACGTACCCCAGTAATCCGCCCGTGATTTCCATCGTCCGGCCCTGGGCCGACACCAGCTTGCTGGCGCCCAACTGGGCCGCGATGCCGCCCTTGTTGGCGCAGGCCAGCTGCTCCTGCTCGATCCGGCACTGCAGGGCGACGGGCGCCGGATCGGCCACCCTCAGGAACACCGGGATCAGATACCGCATCCGCACCTGCACAGCCGTTCCAGTGTCGGAACCCGGATCGCCAGGAAGCTCGTCGACCACCAGCCGATACGCCTTCTCGGTGGCCGGTGCCGTGGTACTGGCACGCACGATACGCACCAGTTGTTCGCCGCCGGCGGGGATTTCCACCACCGGCGGCGAAACGGCCAAGTCGTTGCTTGGCACCAGGCGATCACCATCGCCATCCTGGGTCCAGGCATACACCCGGATCTGCGCCGCGACGCCGGCATCGCCCGCATTGGCCAACACCAGCCGGCCGCCACGCACGCCCGGCAGCAGGTCGACGCCGGTCTGGCGCGACTGCAACTGTCCCTTCGCGTGCACCACCCCGCCCGTCAGGGCAAGGAGCACGCCAGCGACGAGTGCCAGGCGGCGAAACGTCATCAGAACGAAACGGTCGCAGTGACGGTGTCGTTGTACACACCGACCGCCTTCGGGTTCTGGCCAGCGGCGATCCGACCGTAGACCGAGAAGGCCTGGGCTGCGCCGTTACCGGTACCGCTGACCACCACGCCGGTCGTGCCGTCGCCTACCACGATGGTCCGGGCTGCGGTCGTGTACAGGTTGTAGTCGACCGTATTGCCGCTGGCCACATTGACCAGCTTGCGCTGGGCGATCGTGCCGCCGGCCGTGGTGCCGCCATTGAAGGCCACGTTGTAGGTGCCGCCGGTCGACGTGCAGGTGACGGTTACCGTGCCCGCGGCATCAATGGCGCTCAACAGCGTGGTCTGGGTGCCGAAGTTCACCGCGGTCGTGGTGATGCCGCAGGTGTTGTCCAGGGTCAGGGTCACGTTCAAGGCGGCGGAATTACTGCCCGCGGCCATCGCCACCGGAGCAACCGCAAACAGCGCAAGGGCAAGCAGGGTGGGGTTGAATTTGCTCATGGTCGGACTCCGGCGAGGGTCAAATTGCCGGCGGGAATGCCGGTTCAAGCGTGGAGTGAAGCAGAAACCGTGCCAGCTTTCGATCACTATTTGACGTCGAAGTGTGACCGGGTCGGATTTTATTCACGTAGAACCAACAACTGCGGGGTTTCGCCCGTTTTGTGCCCATTCCCCATTCCACTTGGAAGTCAAGTAGAGAAAGCCGATATCCGGTCGATTTGCGCGGCCGGTTTCGCAAACTGTCGACAACTGACACTGGTTGGCGGTCAGCGACGGCTAGCCGCCGGCGCGCGGATCCGCGACCGGGTTGGCTTGTCCCGACCGGGTCCGGCCAGCCAAGATGCGGCAGCGACAGGGGAGCCGCACCGATGTTTTGCAAGCAAAGCGCCCAACATTTCCGTTGCGCCGGCGTCGCCGTGCTGCTGGTGGCCTTTGGCTTGCTGGGCGGTTGCCGGCGTGATGCCGAGCCCTTGCCGTCGGCGGACGGGAGCCTGGGTGGGCCGACCGGCGCCGTGCTGCGCCTGGTCCGGGACCTGCGCCATGACGACCTTGCCGGCTACGCGCGCCATGCCGTGCCGCCGCCGTTGTACGCACGGATCGACGTCGCCTGGCGCGAGGACCGCAGCCGCTGGCCGTTGACCGAACTGCCGCTGCACTCGCGCCTGCCCGGGATGCTCGCCACGCTCGCCGCGCCGGGCGCGGAAAAGGCGCTGCTGGCGACTTACAACCGGCAGTTCGCCGGCGCCAACCGCGAATTGCGCTCGGCCGCGGCCACCGTCAGCCAGTTCACGATCCAGTCCCTGCACCGCGAGGGCGATTACAGCGACGCGGAGCGCGACCACTACATCCAACTGGTCCGTGCGCTGGGAGAGTGGGGCGCGCGCGCGCCGCTGGCCGACGCGACGCGCGCGCGCGCCTCGATACCGCAGCTGGTCAGTGCCGCGCGTCTGACCGGACTGGCGGCCGAAGGGCGCTACCGCCAGCTCGGCATGGATCGCAGCCTGCGACGGCTGGGCCCGTTCTTTGCGCGCTTCAAGGGCGTGTTGCGGGGCTACGGTCTGGACGTGAACGCCGCGCTGGACAGCGTCCGCGTCGATCTGGCCGAACAGACCGGCGACACCGCCCGCGTGCGCCTGCGCTACCGCCTCGCCGGCCGGGATATCGACGCCTACGTGCAGGTCCAGCGCATCGACCGGGAGTGGTACCTCACCGATGCGATCCGCCGCGCGCAGGTGCAGGCCGCGGCGCCGGACATGGCCACCGGTTCCGACGCCCCCGCCCGCACCCGCTGATGCCGCGATGCGCGTCGATGCGGCGGCACGGTGGCGAATCGTCATAATCCCCGCATGCCGAAACAGACTCCGCTGCCATTCCCGACCGCCGCCGACGCCGCGGCCCCATCGTCGCCTGCCGCCGACGCGCCCGACGCCGGCGACGATCGCATGGTGGGGATGGCCGACGGCCCGGCGGTCGAACCGATCGACGAGCGTGCCACGGGCCAGGAGCCGTTGATCGCCGACCCGCCGGCCGACCACGTGAGCGACGCCGGCGCCGAATCGGCACCCGGCCCTGTCGTCACCGGGCAACCGGAATCCGATCCGGGTCGCGAGGATGCCGGCCGGGCGACGCCACCGATATCCGCTCGCGATCTCCCTTCCGATTCTGCTGTGGCCGGCCCCAATGCCGGCGCCGGCGCCGCGACGCGGCCGACCCAGTCCCAGCCCGAACTCCCGATCCCGCCATCGGCGCCGGTGTTGACCGACGTGCGTTACCCCACCGCCACGCGTCGCCCGTGGTGGGCGCGCGGACTGGGCAAACTCATGGCGCCATGGGTGTCGCTCACCATCGAGCCCGATTCGCCAGCCGCCAGCGTGCCGGACTGGAACGGGCGACCGGTGTGTTACGTGCTCGAGGACTACGGCTTGTCGAACGCGCTGCTGCTGGAGCGCGCCTGCCGGCAGGCCGGCCTGCCGTCGCCGCTGCAGCCGTTGCCGGGCGACCCGCTGGGACGCAAGCGCGCCTATGTCGCGCTGTCGCGCCGCAACGTCAGCGCGCTGGCGCCGGCCGGGCCGCCCTCGGCGAAGACGCACTCCGGATCGCTTGCCCGCCTGCTGGATGCGCACCGCGTCGACCCGGCCCTGGACGTGCAGCTGGTGCCGGTGTCGATCTTCGTCGGCCGCGCGCCGGACCGCAGCAGCGGCTGGTTCTCGGTGCTGTTCTCGGAGAACTGGACCCTGGTCGGGCGCTTCCGCCGCCTGCTCGCGATTCTGCTCAACGGCCGCCACACGCTGGTGCGGTTCGCGCCGCCGGTGTCGCTGCGCGCGATCGTCGCCGAAGGCCTGCCGCCCGAGCGCACGGTGCGCAAGTTGTCGCGCGTGCTGCGCACCCATTTCCACCGCATCCGCGCGGCGGTGATCGGGCCGGACCTGTCGACCCGGCGCCTGCTGGTCGACCGCGTACTGGCGTCGGACCCGGTCAAGGAAGCCATCGCCAACCAGGCCCGCCGCGACACCAGCGAGCCGGCCGCCAAGCGCCAGGCCGCCGCCTGGCAGGTCGCGCACGGCTACGCCTACGAGATCGCCGCCGACTACGCGCACCCGGTGGTGCGCTCGCTGAGCTTCATCCTCACCCCGGTGTGGAACCGCATCTACCGTGGCGTGCTCGTGCACCATCTCGACCACCTCAAGCGCGATGCGCCCGGCCACGAAGTCGTCTACGTGCCCTGCCACCGCAGCCACATGGACTACCTGCTGCTGAGCTACCTGCTGTACACGCGCGGCATCGTGCCGCCGCACATTTTCGCCGGGATCAATCTCAACCTTCCCGTGATCGGCACCATCCTGCGCAAGGGCGGCGCGTTTTTCGCCCGCCGCAGTTTCCGCGGCAACGCACTGTATTCGGCTGTGTTCAGCGAATACATGGCGCAGTTGGTGTCGGGCGGCTATTCGATCGAATACTTCATCGAAGGCGGGCGTTCGCGCACCGGCCGGCTGCTTCCGCCCAAGGGTGGCACGCTGTCGATGACCGTGCGCGGCTTCCTGCGCCAGCCAACGCGGCCTGTCCTGTTCCAGCCGATCTACATCGGCTACGAGAAGCTGATGGAAGGCACCAGCTACCTCGACGAACTGTCCGGCAAGCCCAAGGACAAGGAATCGATCTGGGCGCTGCTGGCTGGCATCCCGAAAGTGCTGCGAAGCAACTACGGGCAGGTGGTGGTGAACTTCGGCGAACCGATCCGGCTCGGCGGCATGCTCGGCAAGCACGCGCCGGAATGGGACGGGCAACCCGTTGCCGCCGATGACAAGCCGGCGTGGCTGGGCACGGTCGTCGACGCGATCGCGCAGCAGATCCAGGTCAACGTCAATCGCGCCGCCGACGTCAACCCGATCAACCTGCTCGCGCTCGCGCTGCTGTCCACGCCCAAGCACGCCATGGGCGAAGCCGACCTGCTCGCGCAGATCAGCCTGTCGAAGATGCTGCTGGACGAATTGCCCTACTCCGACCGCGTCACCGTCACGCCGCACTCGCCCGAGGCGATCGTCGCCCACGGCGTCGAGATAAACGTGCTCACCCGCACCGCGCACCCGCTGGGAGACGTGCTCGGCGTGGCTGGCGACAACGCGGTGCTGCTGAGCTATTTCCGCAACAACGTGCTGCACCTGTTCACCGCGGCGTCGTGGATCGCGTGCTGCTTCCAGCACCAGCGCCGAATGAGCCGTGCCGGCGTGCTGCGGCTGGGCCGCAGCGTGTACCCGTTCCTGCAGGCCGAGCTGTTCCTGGCCTGGAGCGAGGACGAATTCGCCGACCGCCTGACCCGCACCATCGACGTGTTCGTGCGCGAAGGCCTGCTGCAGGCGGCCAGCGATGAGGACGGCGGCATGCTCACCCGCAACGACGGCCAGACCGACGAGGTGTTCCGGCTGCGCGCGATCGGCCATTCGCTGCAGCAGGCGTTCGAGCGTTACTACATCGCGATTTCGGTGCTGGTCAAGAACGGCGCCGGCACGTTGTCGGCCGGCGAGCTGGAGAGCCTGTGCCAGCTCACCGCGCAGCGCCTGAGCCTGCTGTATGCGCCGGCCGCGCCGGAGTTCTTCGACAAGACGCTGTTCCGCGGCTTCATCCTCAAGCTGCGCGAGCTGCGCCTGGTGTGGGCCGACGGCAACGGCAAGCTCACCTTCGACGATCGCCTGGATGCGTGGGCCCGGGACGCCAAGGTCATCCTAGGCCGCGAGCTGCGCCACACGATCGAGAAGATCAGTCCGGAAGCGGCCAAGCCCGACGTGCCGGCCGACCCGCCGGCTGGCGCGTCCTGATCACGGCGCCGGTTGTCGGCTGGGCCGGCGTCGGCGGATAATCGCTGCGCTCCGTGGGGACGGAGTCCGACACCAACCAGGGGAATCCATGTCCATCTCGAACAACGCCGCCGCGAGCGGCGCGCTTGCGCTCGCGCTCGCGCTTCAAGCCATGCCCGCACACGCCGCCAAGGCCGGGATTGCCGGGTATCGCCCGGGCGATGATGCCCGCGCGGCAGCACTGCCGATGCATGTCGTCATCGAGCAGCCGCGGCTGAAGCCGCAGATCGCGTACGGCTACGTCTCAGTGCCCGGCGTCACCAGCTATGGCAACTATCCCGGCATGTCGTTTGGGCAGACCGCGGGCGTCAACCTTGCCGGCGGCCTGATCGCCAGTGTCCTGATCAACGGCGCCGAATATGCCAACGCCAAGCAATTCGCCCGCGGCCCCTACCAGCTGATGCAGGATGCGCACTGCGACCTGCCCCTCGACGAGGTGATGGGGACGGCGGTGGCGGGCGCGATCCGTGCCCGCTGGCCCGCAGCGGCGATCCAGACCCACGTCCTCGGTGATGGCGAGTCGATCCGTGACGCCGTGGGCAAGCAACAGCCGCGCTACGTCTTCGCGGTGTCCTCGAGCCTGGCGCCGGACTTCTCCGCGCTGGTCACCAGCATCCAGGCCGAGGCCTATGCCGCCACCGCGGCCAATACCACCGCCAGGGATCCGCTGTGGCGCGACACCCTCATCGTGGTCTCCGATCGCCTGTTCCTGCCGGCGAAGTCCCAGGCCGACATCGATGTGCTGGTTGCAGCAGCCAACGCACGCTACGCGGCGCTCGATATCGCGCCGCTGATCGCCAAGGTGAATGCCGCCGGCGCCAATGCCGACCGCGGCGATCGCCAGAAGATCCTCGTCGCGCAACGCGAACACCGCTCCAGCCTCAAGGAGGCCCGGCGCAGCGAATGGACCCCGGTTGGAGAGGCCACGCGCCGCGCCCTGCTGTGGTCGGAACGGCAATGTGGCGCGCTCGCCCACGTGGTTGATGCCAGCGCGCTGCACGCCGGCGATGCCGTGGCCGCATTGCTGGCAGGCGCCTTGCCGGCGCCGCCCGCCGATGCGGACGCGTCCGTGCCGGACGAGGCCGTCGGCACGCGCAACCTGGTGGCGCTACCGGGCAGCGTCTTCATCTCGCGCAAGGGCGGCGACGAGGTCGCGCTCGGATTCCGCAAGTCGGTGTTGTCCGACTGACCCGGGGTGTTGCTGCCGGGGAGCGCCACGCTGCCCGGCGCCGCCGCCTACGCCGGCTCGTCCGGGATCATCGCGCTCTCGAGCTTGGCGATGCAGTCCTTGAGCCACAACTTGCGCTTCTTCAGGCGCTTGACGGTCAGTTCGTCGGCCTGGATGTCGGCGACCAGGTGTTCGATCGCGGCGTCGAGGTCGCGGTGTTGCGCCCGCAGCTCGGCCAGCTGCCGGGAGATGACGACGGGATCGGGGCTTTCGCTCATCCGCCGAGCTTAGCGCGCGCCGCAGTCAGCCGTCTGCGCGCCGGCGGCCGGTAGAATGGCCGGCCGATCAGCAGCGCGGCGGGTTGCATGAGCCACCCTCCGCCGCCGACCGATCGCCCCGTTTTTTGAACCGATTCCCCCGCCATCCGAAAGCGCCGCGTGACCGCGCCGCTGTCCGCGACCGCCGCACCCCGCACCCGAAGCCGCACTCCCGCGGCGCGTGGGTTGCCAGCGATCGACGACACCACCTGAGGTTCTGCAGCCGATGTTCTTCCGCAACCTGACCGTGTTCCGCTTCCCGACCTCCACCAAGCTCGACGACCTCGACACCGGCCTGGGCGAATGCAGCCTCAAGCCGGTCGGGCCGATGGAGCTGTTCTCGCGCGGTTTCATCTCGCCCTTCGGCCGCGACAACGACCAGCTCGTGCACCGCCAGGGCGATGCGCTGTGGCTCACCGTCGGCGGCGAAGACCGCCTGTTGCCCGGCTCGGTGGTCAACGACATGCTCGCCAAGAAGCTCGCCGAGATCGAGAAGAAGGAAGGCCGCAAGCCCGGCGGCCGCACCCGCAAGCGGCTCAAGGACGAATTGATCGTCGACCTGCTGCCGCGTGCGTTCATCAAGCCCAGCCGCACCGACGCGTTGCTCGACCTGCAGCACGGCCTGGTCGTGGTCGACAGCTCCAGCCGCAAGAGCGCCGAGAACGTGGTCAGCGAGATCCGTCGCGCGCTCGGCAGCTTCCCGGCCCTGCCGCTCAACGCCGAAGTCGCGCCGCGTTCGATCCTGACCGGCTGGCTGGCCGGCGAGCCGCTGCCCGACGGCCTCACGCTCGGCGACGAGTGCGAACTGCGCGACCCGCTGGAAAACGGCGCGGTGGTCAAGTGCCAGCGCATGGAGCTGCAGGGCGACGAGATCAACAAGCACCTGGAATCGGGCAAGCAGGTCACGCGCCTGGCGTTGAACCTCGACGACCACGTCTCGTTCGTGCTCGGCGAGGACCTGGTGATCCGCAAGTTCAAGCTGCTCGATGGCGCCGTGGACTCGCTGGAGAACACCGAACGCGAGGACCTGCGCGCCGAGCTCGACGCCCGCTTCGCGCTGATGAGCGCCGAGGTCAAACGGCTGTTCGTGGTGCTGGAAGGCGCGCTGAAACTGTCGAAGGTCGACGCCTGACCGCGGTGCAGCGCTGCCGCGCTATCCTGCACGCACCGCCGTCTGCCGCGCCCGGGTCGATCGCCGTGAATTGGTTTGCCGATGTGGTGTGCCCGCTGCGTTTGCGCGCCCGCGGCCAGCCGTTGGCCCGTGGGTCAATGGGTCCGTGCCGATGGCTCCGTGCGGACGCAGCGGTTTCGATGAGCGCGCTTCGATGAGCCGGCTGCAATGAACCTGTTCCGGTTGCTGGCCGGCAAGCCCGCGACGCGCGCGTCGACCATCGCGCGCGACACCATCAGCGTGACCCTTGGCAGCGGCCAGGTGGTCGAGGTGTTGCGCGTGCGCGATCCGCGCGCGCGGCGGATCAAGCTCAGCGTCGACGAGCGCGGCCCGCGGCTGACGTTGCCGCTGCGCGCCGCCGCCGGCACCGGCGAACGGTTCGTGGTCGAGCACGGCGACTGGCTGGCGGCGCAGATTGTCGCGGCCTGCAGCGGTGTCGGCCCGGTGCAGGCGCATGTCGATACCTGCCTGCCGCTGCGCGGCGACAGCATCGCCGTGCAATGGCAGGCCGGCCGCTACCTGCGATTGCTGATGGACGACGGCTGCATGGCGATCACCGCGCCGCCGGCGCCCACTGCGGCCGCGATGGGGCGCGCGCTGAAGGATTTCTACGAGGCCCAAGGCCGCGCCGACGTCGGCCGCTGGCTGCCGCGCTACCTGCCCGGCCTGCCGCGTGCGCCGTCACGGGTGCGCTTCCGGATGATGTCGTCGCAATGGGGCTCGCTGGCGCCTGATGGCGCGCTGTCGCTGGACCTGTCGTTGGTGCTGGGCCCGCCGGCGGCGTTCGAGTACGTGCTGGTCCACGAGCTGTGCCACCTGATCCACGCCGACCACTCGCGGCGGTTCTGGCGCGAGGTCGAGGCGCGCTGTCCCCACTGGCGCGAACAGCGCGAATACTTCCGCCGCGACGGGCGCCGGTTGAAGGCATCGCTGCACGCGCTGTGCGGCAAGCCGCCGGGCTAGCACGGCGCGCGGGGCCGCAATCAGCGCAAGTGATGATCGGCACAGTCATCGGGATTGGGTCGCGGGCCGAATGCGCTGGGCGATGGCTATTTCGAAGCCGGAGCCGGCGATGACGATCGCCCGCCGCATCGATCGGCGCGGGCAGGCGGCTCAAGCGGTAAGAAACCCGCCGAACACCGCCGCCACCGCAGCGGCGTCCTCCATGTGCAGGTGATGGCCGCCGGCCACCACCACCACCTCGCCATCGGGCAGTAGCGATGCGCGTTGCCGCCGCAGTGCGTCGGAAAAATACGATTGCGCCGGCTCGGCGTACAGCACCCGCGTCGGGCAGGCGATGCCGGCGACCAGGTCGCGCACCTGGGCCTCGCTCATGCGCACCGCCGTCGGCTGGGTCAGGCGCGGATCGCTGCGCCAGACATAGCCGCCTTGCTGCTGCTCGGCCTCGTCGCTGGACGCCGGCACCGGCGCGATGCCGCGCTCGACCAGCAGCCGCGCCGCGGCCTCGCCCAGGCCGTTGGCCTGCATTCGCGCGCGCACCGCGGTGGCGACATCGGGGAACACCCGCAGCCGCTTGCCGGGCGCCAGTGCGTAGGTCGCGAACGCCTCGCGCAGGTGGCTCGCGGTCTTGGCCTCGTCCTGTGACAGCGCCCCGAGTGCCTCGATCAGCGCCAACCGCTCGATCCGCTGCGGCATCGCCGCTGCCATCACGCTGGCGATCGCGCCGCCGAGCGAATGCCCGAGCAGCCGGAAGCAATCCCAGCCCAACGCATCGGCCGCGGCGAACGCGGCGCGCGACGCGCTGACCATGGTGAAGTCCGCGGCCGGCGGCAGGTGCGCGCTGGCGCCGTGGCCGGGCAGGTCGAGCGCGACCAGTTCGATGCCGCGCAACTGCGCGGCCAGCGGCACGAAGCTGGCGGCGTTGTCGAGCCAGCCGTGCAGCGCCAGCACGCGCGGCGCCCCGCTCGCGCCGCCGCGCAGGCCGGTCAGTCGCCCGAAGGCGGTGTCGACCGCGAAGTCGCGCAGGATCGGGGCGGTGGTCGAGGCCAGCAAGCGGTGCTCCAGGGCGATAGAAGAGTGATGCGGCGGCGCGTTGCAGGCCCGACGCCCGCAGCACAGGGATCTGCACGGGGCGCGCTCATGGGGTTCCGCGAATCCTTCGAACGATGGCGCGGGCCATCGGCGTGCGCCGCCGCCCGCGCGGGATCTGCGGGTGTCCAGTCTAAAGGCTGCCGAAGCGGGTTCCGCCCTGGTCAGGCCATCCCGGTCGCCCCTGTGGCAGCCGTGGAATCCGCCGGGCATGCGTCCCATGGCGGTCGTCGCGGCGTTGAAGCAGGCGCGAACGCCGCCCGCTCCGGCGTGGCATCGGTGCCGGGTTGGCTTCAGCGCGGCTATCGGCTCAGTGCGGCAGGCGCGCCGAGTGCGACGCTGCGGGCGCACTGCCGGGCACCTGCACCTCGTGCACCGTCAGGCGCTGCAACGTGGCGACATCGGGGACCGCGATTCCCTGCGAGCGTCCGGTCGTGTACACGGTCACATGCGGCGGCGGGATCGACAGCCCGCGCCCCAGCAGCACCGCCAGTTGGTCGTAGAACGCTGTCATCGCCGGCATCTCGATGCGTTCGATGATCGAGCCGATCGTGCGTCCGGGGCCGCCACTGCCGGTCAATTCGTGTTTTTCCAGGCGTAGCAACTCGCCGGTGCGGGTAAAGCCCCAGTCCAGCCGCATGAACGCATCGCGCACCGCCTGCCCACGCCCCGGCTCGCTTTGCAGCGCCGGCCCCAGCCAGCGACCGACCAGCGTCACGTGCAACTCGCGCGCCGGCAGGAAGGTCAGCCCGTCGACCTTCAAGGTCTCCACCGGCGGCGGCCAGACCACCGGGGCGATTGGCAGCACCAGCGTCTTCTGCGGCGACCAGCCCGGCCAAGCGACGTGGCGTTGGGTTCCCATTTCCAGCCCAACGCGGGATGGCGTAAAACTGGGACGGGTGTCACGAAATGGCCGCGAACGCGGCGCTGCCAGCAGCCACCCCATCGATCGTGGTCGCCGGTCACGTCATGCCGAAGCCGGCATCGCATCGTCGCCGGCCTGCGCCGCGACCAGCCGCGTCATCAGCCGCGCCAGCGTCACCACGTCCTGGTGGTTGTGCGCGGCGACCCGGCGCAGGTTGGTCGACGCGCCCCCACGCAGGTAAGACAGCCACGCCGCCGGGGCCTCCGAGCCGGGCAGGTCGTCCTCGCGCACGATCTTCAGCAGTTCGCGCTCGATCGTCGCCAGCCGGCAGTTCTCCCAGGTGCCACGGTAGCGGCGACGGGTCGGGAACAGCAGGTCGACGTGGTCCAGCGGCGTGATCGGGCACGCCATCCGCGCCAACCGGTAGCGCGTCTTCAGCAGCGGCGAGTCGTAGCAGCGGCCGTTGTAGCTCGACAGCACGGTGTGCGGCGCCAGCCAGCCGGCGAATTCCCGCAGCATCGCCGCCTCGGCGGCCAGCGTCGTGATCAGCAGCTGGCGGATGCGCAGCCCGTCGCCATGGACCGGGTCGTGGTGCCAGTCCGCCGCGCCGATCATGAAGGCGCGCGTGCCGGTGCCGCCAGCCAGCCCGGTCGTCTCGGTGTCGAAGAACAGCAGGTCGCGCGGATCGACGCTGTCCTCGCGCTTGGCGAACGCCAGCGGCAGCAACGCCCCAGGCGCGGCATACGCAACGTGGGTCGCAATCAGCCGTAACCCGGGGGCGATCTCGTCCCCCGGCACGTCGCGATCCACCGCGCCGCGCGGCGCGGAGTTTGGCAATCCGCGTTCGCGACCCCGCAGCAGTCGCCGCAACGCCGCCATCGGGTCGGGCGCGATCACGATCGAACCGCCGCGCGCCGACCCAACGCCGTCGTCATTCGCCGCGGGCACGGACGCCGGCCGGTCACGCGTTGGTGTGTGCGGATGCGCGCCCTGCAGCGCCGCGGGCGTTGGATCCGCCCCGGGGCCGCGCTCGCGATTTCCCGCAGGCGCTAGCGCATGGCCCGCCTGCGCCCGCAACGCGCGCAGCTTGTCGGCGCTGACGCTCATGCCGGGCCTCCGTCGGCCACGGCCGTCTCGGCGCCGGCGGCCAGCAATCCCAGCACCCGCAACGCCAGCGATTTAGGCGTCATCGCCTCGCGGTCCTCGTCCACCGCCAGCACCGGCCCCACGCACGCCGGGCAGCCGGCCTTGCAGTCGCAGCGCTCGACCAGTTCGATCGCGCGCTGCACCAGTTCCTCCTGGCGCGTCCACAACGGCTCGCTCAAACCCACGCCGCCGGGGAAGTTGTCGTACAGGTACACGGTCGGCACGAACTGCTGCACCTCGACCAAGGCCACGTCCTGGCCACCGAGGCCCTTCAGGCTGCCGCGGCCGTGCTGGTCGCTGGTGGCGAACCACGCGCCGTCGCCATTGCCGACCGACTTCTGCAGGTCGCGTGCGTCGGCCATCACCGCGACCGTGGCGACGATGTGCAGCGCGTAGCCGGCGCCGAGGAAGCCGTCCAGCGCGTCCTGGCGCGACTGGAACCACGCGAGCAGCGCCGCATGCGGCAACTGCCACCACACCGCGGTGGTGTGCAGTTCCTGGTCGGGCAGGTTGACCGGGCCATAGCCGATGTTTTCATGCGTGTAGTAGCGGATCTTCTTGTAGCCGGCCACGCGCCGAACGACGTGCACCTCGCCGTGGTTGGCGTCGCCGCGACCGGCCCCGCAGCCGTCGAAGCGCTCCAGCACCTTGAGCCTGGTGTAGTCGATCGAGTCGGTGTAGTAGTCGACGAAGGTACGCGTCACGTAGGCCTTGCGGCCTTCCCAATCCAGTTTTTCGACCTGGTACGGCGTCGACTGCACCATGTGGATCGCGCCCTCGTACAGCGTCAGCGCGGCGGCCGAGTAGTCGACCTCGCAAATGATCAACTGCTTGCCACCGGTGCGGTCGACCACCACGAAGTTGCCGTCGGCCACCGAACGCAGCGACACCGCGTTGGCCGGGTAGCTGTCGGCGATCCATTCCCAGCGTTCACCCTCGCGGTGCACGACCTCGGTTTCGGCCAGCGCCTCCAGGTACACCTCCGGCTCGATCGGGCCGAACAGCTCGCCCACCACGAACGCCAGCTCGAAGGCGGCGCAGCGGATGTGGTCGAACAGGATCAGCGGCTGGTCCGGCGCGGTGCGTGCATGCTCGGGCGGCGCTTCGGCGAAGAAGTCCGGATGCCGCACCACATACTGGTCCAGCGGCTGCGAGCCGGCGACCAGCACGCCCAGGCTCGGCCGCTGCCGGCGCCCGGCGCGGCCGAAGCGCTGCCACGTCGCCGCCACCGTGCCCGGGTAGCCGTTGAGCACCACGACATCCAGCGACCCGATGTCGACGCCCAGCTCCAGCGCCGAGGTGCTGATGATCCCGTCGATGCGGCCATCGCGCATGTCGCGTTCGGCCGCGCGCCGCTCGGTCGGCAGGTAACCGCCGCGGTAGGCGCGGATGCGCGCGGGCTTGCGCGGGTCGTGGTCGAACACATCCTTGAGGTACTTGGTCAGCACCTCGACCATCAACCGCGACTGCGCGAACACCAGCGTCTTCAACCCCGATTTGATCGCGATCCGCGCGATGCGGTTGCTCTGCGAGCGCGCCGACGCGCGCAGGCCGAGGTCGGCGTTGACCACCGGCGGGTTCCACAGCAGCACGTGCTTGTCGCCGGTCGGCGCGCCGGACTGGGTGATCGCGTGCACGTCGTCCTCGATCAGCGCGCGCGCATGCTCGCCGGGGTTGCCGATCGTCGCCGAGCACAGGATGAATTGCGGGCGCACCCCGTAGAACGCGCAGATCCGCTTGAGCCGCCGCAGCACGTTGGTGACGTGGCTGCCGAACACCCCGCGATACGTGTGGATCTCGTCGATCACCACGTAGCGCAGGTTCTCGAAGAACTGCGCCCACTTGGTGTGGTGCGGCAGGATCGCCTGGTGCAGCATGTCCGGATTGCTGACCACGATGTCCGCATGCAGGCGGATCGCCTGGCGCGCGTCACCCGGCGTGTCGCCGTCGAAGGTGAACGCCTTCACGCCGAGGTCGCCGGCGCGGTTGAGCTCCAGCAGTTCGGCCACCTGGTCCTGGGCGAGCGCCTTGGTCGGGAACAGGAACAGCGCCTTCGACGCCGTCGCCGTGCCCCGCCCCGCCATCGCCGCGGCCACCACCGGTAGCGTGTAGCACAGCGACTTGCCCGACGCGGTCGGCGTGACGATGGCGATGTTTTCACCGCGCTGCGCCGCCTCCCACGCCTGCGCCTGGTGGCTGTACAGCCGGTCGATGCCGCGCGAGCACAGCGCCGCCTTCAACGCCTCGGGCACGTCATCGGGGATCGGCGCGTACGCTCCCTCGCGCCCGGGAATCATGAAGCTGCCGGTGATGCGGTCCTTGTACCGCCGCGACAGCGCCTCGCTCAGCGCCGCGCCATCGCCTCGGACCACCGCACCCGCATCCCGCGCCGAGCCCGGCACGGCCGGAAAGGCGAGCTGCGGCCCGTCGTCGTTTTCGCCCTGTCGCGCCAATGCCTGTTGTGGTGCCATCTGCGTCTCCCCGCTGGAGCGGGGAGTGAAGCGGAAGACCTTCTCATCTGGTGAGACGGAGCGGGTGTCGCATCCGGAATGAAGGAAATCTTGCCTTGAATCGACATTTCTGATTACTTAGGAAAATAATTGCCACTAAATTTGCGTAAAGAGCCGCTCGAGCGCCTTCAAGGAAAGCCAATGCCGCAGCGAATCACCGGTAATTACGTCCATGGGTCGCTGGCCGGTAGCCGGTATCAGGCGTTCGTGCCGCACCCGCTGCCACCAGAGCCCCCACTGGATCTGGCTTCCCAGGACCTGGTCGCCCGCAAGGAGCGGGCGGATCAGGCGCTCGGCCGTCTCGATGGCATCACCCTGATGCTGCCGGACCCGCAGCTGTTCCTGTACCAGTACGTCCGCAAGGAAGCCCTGCTGTCCTCGCAGATCGAAGGCACGCAATCGTCGCTGTCCGATCTGCTGCTGTTCGAGCTGGACGAAGCTCCCGGCGTACCGGTGGACGATGTCGAGGAGGTCTCCAACTACGTAGCGGCCCTCAATCACGGGTTGCAGCGCCTGCGTGAGGACGACTTCCCGTTGTCGCTGCGGCTGATCCGCGAGATGCACGCCCTGCTGCTGCGGGGTGGCCGCGGCGCTGGCAAGCAACCCGGCGCGTTTCGCACCGGCCAGGTCTGGGTCGGCGGCGCCACGCCCGCTCTGGCGCACTTCGTGCCGCCGCCGCCCGAGGCACTGGACGATCTGCTGGCATCGTTCGAGCGCTTCCTGCATGTGCCGTCCGCGCAGATGCCACCGCTGCTCAAGGCCGCGCTGGCGCATGTGCAGTTCGAGACCATTCATCCCTTCAGCGACGGCAACGGCCGCCTCGGGCGCCTGCTGATCGCGCTGATCCTTTGCAACGAAGGCGTGCTGCGCGACCCCAGCCTGTATCTCAGCCTGTACTTCAAGCAGCGTCGCGCCCAGTACTACGCGCGGCTCAATGCGGTCCGCGTCGATGGCGACTGGGAAGGCTGGCTGGGCTTCTTCCTCGACGGCGTGGCCGAGACCGCGGCGCAGGCGGTCGACACCGCGCAGCGCCTGCTAGCCCTGCTCGCACGCGACCGCGCCCGCATCGCCGCGCTGGGCACGCGGGCCCGCAATGTCGGCCTGGTGTTCGATCAGTTCGCCCGTCGCGTGCTGCTGGGTGTCGCGCAGGTACAGCCGCAACTGGCCCTGAGCCCACCGACCATCCGCGCCGCCATCACCACGCTCAGCGACATGGGCATCGTCAACGAACTGACCGGCAAGCGCCGGCACCGGGTGTTCGCGTATCAGGCGTATCTGGAGATTCTTAGTGAGGGCGCGCAGCCACTTTGAACCAATTGAAATTGACTCCCTTCTCGGCTGAAAACTTTCCCAAGCCGCCGCGCCGGCCATCGTAGGGAGAGCTCCCAAGATCGTCAGTACCACAGCGGAACACGCCTTCAAGGCGCTATCGCGCTATCGCACCTGCCGCGACAGCTCACACACAGGCACGCCCCAATTCTGAGGCGAGGTTTTTTCTCGCTGGTTCGTAGTCACGAAGATCATGCGGATGTCGTAGCCTGGGCTGACTGCAGGATGCACGAACCACCAGCACGGATGTCTTACGTGGTTCTAGGGGGAAGTTCGTGCGCTATTGGTGGGTAAACCAGAACCAGACGTACCGCCATGAAGTGGCCGGCGGTTATCTATGGTCCCCCAAGCGCAATTCAAACGGTGCACGTAACCCTTATTACGACTTCATGCGCGTGGTGTCTCCGGGCGACCTTGTTTTCTCCTACGCCGATACTCTCATCAAGGCGATCGGCGTGGTCAGGGCGCACGCTTACGAAGCTCCCAAACCACTGGAGTTTGGCAACGCTGGCGCCTACTGGGAAAAAATCGGATGGCGCGTGGACGTTCGATTTCGCGAACTTATCCATCAGGTGCGGCCTGCCGATCATGCCGCGACCATCGCGAAGGTCCTTCCAAGCCAGTATTCGCCCCTGAGGTCCAATGGCTACGGTCTGCAGAACGTCTATCTGACTCGCGTGCCGGCCGATTTGGCAGACACCTTGGTGAGGCTGATCGGGATCGAAGCGCTGAATCTTGCCAAGGCAGCCAAGATCGCCGATGAAGGGATAACTGCGGATGCCGTTGGCTTGATCCAGTGGGAATCCCACCAGATTGAGCAACTGGAGCAGGATCCGGACGTCGGCCCCACGGAGCGCGAAGCCCTGGTGCTTGCTCGGCGCGGACAGGGCAAGTTCCGTCAAAAGGTCGCTGCGATCGAAAAATGGTGTCGAGTCACCCGCGTCGAGAAGCCGGAGCATCTGCGTGCGAGTCACTGCAAGCCGTGGCGCGACTCTGACAATGCAGAAAGGTTGGATGGTGAAAATGGACTGTTGCTGACTCCTACCATCGACCACTTGTTTGATCGTGGATTTATCAGCTTTGAATCAAACGGCGATCTGCTAATTTCGCCGGTGGCGCACCTCAGTTCCCTTGAGCGAATGGGGGTCGATACGGCCCTTCGCGTCAACGTGGGCGGCTTCTCGTCCGGCCAGCGTCAGTACCTAGAGTTCCATCGGAACAGCGTGTTTCTAAACACCCGAGCAACTCTCGACTAGCCTTCAACAGCAGCGTCAAGATTCCGCGCGGAGCACGCTTTGGAGCATCGGTTGGAGACTCAACCCTCCGCGCGGCCGTATCCCGCCACTGGCGTCATCCAGCACCTTGGCAGCTCGGACCGAATCGCGACCTCCTCTGGCGCCATACGAGCGTTGCGCCAGTCGCGCAGGCCAGCCGTCGCCAATCGGCTGCGAATGCCCGTGGGGCGACACCGAGGATAAGCAGCGGCGGCATCGCCGCGCCGACGGAACCCACGACCGCGCCAGCGTCGCGTCGGCCACGGGCCTAAAATGCTTAACCTGTCGCGATTGGTCCCCCTTTGCCCACCATGCTCCGCATCACCGACATCAAGCTGCCGCTCGACCACGACGAGACCGCGCTCATTAGCGCGATTGTCGCGCGGCTGGGGATTGGCGCCGATGAGCTGACCGGCTTCACCGTTGCCAAGCGCAGCTATGACGCGCGCAAGCGCGGCGCGATCGTGCTGATTTATTCGGTGGACGTGGAGACGCCGCGCGAGGTCGAGATCCTGCAGCGGCTGGAGCGCGACGCCGTGGCGGCGGTAGACGCGGTGCGCAGCGGTGCCCGCGTCGTGACATCGGCCCTGCAGAAGGTCGGGCCGACGCCCGACACCACCTACAAATTTGTCGCCCGCGCGCCGGCCGACCTGGCGCTGCGGCCGATCGTGATCGGCACCGGGCCGTGCGGCTTGTTTGCCGGGCTGGTGCTGGCGCAGATGGGCTTCGCGCCGATCATCCTGGAGCGCGGCAAGGCGGTGCGCGAGCGCACGGTCGATACCTTCGGGCTGTGGCGCAAAAAGCTGCTGAACCCGGAGTCGAACGTGCAGTACGGCGAAGGCGGCGCGGGCACGTTCTCCGACGGCAAGCTGTGGAGCCAGATCAGCGACCCGATGCACTACGGCCGCAAGGTGATCAACGAGTTCGTCGCCGCCGGCGCGCCGGAAGAGATCGCCTACGTCAGCAAGCCGCACATCGGCACGTTCCGGCTGGTCGGCATGGTCGAGCACATGCGCGCGACGATCGAGTCGCTCGGCGGCGAGATTCGTTTCTCCAGCCGCGTCGATGACGTGCTGGTGGAGACTGCTGCTGACGGCGCGCGGCAGGTGCGCGGGGTGGCGCTGGCCAATGGCGAGAAAATCCACGCCGACCACGTGGTGCTCGCGGTCGGCCACAGTTCGCGCGACACGTTCGAGATGCTGCATGCGCGCGGGGTGTTCCTGGAGGCCAAGCCCTTCTCGATCGGCTTCCGCATCGAGCATCCGCAGGCACTGATCGATGCGGCGCGCTTCGGGCCCCCGGTTGGTCAAGGGGGATTCTCCGGGCATCCGCTGCTCGGCGCGGCCGATTACAAGCTGGTGCACCACTGCCGCAACGGCCGCTCGGTGTACAGCTTCTGCATGTGCCCCGGCGGCACCGTGGTCGCGGCGGCGAGCGAGCCCGGCCGCGTGGTCACCAACGGCATGAGCCAGTACTCGCGCAACGAGCGCAACGCCAACGCCGCGATCGTGGTCGGGATCACGCCGGAGGATTACGCGCCGTACGGTGACGGCCCGCTGGCCGGCATCGCGCTGCAGCGGCACTGGGAATCGCTGGCGTTCGACCTCGGCGGCGGGCAGTACGAGGCGCCGGGCCAGCTGGTCGGCGACTTCCTGCACGGCCGGGCCTCGACCGGGTTCGGCGCGGTGCTGCCGTCGTACACGCCGGGCGTGCGCCTGGGCGACCTGAGCCAGGCGCTGCCGGACTACGCGATCACCGCGATCCGCGAGGCACTGCCGGCGTTCGAGAAACAGATCCGCGGCTTTGCGATGGACGATGCGCTGCTGACCGGGGTCGAGACGCGCACCTCGTCGCCGGTGCGGGTAACGCGCGGCGGCGACGGCCACAGCCTCAACACGCGCGGGCTGTTCCCGGCCGGCGAAGGCGCGGGCTATGCCGGCGGCATCCTCTCGGCGGGCGTGGACGGCATCCGCACCGCCGAGGCGGTGGCGCTGAGCATCGTCGCTGCGTTGGCTCCCGAGCACGTGACGATGACCGACCAGGAGCGTTTGGCATGAGCGGTGACAAACCGTTTTCGCCGTCCTGCGAGCGCAACCGCGAGCCGATCCTGGCGGTGCTCAGGGAGCGTTTCGCCGATCGCCGTGAGGTGCTGGAGATCGCCAGCGGCACCGGCCAGCACGCGGTGCATTTCGCCGCCGCGATGCCGTGGGTGACCTGGCAATGTTCCGACCGCGCGGAGTACCTGGCGGGAATTGGCCAGTGGCTGGACGAAGCGTCGCTGGCCAACACGCCGGCGGCGGTGGAGCTCGATGTGGCGGTCGGGCCATGGCCGGCGCCAGGGGAACCCGGCGACGGGCATCCAACCCCGCGGCGCCGGTCGGCTGGCGAGAGTCCTCGACCACCCGACGCCGGGAGTGACGCCGGGAGCCGGGCAAGAAAGTTCGATGCCGCGTTCAGCGCCAACAGCCTGCACATCATGGGCTGGCCGGAGGTCGAGGCATTGTTCAACGGCCTCGACACGGCGTTGGCCGACGACGCGACGCTGGTGGTGTACGGGCCGTTCAACGACGCCGGCGCATTCAGCAGCGACAGCAACCGTGCGTTCGATGCCTCGCTGCGCGCGCGCGACCCGCGCATGGGTATCCGCGACCGCGAGGCGGTCGACGCACTGGCCGGCGCGATCGGCTTGCGACTGGTCGACGACGTGGCGATGCCCGCGCACAACCGCTGCCTGGTGTGGCGGCGCGGCGGCTGACGAAGGTCCGCAAATCAAAAGTGCGCGCCGGCCCGCTTCACGAATTGCTTACCCCATGCCCACGGCACGTTAACCGACCCGGCGTCAGTGTTAATGATCCCCAAAGCTGGCCCCGGCCGGCACGCAACGGGAGCATCGACATGACCCCCCGCAAGGAAACTGGACATCCCACGCACGTCCCGGGCAGTGGCAAGCACGGATTGCATCCTGTCGGCATGGGCGTCGGTGCGGTCGCCGGTGGCGCGGCGGCGGGTGCGCTGGCAGGCACCATATTCGGGCCGATCGGCACCTTGATCGGCGCCGGGGTCGGGGTGGTCGCCGGCGCGGCGGCGGGCGAGAGCGTCGCCGAGCGCATCGACACGAGCGGCGAGCACGCGTTCTGGCGCAGCGAGCACGCCAACCGCCCGTACACAGACACCGAGCACTACGACTACGACCGCGACTACGCCGCCGCCTACGGTTACGGCCTGCTGGTGCGCGAGCAGCACGGCACGCGCGATTTCGACGACAGCGAGGACGACCTGCGCGAGGGCTGGGACCTGGAGCGTGGCGAATCGCGACTGGACTGGGACGAGGCCCGCGACGCGGCGCGCGATGCGTGGTTCCGCGCCGACCGCACCTACAACACCTACCTGGAAAGCGACCGCTACTTCGCCGCGCGCTTCGACGAGGTGACCTATGCCCGACCCGGCGAGTCGTTCGACGACTATCGCCCGGCCTACCGCTACGGCGTGCTGGCGCGGACCTACTTCGGCGACCGGCATTGGGACGACGATATCGAGCAGCAACTGGGCGAGGACTGGGAGCACAACCGCGGCGGCTCGCGGCTGGACTGGCACAGCGCGCTGGCCGGGGTGAAGGATGCGTACGCCTCGCCGTACATCGACTACAACTCGACGTATGACGACATGCCCGACTACAACCAGAACGCCTCGCCGGGCGCGGGGGCATTCCGGGTTCGCTGACGCAGGCCGAGACGTCCGGTGGCCTGCGGCGCCCGTAGCTCGAATGCTTCGTTCGCTCGCTGGTGCTCGTTTGCACCCGATGGGCCGGCCGCCAGGCCGATGCCGCTGTTCGAGCATCGACACGGTTGTCAGGGCGACAGGTGCGACGCCGTCGTTGCGAGGCGATTGGGCTAGTCTGCGTGATTCCCTGGTCCACGTGACGCCGCCATGCCCGCCGACCCCGTCCTGCACGGATTGACCGACCCCGCGCACGCGCTGGTGACCGGCGCGAGCAGCGGCATCGGCTTGGCGGTGGTGGGCGATCTGCTCGACCACCCCGACGTCGCGCGCGTCTACGCGGTCGCGCGCGGCGCGCAGGAAAGCGCAGCTCTGGCCGGACTGGCGCGTGTGCATGGCGATCGCCTGTTGCCGATCGCCGCCGACCTGACCAGCGCGCCGGACCTGCAGGCATTGGCCGCGACCGTGGGCGCGCGCACCGACGTGCTGCACCTCGTGTTCAACGCCGCAGGGGTGCTGCACGCGCCCGGGCTGCAGCCGGAAAAGTCGCTGCTGTCGCTGCGGGCCGAGGCGCTGGCGCAGGTGTTCGCGCTGAACGCGTTTGCGCCGGTGCTGCTGGTGCAGGCGCTGCTGCCGCTGTTGAAGCATCGCGCGCCAATAGGGCTGGCGTCGCTGTCGGCGCGCGTCGGGTCGATCGGCGACAACCAGCTTGGCGGCTGGTATGCGTACCGGGCGTCGAAGGCGGCGCAGAACCAGCTGCTGCGGACCTTGGCGATAGAACTGCGCCGCACCCACCCGACGGCGTTCTGCGTGCTGCTGCATCCGGGCACCGTCGACACCCCGCTGTCGCAGCCGTTCCAGGGCAGGGTGCCGGCCGGGCAGTTGTTCACGGCCGAACGCGCCGCGCGGCAACTGCTCGCGATCGTGGCGCGGATGACGCCGGCGGAGAGCGGCCGCTTCTACGCCTGGGACGGGACGCCGGTGCCGTGGTGAGTGCGCGCCGCGCCACGCAGTGCACGCAGTGATTGCAAGCGCGGAGGGCTAGCCGGCGCCGCCTTCGGCGCGCGCTTCCAGTGCCAGCCAGTGCGCGATCGGCGCCGGCCGGCCCAGCAGGTAGCCTTGGCCATACTCGCAGCCCAGGGCAATCAGCGCCGCGCGCTGCTCTTCGGTCTCGATGCCCTCGGCGACCACGTCCATGCCCAGTGCGTGGGCCAGGGTCAGGATCGCGGTCACGATCGAGGTGCTGTTGTCGCTGCCGCTGCTGCCCAGTCCGACCACGAACGAGCGGTCGATCTTGAGCATCCGCAGCGGGAACGAGTGCAGGTAGCTCAGTGACGAGTAGCCGGTGCCGAAGTCGTCCAGCGCCGCGCCGATGCCCACCTCCTGCAGGCGCGCGAGCGTGGCGCGCGCGCGCGCGGGGTCGTGCAGCAACGAGCCCTCGGTGATTTCGGTCAGCAGCCGCGTCGCCTTCAGGCCGGTGCGCGCGAGCAGTGCCTGCAGGCGGCTATCGAAATCGGTATGGCGGAAATGCAGCGGGGCGACGTTGATCGTCAGGAACGCATCGGCCTGCCGCAGCCGCGCCGCATGCCCGCAGCTGAGTTCGAACATGCGCCAGTCAATCGCCTCGATCGCGCCGCATTCCTCGGCGATCTGCAGGAACGCCGGTGGTCCCAGCACGCCGCGGGTCGGGTGGTTCCAGCGCAGCAGCGCCTCGTAGCCGATCACGTTGCCGCTGGCCAGGCACTGCATCGGCTGCAGGTACGGTTCGAACTGGTCGTGCCGCAGCGCGTCGCGCAGCTCGCCTTCCATTGCCAGCACGTCGATCGCCTCGCGTTGCAGCGAGGCGTCAAACAGCACGAAGCGGTTGCGGCCCATGGCCTTGGCGCGGTACAGCGCGATGTCGGCGTCGCGCACCAGTTCGTCGGCCAGGCCGTAGTGATCGTCGCCGATGGCAATGCCGATGCTGGCCGACGGCGCGATCACCTTGCCGGCCACCGTGACCGGCTGGCCGAGTTGCTCGAGCACGCGCTCGGCGACCTTGGTCGCGGTGCCCGGCACGTCGATGTTCTCGAGCAGGATCGCGAACTCGTCACCCGACAGGCGCGCGACCAGGTCCGGGTCGCGGACGCACGATTGCAGGCGGCTGGCGACCGCCTTGAGCACTTCGTCGCCGGCGAGGTGGCCGAGGCTGTCGTTGATGACCTTGAAGCGGTCGACGTCGAGGTACAACAGCGCGCAGTGGTGGTGCGGCTCGTTCTTGACCCGCGCCAACGCGCGGTCCAACCGGCTGCGCAGGTAGTCGCGGTTGGGCAGGCCGGTCAGGGTGTCGTGCAGGACCTCGTGCTTGAGCTGGTCCTGGATGCGCTCGCGCTCGCTGATCTCCTGGCGCAATTCGTGGGTGCGCACCAGCACGCGCTCCTCCAGCAGCACCATGGCCTGCTGCTGGTCCAGCGCAGCGCGGCGCCGGGTCAGGCTGTTGGCCACCTGGGACGCGACGAAGCCCAGCAGTTCGGCGTCGGCGGGTCCGTAGCCTTCGGATTCCTGGTAGCTCTGCACCGCGATCAGGCCGACGGCCGCGTCGCCCACCATCAGCGGCGCCCCGAGCCAGCACGTCGCCAGTGCGCCGACCGAATCCAGTTCGATCTCGCCGCGCTCGGCCAGCGCCAGCGTGCCCGCCCTGTCCACGATCAGCTTGCCCGACCGCAATACGTACTCGCTCAGGCCGCGCGATACCGGTCGCGCGATGTACGTCTCGCCGGTTTCGTCGACCGCATACGGGTACTCGATCCCGCCGCCGTCGGCGGTCAGCAGGGCGATGAAGAAATTGTTCGCGGTGATCAGGCTGCCGACCACCTCGTGGACTTCGCGGTAGAAGTCCTCCTCGTCGATGTCGGCCGTGGCCAGTTCGGCGATCCGGAACAGCGCCGCCTGCAGCCGCTCGGCACGTTCGCGCTCGGCGATCTCCTGGCGCAGGCCGCGGTTGGCCTGCGCCAGTTCCAGGGTGCGCTGGCCGACGCTGCGCTCCAGGTCGGCGCGGTTGCGCCGCCGCTCCAGCGCAGTGAGGATGTGGCTGCCGACGAACTGCAGCACGGCCTGGTCCTCGGCGGTGTAGCTGACGCCGGGCTCGTAGCTCTGCAGCACGATCGCCCCCTCGACCGCGCCGTCGCGCAGGATCGGCATGCCCAGCCAGTCAAAGCTGTCGGTGCCGATGTAACGCAATTCCCCGGAGCCGTGCTCGCGGAGCTGCTCGCTGATCTGCTCGGAGGTGCCGCGCAGCGGCCGGCCATCGACGAGGATATAGCCGGTCGCCGTGCCTTCCAGCTGCGCAAGCGTCAGGTCGCCGGGTGCGGGATCGTTGACGTCGACGAAGTACAGGAAATGCACCATCGCGTGCTCGGGCTCGAGCCGCACGATGAAGCAGTTCTCGGCGTACATCAGGGTGCCGACGATGGCGTGGATGCCGGCCAGCAGGTCGGGCATCTCGCGGTCGGAACCGGCCAGGTCGGAGATCGCGAACAGCGCGCGCTGCACCTGCTCGGAGTGCTCCAGCCGCGACATCGAGTCATGCAGTTCGGCGACTTCCAACGCCGTGCGCAGGCGATGGTCGGCGACCTGCAGCGGTTCAGCGGCCTGCGACAGGAACGTGGCGGCGATGCCGGGTCCGTCCAGTCGCACCATCACCACCCCGCCGCTGCGCCACAGCGGGATCGCCAGCCGCGGCCGCGGCTCGCGCGACAGCCGTGGACAGTCGTCGGTGAGCGCCTCGCGGGCCAGAGCGAGGTCGTCGCGGTCGCCTTGCCGGTCGCACGGCCCGGCGGGTTCGCTTTCCGGCGCCTCCGCGCCATCGACCTCCCACAGCACGCGCACGTCGCGGCAGCCGGGCAGCCCGTGCAGGGCGTCGATGATGGCGACCGCGGCCGCACGCGGCGTCGTCGCCTCCAGCAACGGCGGCAACCAAGCCAGCGGCGACGCGGCGAGAGGAGGCAGGCTGTCGGTCAGGGTCGAATCCATCGACATACAGATTAACCCTTGGCCGCCGCTCCACGCGTCGCGCGCCGCGACCGGCCATGCGTCCCCGCGCTCAGCTCTCGTAGGCCGACTCGCCGTGCGCGCTGATGTCCAGGCCCGCGCGTTCGGCTTCCTCGCTCACCCGCAGGCCGAACACCGCCCTGGCGACCAGGAACGCGAGCACCGACACCACGCCGATCCAGACCACGGTGATCGCTACGCTTAGCGCCTGGGTGGCGACCTGGCTGGCGATGCTGAAATCCTCGCCGCCGGTACCGCCCAGCGAGGGCGCGGTGAACACCCCGGTCAGGAGCGCGCCGACGATGCCGCCGATGCCGTGCACGCCGAACACGTCCAGGGTGTCGTCGGCACCGAGCAGCCGCTTCAATCCATTGACTCCCCACAGGCAGACCATGCCGCCGACCAGGCCGATGACGATCGCCCCCATCGGCCCCACCGTGCCCGCGGCCGGTGTGATCGCGACCAGGCCGGCGACCGCGCCCGAGGCCACGCCGAGCACCGACGACGATTTCCGGGTGATCTTTTCCGCCGCCGCCCAGGCCAGGATCGCCGCGGCCGTGGCCAGCAGGGTGTTGAGGAACGCCAAGGCCGCGGTCGCATTGGCTTCCAGGGCGGAGCCGGCGTTGAAGCCGAACCAGCCCACCCACAGCAGCGCCGCGCCGACGAAGGTGAAGGTGACGTTGTGCGGCTTGAGCGCCTCGCGCCCGAAACCCAGCCGCTTGCCGACGAAGTACGAACCCACCAGCCCGGCGACGCCGGCATTGATGTGCACCACCGTGCCCCCGGCGAAGTCCAGCGCGCCCTTGCCGAACAGGTAGCCCTGGCCCGACCAGACGATGTGCGCCAGCGGCAGGTAGCCGAAGGTGAACCACAGCACCACGAACAGCAGCACCGCCGCGAACCGGGCGCGCTCGGCGAACGCGCCGATGATCAGCGCGCCGGTGATCCCGGCGAACGTGCCCTGGAACGCAATGAACACGTATTCGGGCAGCTTGAAGCCAGCGGAGAACGTGTCGGCCAGCGAGTCGATGCCGACGCTGCGCAGGAACGCCTTGTCCAGCGTGCCGATCCACGCCCCGCCACCGGCGAACGCCAGGCTGTAGCCGTACGCCACCCACAGCAGCACCAACAGCGAGAACACGGTGATCACCTGCGCCAGCACCGACAGCACGTTCTTCGAGCGCACCATGCCGCCGTAGAACAGCGCCAGCCCCGGCACCGCCATCAGCAGCACCAGCAGGGTCGAGGTGAGCATCCAGGCCACGTCGCCCTTGTCGACGACCGGGGCGGCGGCGTCATTGGTTGCCGCCGTGGCCTCGCTGGGTGCCACGGCCTGCGCCGCCGCCATCGTTGCAGCCACGTGGTCGATACTGTCGGTCGCCATTGCTACCCCGTCCTGGGCAGCGGCATTGAACGCCGCGCCGGCGGCGATCGCAATGCACGCGATCAGCAAAAAAGCGCGCCAGCCCATCATCCGGGCGGAGTTCGATCGGGTCGTCATGGTGGCCTCCGGGGCAGGGTTAGAGCGCATCGGCGCCAAGCTCGCCGGTGCGGATGCGGATGACGTGGGACAGCGCGATGACGAAGATCTTGCCGTCGCCAACCTTGCCGGTGGCCGCCGCGGCCTGGATCGCCTCCAGCGCGGCGTCGAGCATGCCGTCGCTGACGGCGCACTCGATCTTGACCTTGGGCAGGAAATCCACCACGTACTCGGCGCCGCGGTACAGCTCGGTGTGCCCCTTCTGCCGGCCGAAGCCCTTGACCTCGGTGACGGTGACGCCGGAGACGCCGACTTCGGTCAGCGCGCCGCGCACGTCGTCGAGCTTGAACGGGCGAATGATCGCCGTGATCAGTTTCATGCGGTTGCTCCAGGTGGTGGCGGTGGCATCGAAAACGGCAGGCCCTCAGAACCCCTTGGAGAGCGTGACGGTGACGCTGCCGTCGGCGACCCGGCGGCCGAACGCGTTGGTATAGAGCGCGCGGTCGGCGTCGGTGCCGGTGTAGGCGGCCGCGATCGCGACGCCATTGCCGAAGGCGCGGGTGGCGCCCAGCTTCCAGTCGCTGTACTGGAACGCCGCGTTGTTCCGGATCCATTGCCGGCCGGCATGCGCGTTCAAGGTCCAGCCGGGGCTGAATTCCCAGTTCGCACCGAGATCGAGGTAGGCACTGCCATCGGAGTCGGCAAAGCCGAACAGGTCGGTCAGGGCGTACGAGTACCTGGCACTGAACAGCCCCGCGCTGACCCCGACGTAGAGCTCGCCGGTGTCGGGGCTGTTGAAGCCGGGCGGATAGTCGCCGGGATAGCGGTAATACAACGCGCCGACATCAACGCCGACGGTCTCGGTGAGATGGCTGCGATAGCCGAGGTAGCCGTCGAGTTCAAGGCTGTTTGAAACCGGTGAGCCAGCCTGTGACAGGTCCGTCAGCCAGCTGACGTTGCTGCCCCAAACGCCGAGGTAGAAGCCGCGCTCGGCGGCGTATTCAATGCCGCCCTGCAGCGCGGGATCGCGGTTGGTCTGCGAGACCCCGCGGAACACATAGTCGCTGGCCACGGCCACCGACCCGGACGTCCCCGTCCCTGCCTTGGCCTGTTGCGGCAGCGTTGCCAGCGCGGTGATCGCGATGGCGAGTACTGCAAACGTCACCGGTGCAGCCGGTCTTGCGAGGGTTCGAGACGACATGACGTGGACTCCCGTAAGTAGTGGCCGATTCGCGGTGATGGGTTCTTCGGCGCGGGCGACAGGTATCGTCCGCGCCATTCCAGGGGCCTGGGCGCCTCGCGGCGGTAGCGGCCGTTGCGTGTATTTCCTCGTTTCGATGGGGGGTTTGACGGGGTGTTGCGGCATCGCGCGGCCCGGGGTGTCGTGCCCCGGGCCGCGATGGCTCAGATCGCGTAATACATCTGGTATTCCAGCGGGTGCGGGAAGGATGCTTGCGCGGCATTGCCGCGCATCCTTCCCGAACGCCCGCCGCGCTGCGGCGGGCCGGACATCCGCCCCTCCCGGGCGGTAATGCTCGCCAGCGTGTGTTGCATCAGATCGCGTAATACATCTGGTATTCCA
>JBBRWW010000009.1:0-36167 GCA_038248955.1 Lysobacterales bacterium
GTACCGTTGCGGACGTTGACCGTGTGGTCGCGATCACCATGGAAGACGATCGTCGGCATGAATCGGCGGCCACCGCGCCCGCTTGCCGTTGACCGTGCACGCGTCGGGGTACCCGGACCCGCGCCTGCGCCGTTCATCGCCCCGAACGCGGACGCCATGTCGTGGGCTGCGCCAAACGGCAGGCCCGAGTGCGCGCCGACTGCGGCATACAGGTCCGGGTAGGTGGCGCCGAGGATGATCGCCATCGCCGCGCCCGCGGACAGGCCGGCCACGAAGATCCGGTCCTCGTCGATGTTGTATTGCGATGCGACCTCGCGGGTGATGCCGGCGATCAGCGACGGCTCGCCCGCATCGCGTGCCTGGTCGCCGGGCTGGAACCAGTTCCAGCATCGGGAGCCGTTCGCGTTGGCGGACTGCTCCGGATACACGACCACGAATCCGTGCCGGTCCGCCAGATCGTTCATCCGCGTGCCGGCAGCGAAATCGTCGGGCGACTGCGTGCAACCGTGCAGCATCACCACCATCGGCGCGGCGTCGACCTGTCCGGCGGCCAGCCGGGCGGGCACATAGAGCTTGTAGCTGCGCGTTCCCGCCGGGTTGCTGTATGCGCGACTGAAAAACTCGCCAGGGTGCGCCGGGCTGGCATCCGCTTTCGGCTGATCGCCATCGTCGTCCTGCCGCACAGCCTCGCCAGCGACGACCTCGATGACGCTGGCGCGCTCGGTCGTCGTGGCGGCACGTGGGCCCACGCCCGCCGAAGCGAGCGCCTTGCCGATGGTGTCGGTGACGCCCTTCATCGGCCCGGCCTGGGGGTCCAGCCCCGCCGAGGCGAGTGCGCGTTGAATCGTGTCGAGGATATTCAAGAGGGATTTTCCACGGTGGGTATTGACTGCAACGGCGGGTCCAAAGGCACGCTCAACGGATGCGGTCCGCCAGGGCACTGCGGACTGCCGCGCTGGCGTGGAAGGCACCCAGCACCTCGACCGACGCGATCGCGGCACGGGCGAGTTCGGGGCTGACGTCGTTGGCGATGCGCGCCAGTCCCAGCACCTGGATCTGCAACCTCTGCCCGGCGTCCCGGGCCTGCTCGAGGTCGGCGCGACTGAGGTGCTGCAGGCCGAGCAACAAGGTGCGCCGGGCCACGGTCTGCTGGACCGTGTCGGCGTGGACGGCCAACTGCTTGCGGATCGCGGTACGGATGAGATCGGTGCGGTTCGAATAGAACCCTTCCTGCACCAGCAGGTCGATCTGCCCCAGGTCGACCACCCCGAGGTTGATCGTCAGTTTTTCGGTCTCGCAGGCCCGCTGCCGCGATTGCGCGGCCGGCACGGTAAGGGAAGCGGGAACTGCCATGCTGACCCTCCAATAACCATCCACATGGATGGAATTAAGGCACGATCCCGCCGCCGCCACAACCGACCGACGTGCATCGAAATGCGACGATCGCGGTGAAAACGTATGCATCGGCATGTGAATGCACGGCAGGGTTAAGCTCGGAATACATTTCCCGGGTGGCCCATGAAAGGCACTTCTGCTTCATTGCTGACGATCTTCGGCGCCACTGGCGATCTCGCCCAGCGCATGTTGCTGCCCTCCCTGTACAGCCTGCAGAGCGAGGGACTGCTGCCGGGGCCGTTGCGGATCCTGGGCACCGCGCGCGACCCACTGGACCGGGAAGGCTTCGCGTCGCTGGTGGCAGCGGCGATCGACCGCCACGTGCCCGCGGCGGAGCGCAGCGAAGCCACGATGCGGTCGCTGCTGCAGCGGGTCGACTACCAGCCGGTGTCGCTCGACGATCCGGCCTCGCTGCGTAGCCTTGGCGAGACGATCGCGGCTGCGCGCGACGGCGACGTCGTCTACCACCTCAGCACGGCGTCGCGATGGTACGCACCAATCTGCGATGCGCTGGGGGCGCAGGGTCTCGGCGGCGCGGGCACCCGCGTGATGCTCGAAAAGCCGCTCGGCCACGACCTTGCCAGCGCGATCGCGATCCACGAAGGCGTCGCACGCGTGTTCGACGAGGATCGCGTGTTCCGCGTGGACCACTACCTGGGCAAGGAAGGCGTGCAGAACCTGCTCGCACTGCGCTTCGGCAATGCGCTGTTCGAGCCGCTGTGGAATGCCCGCCACATCGAGCAGGTGCAGATCACCGTGGCCGAGACGTTTGGCGTGGAGGGCCGCGGCGACTATTACGACCACTCCGGCGCCCTGCGCGACATGCTGCAGAACCACCTGCTGCAGTTGCTGTGCCTGGTCGCAATCGAGCCGCCCTCGCAGTTCGACCCCAGCGCGGTGCGCAATGAGAAGATCAAGGTGCTGCGCTCGCTGCGGGCGCTCGGGCGCGATGATGTCGCCACCGAAACCGTCGCCGGCCAGTACACCGCTGGCGCGATCAATGGCGTCGCGGTGCCGGGTTACCTCGACGAGCTTGGCAGTGCAACGCCCGGCCGGCACAGCCGCACCGAGACGTTCGTGGCACTGCGCGCGCACATCGACAACTGGCGCTGGAAGGGCGTGCCGTTCTACCTGCGCACCGGCAAGCGCATGCCGCGCCGCAGCACCGAGATCTACCTGCAGTTCCGCAGCGTGCCGCATTCCATTTTCGATCATGGCAACGCGCCGCTGCACCCCAATGCGCTGCTGATCCGCCTGCAGCCCGACGAGCGCATCGAGTTGCGCCTGATGAGCAAGACCCCCGGCCTGGATCGCAATGGGCTGCAGCTGTCACAGGTGGCGCTTGACCTCGACATGCAGGAGGAGTTCGCCTCGCACCGGCGCCGGCTGTCCTACGAGCGCCTGTACCTCGACGCACTCGAAGGCAACGGCACGCTGTTCGTGCGCCGTGACGAAACCGAGGCGGCGTGGCAGTGGGTCGACGCGATCCATGACGGCTGGCGGCACGCGGGAATGGTCCCGAAGCCCTACCCGGCCGGTACCTGCGGACCCGGCAGCGCGGTCACGCTGACCGAGCGTCATGGTCACGGGTGGCTGGAATGAATTCCTGCGCAGACGCATGGCGTGGCGCGTCGTTCACGTGGGTTGAATCGACCGGGCGGACGCGCTGATGGCGTGGCTCTGGCACGAGCACGCAGACGCCAAGGCCCTTTCCACCAGCGTGTCGGCGCAGCTGCAGGCGGCGTGCGCCGAAGCGGTCGCGTCGCGCGGTCACGCGGTGTTGGCGCTGGCTGGCGGCCGAACACCGCTGCCGTTGTACCGGCATCTGGCCGGCTGCCCGTTGCCGTGGTCGCAGGTGACCGTGCTGCCCACCGACGAACGCTGCGTGCCGCACGATCACCAAGCCTCCAACCTGCGCGAGATCGCGGCCGTGTTCGCGTGCGCGACCGGCGTGCAGCTCGAATCACTCACCACCGCCGATGGCGACCCGCAGCGCTCGCAGGCCGCGGCGCAGGCGATGCTCCGGCGCCATCGCGATGACTTCGACGCGGTGCTGCTGGGCATGGGCAACGACGGCCACACCGCGTCGCTGTTCCCCGGCGCGCCGCAACTCGACGCGGCGCTCGACCCGGGGTCCACCCTCGACGCCTGCCTTATCGACCCGCGCCCCTTGCCCGCCGACGCGCCCTACCCGCGCATAACCCTGACCGTTGCGCGCCTGCTGCGCGCCCGCACGCTGCACCTGCTCATCACCGGCTTCGACAAGCGCGAAGTGCTGCAACAGGCCATCGTCTCGGGCGATCCGCAGCGCCATCCGATCGCCGCGATCCTGCACGCGCCGGGCGCGCTGCTCCACTTGAACTGGAGTCCGTAGTGACCACCGATCCCGCCCTGCATCCCACCGTCGCCCGCGTCACCGCGCGCATCGTCGCGCGCAGCCGCGACGCGCGCGCCGACTATCTGCGACGCATGGACGAGGCGCGCACCAGCGGGCCGGCGCGCACGCGGCTGAGCTGCGGCAACCTCGCCCACGGCTTCGCCGCCGCCGGTGCCGACAAGCCGGCTTTGCGTAGCGGGCACGCCGGCAACATCGGCATCGTCACCGCCTACAACGACATGCTGTCCGCGCACCAGCCGCTGGAGCAGTACCCCAGCCTGATCCGCGCCGCCGCGCGCGCCGCCGGTGGCAGCGCGCAGGTCGCCGGCGGCGTGCCCGCAATGTGCGATGGCGTGACCCAGGGTCGCGACGGCATGGAACTGTCGCTGTTCTCGCGTGACACCATCGCGCTGGCCACGGCGGTGTCGCTGTCGCACGACATGTTCGACGCCGCGCTGCTGCTGGGCGTGTGCGACAAGATCGTGCCCGGACTGCTGATCGGCGCGCTCAGCTTCGGCCACCTGCCGGTGGTGTTCGTGCCGGCAGGACCGATGACCTCGGGCCTGCCGAACAAGGCCAAGGCCGCCGTGCGCCAGCGTTACGCCGAGGGCAAGGCGAGCCGCGAGGAGCTGCTCGAAGCCGAGTCCGCGTCCTACCACGGCGCCGGCACCTGCACGTTCTACGGCACCGCCAACTCCAACCAGATGCTGATGGAGGTGATGGGCCTGCACCTGCCCGGCACCGCCTTCGTGAACCCGGGCACGCCGCTGCGCGACGCGCTGACGGTCGCCGCCACCGAGCAGGCATTGCGGATCAGCGCGCTGGGCAACGACGACACGTCGAACGGATCCAGATCGAACGGCTACCGGCCGCTGGCGCATAGCGTCGACGAGAAGGCGATCGTCAACGCGATGGTCGGGCTGGCCGCGACCGGCGGCTCGACCAACCACGCGATCCACCTGGTCGCGATGGCCCGCGCCGCCGGCGTGCTGATCGACTGGGACGACCTCGACGAACTGTCGCAGGCCACGCCGCTGCTGGCACGGATCTACCCCAATGGCAGCGCCGACGTGAACCATTTCCACGCCGCCGGCGGGATCGGATTCGTGATCCGCGAACTGATCGACGCCGGACTGCTGCATCCCGACATCCGCTGCATCCATGGCGGCGACCTGCGCCAGCAGGCGATGGAACCATACCTGGACGACCTCACCCTGCGCTGGCGCGACCCGCCGGCGGCATCGCTCGACCGCGACGTGCTGCGCGGTTGCGCCGAGCCGTTCGACCGCGAAGGCGGCCTGCGCCGGGTACACGGCAATCTCGGCCGCGCGATCGTCAAGATCTCCGCGGTCGCCGCCGATCACCGCGCGATCACCGCGCCGGCGAGGGTGTTCGATTCGCAGGATGCGGTGCTCGCCGCGTTCGATGCCGGCGAGCTGACCGGCGACTTCGTCGCGGTCGTGCGAGGCCAGGGTCCACGTGCCAATGGCATGCCGGAGCTGCACAAGCTCACCCCGGTCCTCGGCGTGCTGCAGGACCGCGGCCAACGCGTCGCGCTGCTGACCGACGGGCGCATGTCGGGCGCGTCGGGCAAGGTGCTCGCGGCGATCCATGTCACCCCCGAGGCGATCGCCGCCGGCCCGATCGGACGCCTGCGCGACGGCGACGAAATCCACCTCGACGCCGAGACCGGCACCCTCGAAGTGCGCATCGATGACGCCCGATGGCGGGCCCGTTCGATCGGTGGCGCGCCGGCCACTGCTAGCCACGTCGGCATGGGCCGCGAACTGTTCGCGTTGATGCGCGCCCATGCCGGCACCGCCGAACAAGGCGCCTGCAGCCTGTTCGCCACCGATCACGACCACGAGCGCGCGCCATGAGCGCGGCGTCCGCTGCAACCGATCCCCATCGCTTCGAACTGATCGCCGACATTGGCGGCACCAATGCACGTTTTGCCCTGGTGGATCCGCTGGCACCCACGGTGGAAGTGCTGCACGCGCGGACGCTGCGCAACGCCGGCTTCGCCAGCCTGCAGCACGCCGCCGGCCACTACCTGCAGTCGGTCGGCGTGCAGCCACGGCGCGCCGCCATCGCGGTGGCGTCGCCGGTCGACGCCGACGAGATCCGCCTGACCAACCGTGCCTGGTCGTTCAATCGCAGCGAACTGCGCACGACGCTCGGACTGGACGAATTGCTGCTGCTCAACGACTTCGGCGCGGTCGCCTGGGCGGTGCCGGCGCTGGGGCCAGCCGACTGCATTGGCCTGCATGGACCCGAATCGCCGCGACTACGCGGCCCGGTCAGCGTGCTCGGCCCCGGAACGGGCCTGGGCGTGGCACAGCTGGTCGGCTCGCAGCCGCGCGGATGGCAGGTGGTCGAGACCGAGGGCGGCCACGTCACGTTCGCGCCGATCGGCGACGAGGAACAGGCGATCGCGCGCTGGATGACCGCGCACTACGGCCGCGCCTCCAACGAGCGCGTGCTGTGCGGCAAGGGGCTTGCCCACGTCGATGCGGTGCTGCGCGGCGCGACCAACCACGCCACCGGCGAAGCCGCCGCGCTGCGCGATCCGGCCGACATCGTGGCGATGGCACTGGAAGGCCACGACCTCGCCGCGCGTCGCACGCTCGCGCGTTTCTGCGCGGTGCTCGGCAGCGTCGCCGGCGACGCCGCGCTGATCCACGGCGCACGCACGGTGATGATCGCCGGCGGCATCGTGCCGCGTTTCGTACCATTCCTGCGCAGCAGTGCGTTCCGCGAGCGTTTCCTGGCCAAGGGCCGGTTCGCCGCCTATCTCGAGTCGGTGACGATCCAGGTGATCACCCACCCCCATCCCGGCCTGCTCGGCGCCGCCGTGGCGCTGCGCAGCCCGGTTGCACAGGACGCCCCATGAACAACGAATGCTCGCCGCAAGCCCGCGCCGCGCGCGTGGACGGGATCCTGTCGCGCGCGCCGGTACTGCCGGTGCTCGCGATTGAACACCTCGACGATGCCGTGCCGCTCGCGCGCGCGCTCGTCGATGCCGGCCTGCCGGTGCTGGAAGTCACGCTGCGCACGCCGTGCGCGCTCGAAGCCATCGCCCGTATCGTCGCCGAAGTACCCGGCGCCTGCGTCGGTGCCGGCACCGTGCTCACGACCGCCGACCTCGTCGCCGTGTCGGCGGCCGGCGCGGCGTTTGCGATCTCCCCGGGCGCGACCGGGGCGCTGTACGCCGCCGCGGCACGCTCGACGATCGCATGGATTCCCGCGATCGCCACCGCCAGCGAGCTGATGCGCGGGTTCGAACACGGCCATCGGCGCTTCAAGTTCTTCCCGGCCGAGGCCAGCGGCGGCACCGCCGCATTGCGCGCCTTCGGCGGCCCGTTCCCGCAGGCCAGGTTCTGCCCCACGGGCGGCATCGATGCCGATTCGGCACCACGCTACCTCGCACTGGCCAACGTCATCACGGTGGGCGGATCATGGATGCTGCCGGCCGAGGCCGTGACGGCGCGCGATTGGGATCTCATTGGCGCGCTGTCCCGCCATGCCGTGGGCTTGGTGCCGCGTTGCTGACAGCAGCCTTCGCCTTCCCCGCGCCGGGCCGCTCAAAAAAAACCCTCGCCGGGGAAGTCCCCGGCAAGGGCTGGAAGTGAAGCGGTGGAATTGGATCAGAACTTGTAGTTCACGCCCACCAGGTAGGTGCGGCCCCACTCGATGTTCTCGAGCGGGCGGTCACGGGTGCCGGCGTAGGTCTGGTACGAGGAGTTGTTCAGGTTGCTCACCTGAAACAGCAGGCTCAGACCATTGAGGCTTTCGCCGCTGAAGGCATAGCTGACCTGCGCGTCGGTGATGTCATCGCCGACCACGTAACGCAGCGTGCGGTTGCCGGCGAAGTTGCCGATCTCGCCGATGAAGTCCGACCGCTTGCGCTGGCTGATGCGTGCCTCGAATCCACCGTGCTCGTAATACGCGGTGAGGTTGTACACACGCTTCGACAGCCCGGGCAGGGTGATGTCGCCGCTGCCGACGCTGGACGCGCTTTCCGGATCGCGGATCTTGATATTGCTGTCGTTGAAGCTTGCGCTGGCGACGATGCCGAAGCCTTCGAGCACCGGGGTCAACATGTTCAGCGGCAGAGATGCCGTGAACTCCAGACCCTGCAGCTTGCCGCCCTGGCCATTGAACGGCGCCGAGAACGTGCCCGTGGACTTGGCCGGCGGAGAGCCCGGCGGCGGCACGTAGCCGGCCACCAACTGCGAGAAGTCATAGCCGTCGCGGGTCTGCGTGTAGATGTAGCTCGTCAGGTCCTTGTAGAAATATGCCGCGGACACGTAGGCCTTGGTGCCGAAGTACTTTTCATACGAAACGTCCAGCGCATTGGCGCGCCACGGATCGAGTTGCGGGTTGCCACCGCTCGCGCCGGGCTTGCCCGTTGCCGTGTCAATGCCGAAGTCCAGCGACGCGCGCATCTGGTCGACGCGCGGGCGCGCCACCTGCTTGGCCAGGGCCACGCGGACGGTCTGGTCGCCTGCGAGCATGAAGGCCAGGTTGAGGCTGGGCAGCACGTCGGTGTAGGTCTTGCCGTCGGTATACGACTGGACATTGCTGCCGGCAGGCCGTGACCCGTTCCAGACGTTGGCGGTGGAGGACTGGTCGACGTTCTGCACCTGAACACCGATGTTGCCGCGCACCGGCACGGAACCCCATTGCGTATCGATGTTCGCCTTGAGGTAGCCGGTGGTGATCGTCTCGGATACGGTCCAGGCCTTCGCCACGAGGTACGAGAGATTGTCGACCGGAACAAACGTCATGTAACGGTTGACCGCGCCGGGCACGTTCCACGATGGGATGAATCCCACGCCCGCGAACCCGAGATCGACCAGGCCGTACTGCAGGTCGGGCGCGATGGCCGTATCGCCCTGCGCGCCGACGTTGATGTTGCCTTCGGGCTGGCGCTTGGCCTTGTCGCGGTCGGCGTAGTTAATGCCAACGTCGATACCCGACAACCAGCCGCTGGCCATGTCCGGCGCCGGCAGTGCGGCCGCCAGCTTGAAGCCCTTGAGCTCGTCGTCGATCTGCGGCACCTTGCCGTAGCCCGAGCCGTAGATCGTGTTGCGCAGGTAGAGCTTGCTGGGATCGGAGTAATCGCGTCCGGGGTCCAGCTGGGAGAATCCGTTGCCGTTGAAGGCCAGCGTCAGGGTGTCGAGCTGCGGCGCCGGCACCAGTTGGGTGTTGTTCTCGAGGTTCAGCTCGTCGCGGTTGGCCTTGGAGTAGCTGATGTCGGCCGTGACCCTGGCCTGGCCGAGGTTGAACTCGTTCTTCCACCCGAACGCGTCGATCTTGTCCTCGCGCTTGTTGTACATGCCGCGAACCAGCGGATACAGGCCGCTGGCGACGCCGCCGGTGAACGTGTTGTTGCTGTTGACCTGGGCGCCGGTGATGTTCAGGCCCGGCGAGTAGCCGCCGTTGTAGTTTCCGAGGTTGACCTCGAACTGGTTGGCCGTGTCTTCCTGGGTGGCTTCGGAATGGAATACGTCGAGGGTGCTGGTCCAGTCGTTCGAGGGCCGGAACTGCACGGTGGCCATGAGTCCGTCGCGCTTCACGTAGCCCGTGCGGCGCAGGGCCTTGATGCCGTTCGAATAGAAGGTGCCCGCGGCGACGCCGGGACGCCAGCCGGCGCCGACCTGCTCCCACGGCTCGTACAGGCCGACCTGGTTTTCCTGGATGGGCGTGTCGGCGTGTGAGTAACCGATCGAAAAGCCGAACCTGCGATCCGCCGACTGGTCGATGTAGCTGACGTTGAAGCGGTTGCCATCGGCATCGGCATTGGCCGCGTTGCCGAGGGAATTACGCTGCAGGCGGCCGCTGACCGCGATGACGCGGCGGTCGAAATCCAGCGGACGGACCGTCTGCATGTCCAGCGTGCCCGACAGGCCCTGGCCCACCAGGCCCGCATCCGGGGTCTTGTAGACGGTGACGCCCGCCATGAGCTCGGACGGATACTGGTCGAACTCGACGCTGCGGTTGTCGCCGGTGCTGACCAGCTCCCGGCCATTGAGCAGGGTGGTGGCGAAGTCGGGCGACAGGCCACGCACGCTGATCACCTGCGCGCGCCCCGCGACGCGCTGTGCGGCCAGGCCCGGCAGGCGGGCGAGGGATTCGGCGATCGAGACATCCGGCAGCTTGCCGATGTCTTCGGCCGAGATCGACTCGACGATCGACGTCGCGTTCTTCTTGGTTTCGATCGCGCTTTCGATGCCGGCGCGGATGCCGGTGACGACGACCCGATCCAGGTCGGTCGCGGTGTCCGCGTCGGACTGCGTCGCCGGGTTGGCCTTCTTCGCGGCGGTCGTGCCGGCCTGCGCGTGCGCGCCGGTTGCGAGCATCAACGTCGCCGATGCCAGCGCCACACTCAACAAGTTGCGTTTGAAATTCACCATTACCCCCTCCACTGCTCGAATAGTTGCTTAGGTCGGCCCCCCGCCCGGCACCAATCAGTGCGCGTCCGGTCCCCGATACGTCCGGGCAACCGTGTCTCCCGTAACGCAGGACGATGGTAGTCGCAGCAATCCCTGCACAATTTTCCCTGCATACGTATTCATGGATCGCGTCGAGGGACACCGCCACGTGCGTCATCGGCGCATGGAATAGTGGTGCGGGGCGTGTTCCGGTCGCAGTGAACGACGGCGTCGGGACTCGAACGCGGTGGTACCCGGCGCACGGTGCGCGGTCGCTGCGCATCGGCAACGCTTTCCCGCGCCGCGTGTGCCGACGCGAACACACCCCACCGCATCCTCCGGAAAAGCGCGCCACCGATGGACCAGACACCGCCGCGAAAATTTTGGGGCCCGATGCTGTTGCTGCTGTCGACCCTGGCTGGGCATGCCGCCATCGCTGCCCCGCCGTGCACTCCGGCCGCTGCCCGCGAGGCGCCGCGACCGTTGCACTTGGCGTCGCCGGACTGGCGCGACCAGGTCATCTACTTCGTGACGACCGTTCGCTTCGACGATGGCGCCCTGGGCAACAACGACCAGGGCGCCGGGGAGTAAAACCCGGCCGAAGACGCCAGGTACCACGGTGGCGACTTCAAGGGCATTGAACGGCGACTGGACTACATTCGCGGACTGGGCGCGACGGCGGTCTGGGTGACGCCGCCGATGGCCAACCAGTGGTGGAACACCGCAGCCCACTTCGGCGGCTATCACGGCTACTGGGCCGAGGATTTCATGGCCTTCGATGCGCACAACGGCTCGCTGGCCGATTACCAGCACCTGTCCGGCGCGCTGCACGCGGCCGGGATGTACCTGGTGCAGGACATCGTGGTCAACCACACCGCCAACCATTTCTCCTACCAGGGCGATTGGGATCCAGCGAATCCCGCGCGGTATTTCCGCCTGACGCCGGACTCGCGTGGCCGCACCGAGCCGACGCAACCGCCGTCCAAGCTCAACGACGCGCGCGACCGCGCCCAGCGCAAGGCCGGGATATACCACTGGCCCCCGGACATCAGCGCTTTCAACGACCCGCGCCAGGTGCTGGATTTCCAGCTCGCTGGCCTGGACGACCTGGACACCGAAAACCCGCGCGTGCGCGACGCGCTTCGCGGGCTCCTGCGGCTACTGGATCGGCAAAGTGGGCGTCGATGCCTACCGCGTCGACACCGCGTTCTACGTGCCACCGGCATTTTTCGACGACTTCCTGCATTCCGATGATCCCGACGCCGCGGGCATCGAGCGCGTTGCCGCGCAGACCGGCCGCAAGCAGTTCCTCGTGTTCGGCGAAGGCTTCGCCAGCGACGCGCCCCACACCGATATCCAGGCCCGGCGGATCGAGCGCTACATGCGCGACGACGACGGCGCGCCACTGCTGCCGGGGATGCTCAACTTCCCGCTGTACGCCACCGCCGGCGACGTGTTTGCGCGCGGCCGGCCGACCGCCGACCTCGGCTACCGCGTCGCCAGCATGATGGCGGTGCACGCACGGCCGCACCTGATGGTGACCTTCCTCGACAACCACGATGTCGAGCGCTTCCTGGCCGGCGGTACCCAGGCCGGGCTCAAGCAGGGCCTGCTGCTGATGACGCTGCCGGGCATCCCGACGATCTACTACGGCACCGAACAGGCGTTCACCCAGCCGCGGGCGACGATGTTCGCGACCGGCGGCGCCGCAGGCGGACACTTCGACACCGGCGCGCCGCTGTACCGCTTCATCCAGCGCGCCACCGCCCTGCGTCGCGAGCATCGGGTGTTCTCGCGTGGCACCCCGGCGGTGCTGGCCGACAACCCCGCCGCCCCCGGGGCGCTGGCCTACCGCATGGACCACGACGGCGACGCGGCAATCGTGGTGTTCAATTCGGCGGACCATGATTCGCTGCTGGCAGGACTGCCGACCGGTCTGGCCCCGGGCACGGTGCTGGAGGGTGTGTTCGGCATCGACGCCACGCCGGCCGATATCGCCGTCGATGCCGGCGGCTGCATCCACATGGCGCTGCCCGCCCGCAGCGGCCAGGCCTGGAAGGTGACGAGCCGGACGCTTCCTGCGCCCGTCGTCGATGCGTCGCTGACGATCGAGACGCTGGACGGCGCGCCCGGGGACGGCGATTTCGTGGTTCGCGGCAGCGCACGCGGCGCGTCGTCGCTGCAACTGGTGGTCGACGGCGACCTGTCCCACGCCCGGACCGTTCGCGCCGATGCCGACGGCCGATGGCAGGCCAGTGTCGACACCAACGACATGGTCGACGCCGCGATCCGGCACGAAATGGTGGCGTGGAGCGGATCGCCGCTGGCGGCCTCGCCACCCGGGTATTTCCACATCAACCGCGACTGGAGCGTGCTCGCCGACGTGGCCGATCCGGCCGGTGACGACGCCGGCCCGGCTGGCTGCTACCGCTACCCCACCGACCCGGGCTGGGGGCCGAACCGGCAACTCGACCTGCGCAACGTGCGCGTTTCCGGCGCCGGCGGCGCCATCAAGATCGAGCTGCGAATGGGCAAGCTGACCGAACTGTGGAAGCCGGCAATCGGCTTCGACCATGTTGTCTTCACGGTCTTCATCGAGGTGCCCGGCAAGGAGGGCGGCGCCACCGTCATGCCGGTGCAGAATGCGCCGTTGCCGGCCGGCATGCGCTGGCACTACCGGCTGCGCGCGCACGGCTGGTCGAATGCGCTGTTCTCGTCGGCGGGGGCTTCGGCGGGCAATGAGGGCACGCCGGTCGCACCCGCCGCCGCCATCGGCAGCGATGCGGCGCGCAATACCGTGAGCCTTGTCCTGCCGGCGAGCGCGCTGGGAAAGCTGGCTTCGTTGTCGGGCGTCAAGGTGTACGTGACCACCTGGGACTACGACGGCGGCTACCGCCCGCTGGCACCCGTGGCGCAGGCCATGGCGTTCCGCGGTGGCGAAGGCGCGACGGGCCCATTGATGATGGACGACAGCGCGGTCCTGACGCCGCCCTAGCGCGATCCAGCGGCTCGCTCGTTGCTGCATACGTATTCAATCCGACCGCCGCTGGTGACCGCGCAGAATCGGTCGTTAGCGAATGCCGCTGCGTTGGGGAGAACGTGATGAGCACAGTCAATGCGCTGGACGGGTTGCCGCCGCAGGCGACCATGCGGGTCCTGCTGATTTCCGCGGCGGCGGCCCTGGGTGGTTTCCTGTTCGGCTTCGACACCGCGGTGATCAACGGCACGGTCAATGCGGTGCGTGGCGACTTCGGGCTGGGGGCCGGCGCGGTCGGTTTCGTGGTGTCCTGCGCCCTGCTCGGCTCCGCGCTGGGCGCGTGGTACGCCGGGCCGCTGGCCGACCGGATCGGCCGGGTGCGGACGATGAAGGTCGCCGCGATATTGCTGGGAGTGAGCGCGCTGGGATCGGGACTGGTGTTCGGTCCGTGGGACCTGATCGCCTGGCGCGTGATCGGCGGCATCGGCGTCGGCGTGGCGTCGGTGATCGCGCCGACCTACATCGCCGAAGTGTCGCCCGCGCATGCACGCGGCCGGCTCGGCTCGCTGCAGCAGCTGGCAATCGTGCTGGGCATCTTCGTTTCGCTGCTCAGCGATGCGTGGCTGGCCGGTGCGGCCGGCGGCGCATCCCAGCCATGGTGGCTCGGGCTGGCTGCCTGGCGCTGGATGTTCCTCATGGAGCTCGTGCCGGCGCTGATCTATGGCGTGCTGGTGCTCGGCATCCCGGAGTCGCCGCGCTACCTGGTGGCCAAGGGCCGGACCGGGGAGGCGCGCACGGTGTTGCAGCATGTGCTGGGCCTGGGCGCCGGCAGCGCCGCGGCGCTCGAGCAGAAGCTGCGCGACATCGAAGCGAGCCTGCATTCGCAATACCACCCGCGCCTGCGCGACCTGCGAGGCCCGCGCTTTGGGCTGTTGCCGGTCGTTTGGATCGGCATCGGCCTGTCGGTGTTCCAGCAGTTCGTCGGCATCAACGTGATCTTCTATTACTCGTCCACCCTATGGCATTCGGTTGGCTTCAGCGAAGCCGATGCGTTCTCGATCACGGTGGCCACTTCGATCGTCAACGTGCTGGTCACCCTGCTGGCGATCTCGCTGGTCGACAAGGTTGGCCGCAAGCCGCTGCTGGTGGTCGGTTCGGCCGGCATGGCCGTGACCCTGGGGCTGATGGCGCTGTGCTTCTCGCATGGCGTCGGCAGCGGTGACCAGCTCACCCTGCCCGGCCATTGGGGCACGCTCGCGCTGGTCGCGGCGAATGCCTATGTCGTGTTCTTCGGCCTGAGCTGGGGACCGATGGTCTGGGTACTGCTGGGCGAGATGTTCCCCAACCGCATCCGCGCGATCGCCATGGCGGTGGCGGCCTCGGCGCAATGGCTGGCCAACTTCGCGATCACCAGCAGTTTCCCGGCGCTGGCCGAGGTCGGCCTGAGCTTCGCCTATGCGCTGTATGCGGGCTTCGCGCTGCTGTCGCTGGTGTTCGTGCTGATGGCGGCGCGCGAGACCAATGGCGTGGAGCTCGAGGACATGCGCGACTGAGAGGCGCGCAGTTTGATGGCGTCGCACCGCCGGGCGCACGTCGTCCGGCCGACTGTTACGGGACGGCGGTCGGCGCCTGGCGACCATGGGCCCACTGCAGGAACGCCGGCAGCATCCGCGCCCACGAGGCCTGGTTGTGCTGTCCGCCGTCGAGCAGCAGCAACGCGACGTCATCCTGGGTCGGACGGCGGGCGTGGTCGAGGTTGACCGAGTAACCCAACTGCAGAAGCCCGCGCATCCCGGGCGCGGCCATGCTGCCGCTGCCGAGGATCAGGTCGCGGGTGTCGTCAATGGCATCGATGATGCCGTCGCCATCGCGATCATCGGTTTCCTCGGCGCTGCCGACCGCGAAGAACATCTTCAGCCCGGATCGTGGCTTGCTGCTGGCCACCATCGCCTGCGCCAGCCGCGACCGCTCCACGGCGTTGGCGTCGCCCTGCTCGGAAGACAGCCACAGCGAGGGCGAGAACGCGCCGACGCGGCCGAACAGTTCCGGGTACTGCCAGCCCAGATTGAACGCGTTCAGCGCGCCCAGCGACCAGCCGAGCACGGCCCGCGATGACGGCGCGTCGACGGTGCGGTAATGCGCGTCGACGTAGGGCACCAGCGTCTTCGCCACCCATTCCGAATATTCATGCGCGCGGGCGCCCACCCTGCCGTGGCGCGTGTCGGCCGCCACGCTGCGGCCAGCCGCACGATCGGACAGCCCATAGGTACCCCTGCGATCGGGCAGCATGTGGATCGCGACCCCGATGGCCGGAACGATCAGCCCCTGCCCCTGCAATCGGGCGAGCGTCGGCTGGAGTGCCACCGCTTCCGCATCCTGGCCATCGTTGAGGTACAGGACCGGATACCTGCGCACGCCTGCTGGATCGTAACCGGCTGGCAGGTGCACGGCGATGTGACCCTGGTCCGGCGCGAACGCCGGTGCGTCGATCTCGCGGATGTCCACGGCCGGACCTGGCAGCGCTGGCGGATTGGACGGCAGGGCGCGCTGCGGCACGATCATCGCGGCCGGCACGATCACTGCCGGCGGCGACGGCTGACCGCCGCCGTGCGCGCAGGCGACGAGTGCAAAGGCCAACAGCCATGGCAGCAGACGCATCGTTTTCATCCAGGGCGGCCCGCTACGGCTTCGGCGTGAAGCGGATCGCCTGGCCGCCGCCCGCCGCGAGGCGCAGGGACAGGCTGTCGGCGCTGCCGACCTCGCGGGTCTCGCGCCGGAAATCGAACGGCGCGGTCTTCCAGTGCGCGCCGTCGCCATCGCGGTAGACCTGCGCGACATAGGTCCTGCCCGGGTCGAGAAACGACAACGGCACCGCGAGCACGCGACCATGTTCATCGGTCAGGCTGCCCAGGTACCAGTTCTCGCTGTTGCGGTCCTTGCGCACGATGGTGACATAGTCGCCGACCTCGCCATTGAGCACGCGGGTTTCCGACCAGTCGGCCGGCACGTCCTTGATGAACTGGAACGCGTCGAGGTGCTTTTCGTAGTTTTCCGGGAGGTCGGCCGCCATCTGGATCGGGCTGTACAGCACCACGTAAAGCGCAAGCTGCTTGGCCAGTGTGGTCTGCACCGCCTGGCCCCGGCCCTGCAGGCTTAGGATGCCGGGGGTGTAGTCCATCGGCCCGGCGAGCATGCGGGTGAACACCAGGTTTGCCTCGTGCCCGGGCGGATTGGGCGGGTTGCCCCACGCGGCGTACTCCATGCCGCGCGCGCCCTCGCGGGAGATCCAGTTCGGGTAGGTGCGGCGCAGGCCGGTGTCCTTGATCGGTTCGTGTGCGTTCACCGCGATGTGGTGCCGGGCGGCGGCCTCGACCACGCGCAGGTGGTGGCGCGCGTTCCACTGCCCGTCGTGCCACTCGCGCCTGACCACGCCGTCATCGTCGCGGCGCTCGATCTGGCCGGCATCGCAGACGTAGCCGGTCTTGACGACGTCGATCCCGAGCCGCTGGTCCAGCGCGAACGCCGCTTCCATCTGCGACTCGTAGCGGCTGACCGCACAGCCGGTCTCGTGGTGCCCGATCAGGTGCACGCCCTTGGACTGCGCATAGGCGGAGAGCTGTTCGATGTCGAAATCGGCGGTCGCGTGGGTGAAGTCGAAGTCGTGGCCGTTACCGAACCAGTTGCCGTCCCAGCCCGGGTTCCAGCCTTCGACCAGCACGCCGCGGAAGCCGTTTTTGGCAGCGAAATCGATATGGCGCCTGGTATTGGCAGTGGTCGCGCCATGCTTGCTGCCCGTCGCCCAGCTGCTCTTCTCCAGGTGCAGCTCCCACCAGATACCCACGTATTTGGACGGCTTGAACCAGTTCACGTCGCCGAGCTTGTTGGGCTCGTTGAGGTTGACGATGAGGTTGGACTCGACCAGTCCGCCGGCGGTGTCGGCGATCTGCAAGGTCCGCCACGGGGTGCTGAAGGGTGCCTCGCGACGCACCTTCCAGCCCTCGGAAGCGGGCGCGAGCTGGGCGCGGAATCGCTGCCCTTCGACCCGCCGCAGCCACATGCCGGCATAGTCGACCAGCGCCGCCTCGTGGAAGGCGATGTGCAGCCCGTTGTCGGTGCGCACGGTCATCGGCGTGTGCGCCTGGGTGACCTCGTTGAGCGGCGTCCTGCCGTACAGGTACTCGTAACGGTTCCATTCGCCGGCCGGAATCCACCATGCCGTGGCGGGCGCGGCGACCGCGAACTCGGTCAACTCGTCATCGATGATCACGTCGCTGAGGTTCGGCTGGCGCGGAAACTCGTAGCGGAAGCCGACGCCGTCGTCGAACACCCGGAACACCACGTCGAACGAGCGCTTGAGGTTGATCGTCTCGGTGAAGCGCGCGCGCAGTTCGTTGTAGTGGTTGCGCACGAACCGGCTCTCGCCCCACGGCTGCTCCCACGTCTCGTCGATGCTGCGCGAGGACTGCGAGGCCAGCGCGAGGTTGCGTTCGAGCTTCTCGGCGTTGCGCAGCTGGAACCCGAGCCGCGACGAGTCGATAACGGGCTCGCCGAAGCGATCGATCCGGTAGCTGAGCCGGCCTTCATGCAGTTCCAGCGCGACGCTGAGGACCCTGCCGGGCGACGAGACAGTGGCGACCGTTTGCGCCTGCGCGGTCACGCTGAGCATCGAGAAAACCACCACCCGGAAGCACCTGTGCATCACGACTCCTTGTATCCCAAACCTGCATCACCGAAGGAAAAACGCCTGACGCCCAGCGCGCCGCGACCCGCGCGGCCAGCCATTGCTTCACTCGACCACGTACACCACGGCCGTCCTCGCCGGGATGGAAAAACGGCCGGAGCGGGCGTCGTAACGCGCGGCGTCGACCGGTCGCCGATCCGCGACGCCGGCGGCGCGGTGTACCGGATGCAGGACATAGGCCTTGCCGCGTTCGTCGGGCAGCACCAGTTCGCGCGCGTGCGTGTCGACGTTGACGAAGTACAGGATTTCCGTAAACCGCGCGCCGGCATAGACGGTGCCGTCGAGATGCCCGGCAATCAGCGTTGGAACCTGCCCGGCGCCGCTGTTGGGAAAACGCAGCCGCCGCCGGATGTCGTCGGCGCTGCGCAGGCGGAACAGCGTAGAGCTGGCGCGGATGCGCAGCAGGTCGCGGAAGGCGTCGCGGGCGAAGGCGATCGCGCGCGGCGTCGGCTTGATGCCGGTATCCGCCGCTCCTGCGCATCCTGCGCTCGCGGCGCTTGCACATCCATGTGCATCGGCCAGGATCGGCCGCATCAGCGCGTAGTCGGCGCCGTTATCGGCCGCTGGTGGCAGGCCCGTGCCGAAATAATTGTCGACGTAGCCCCAGTCCAGGCGATTGAACCAGTCGCCGGAATCGAAGCTGTTGCCGTCCAGCGACTTCGACCGCAGCGTGTCGATACCGGCGTGGAAATACGCCACGCCCTGGCTGAAGGCGTTGAGCGCCATGCCCAGCACCTGGACCCGCGCGCGGTCGTCGCCGCGGGTGGCGCGCGGCAGCTTGTAGGCGTTGATGTCGAACAGGGTCTGGTTGTCGTGGTTGTCGATGTAGTTCACCACTTCGCCGGGCTCGCTCGCGTATCCGGCCGGCTGGCCCTTGTAGTCGATGCCCTGCAGCGTGGTCGCCGCTCCGGTGTGGTCGACGAGCGGAAAGTCGCGGATCGAACCGGCCAGCCCCACGCGCACCAGGTCGGCAGCGTGCAGCAGGTCGGTGCGCGGACGGCGCGGATCGGCCCGCTGGTTGCGGTCGAAGACGAGCCCGTTGATGTAGCCTTGGTCGGCGACCAGCGCCTCGCCATGATCGCCGGGCCCGCCGCCACGGATCGCGTCGCGCGCGCGGTCGCTGAACGTGCCGATGCCCGAGCCGTTGAGCGAACCCTGCGACGCCTGCACGAAGCGCGCGCCGTCGGCGACCTCGCCAAAATTCCAACCTTCGCCAATCAGGTTCACATGGCGACCGGTGGCGGCATCGACACGGGCCTGCAACGTTTCCATCGCTGCGCGCGGTTGGTGGCCCATCAGGTCGAAGCGGAACGAATCGACGCGGTAGTGCATCGCCCAGAGCACCGCCGAGTCGATCATCAACTTGGCCATCATCGCGTGCTCGGTCGCGGTGTTCGCGCAGCAGGTCGAGCGTTCCACTGCCCCATGCGCGTCGAGGCGGTGGTAGTAGCCGGGCACGATGCGGTCGAGCACTGATCTGGCGTCCTGCCCCGACGCGCTGGTGTGGTTGTAGACCACGTCCATGCCCACGCGCAGGCCGACGGCGTGCAGGGCCATCACCATCGCCCGTAGTTCGCGAATGCGCACCGCGCCATCGGCGGCGTCGCTGGCGTAACTGCCCTCGGGTGCGTTGAAGTGCCAGGGGTCATAGCCCCAGTTGAAGCAGTCGCGCGCGGCCGTGGCCGTTACGGCAGCCTGCTGCGCGTCGCTGTCGGCGGCAGCCACCGGGATCGCCGGCGTCACGCAGCCCGCTTCGGGCACCGAGGCCAGGTCGAACACCGGCAGCAGGTGGATATCGGTCAGGCCCGCGTCGGCGAGCGCCTGGAGGTGGCGCATGCCGTTCGAGCCGCGCTCGGTGAACGCGCCGTACTTGCCGCGGTTGTGCGCACTCACCGACGCATCGCCGATCGAGAAGTCACGCACGTGCAACTCGTAGACGACCATGTCGGTCTGTGCCGGAAGGCTGTCCGGCCTTGGCGCACTGTCCCAGCCGGCCGGCTTCAATCCCGGATCATCGAGGTTGGCGATGTAGCTGCGCTGCGAATCGATGCCCAGGCTGACCGAGTACGGGTCGGTGACGCGGTTGCGCACGATGCCGGTGCCGGGTACGAAGATGTCGACCAGATAGGTGTAGTACTTGCCGGACAGGTCACCGGCGGCGGCTCCCGTCCATATCCCGGTGGCGGCATCACGGTGCATCGATCGTTGCGCCGTGGCCCGGCTCGAACCGCTGTCGTACCAGCAGACCGACACCGCGCGCGCGGTGGGTGCCCACAGACGGAAAAGGCTGCCGTTGGGCGCGACGCTCACCCCTAGCTCGGCCGTGGCCGCCGCCGATGCATAGAGGTCGTCGAGCGCCCCTGGATTCTGCGCATGGGTCGCCTCCAGAACGCGGCCGGCCGCGTCCTCGCGCACCAGCAGGACCTGCTGCCGCAGCAGCGCCGGCACCCTGGCCACGTCGGCGTCATGCAAGGCGAGGTCGAGCCCATCGGGCACGAACCGGAATCGTTCGGCCACCGACGCCGGCACGTGGTCAGGCATCTCGAGTGGCAGCACGCCATCGGCGCCCGAGACGCGCTGGCCCGGTGTGGCCACCAGTCGCGCATCGGCGGAATGGTAGAGCCGGAACCGACCCTGCGCGGAAACACCCGGCCAACGCAGCAGGCGCCGGTCCAACCAATAGGCATTCGCCACCATCGACCCCGTTTCCGGCTGCAATGTGATCGCAGGACCCGGAAGGTCGCAGTCCGCCGCGGCTGGTGCGGCAGGTAACGCATTGGAGTGCAGGGCCAGCACGCACATGGCGGCGAGCGCGACGCGACGCGCCGTCAACATTGCCGCTAGCAGACGCAGCGCCAGGCGTTCGACCGTCATCACAACCGTGCCAGCGACACCGCGACGCGAGTGGGATCCGTGCCGCGTCGGCACCGCCCTCATCCGGCGGCCATCCACGCCGCAAGCGCGGCGCTTCCGAGCCATCCGCGATGCGCCGCGTGCTTCAACCGACGCCGGCGTAGAACACGCCGCAGGCCGGCAAGTGCAGCACGCCGCCATCGACGTGGCCGGCGACCAGCCCGTGATCGTCCAGCGGACGCGCGGCCATACCAGCAGGCAGCGTCCACTGCACCGGGGCGGTGGACAGGTTGAAGACCACCAGCAATGCGTCGTCGCCCTCGCCGCGCACGAACGCGAGCACGGGTTCGGGTGCGTCGAGGAAACGGCTGCCGCCGACCTGCAATGCCGGCTGGGTCCTGCGCCAGCGCAGCAGGTGGCGGACCACGTTGAGCACCGACTGTGGATCGGCGTCCTGCTGTTGGACACTCCGGGCGAGATGTTCGGCAGGGATGGGCAGCCAGGCGGGCGCGGTGCTGAAGCCCGCGCTGGCACTGTCGTCCCACGGCATCGGCGTGCGGCAGCCGTCGCGGCCCTTGAAGTTCGGCCAGAACGCCTTGCCGTATGGGTCCTGCAGCGCCGCGTAGGGTACGTCGGCTTCGCCCAGGCCGAGCTCCTCGCCCTGGTACAGGCAGACCGAGCCGCGCAGCGAACACACCAGCGCCACCAGCTGCGCGGCGAACGCGTCCGAGGCATCCGCCCCACCCCAGCGCGATGCCGCGCGTTGCACGTCGTGGTTGGAGATCGCCCAGCACGGCCAGCCGTCGCCCATCTGCGCCTCGACGCTTTCGACCGTCGCGCGGATGTAGCCAGCGCTGAAGTCGTCGGTCAGCAGCTCGAAGCTGTAGCCCATGTGCAGGCGCTTGGCGTTGACGTACTCGGCCATCGTCGCCAGCGAATCCTCCGACGATATTTCCCCCAGCGTCGTCGCGCCGGGATAGCCATCGAGCAGCACCCGCAACTCCTCCAGGAACGCGAGGTTTTCCGGCTGGGTGTTGTTGTGGTGGTGGTATTGGAACGCGTACGGATTGTCGGCGCTGAAGCCGCGGCCGACGCGCAGGTGTTCCGGCTTGGCCGGGTTGTCGCGCAGCTGCGCGTCGTGGAAGCAGAAGTTGATCGCGTCCAGGCGGAAGCCGTCCACGCCCTTGTCGAGCCAGAAGCGCACGTTGTCCAGCGCCGCCACGCGCACCTGGGGATGGTGGAAATTGAGGTCCGGCTGCGAGGCGAGGAAGTTGTGCAGGAAGTACTGGCCGCGGCGCGGCTCCCACTGCCAGGCGACGCCGCCGAACAGCGACAGCCAGTTGTTGGGTGGACTGCCGTCGGGCTTGGCATCGGCCCAGACGTACCAGTCGGCCTTGGGGTTGTCGCGGCCCTGGCGGCTTTCGGCAAACCATTCGTGTTCGATCGAGGTGTGGCTCAGCACCTGGTCGATCATCACCTTGATGCCGAGGCCATGCGCCTTGGCCAGCAGGCGATCGAAATCGGCGAGCGTGCCGAACAGCGGGTCGACGTCGCGGTAGTCGGCGATGTCGTAGCCGAAGTCAGCCATCGGCGACTTGAAGAACGGCGACACCCAGATCGCGTCGACGCCGAGGCTGGCGACATAGTCCAGCCGCTCGACGATGCCCGGCAGGTCGCCCACGCCGTCGCCATCCGTATCCAGGAAGCTGCGCGGGTAGATCTGGTAGATCACCGCGCCACGCCACCAGTTCGCCATCGTCATCCGCATCCCCAAGACCTTTCGTCGCACGTCGTAGTCGCGCGCATCGCTGGCGCTACTATTCCACGGCCTGCGCTGCACCATGGGAGCGACGCCACCGCGTTCGGGATGAATACGTATGCAGCGAAAATTGTGCAGCGACGTCGGTGACTACCATGCCGCATACCCGCTCGACTTCGCGACTCCCGCCAGCAGCTCCACCGGATGACATCCCGGGTACTGGCGATCGCGCCGAACCCCCAAGGATGCATGCAATGACCTCAAAACCGCAGTTGTCGTTCTGGCAGATATGGAACATGTGCTTTGGCTTCCTCGGCATCCAGTTCGGATTCGCCCTGCAGAACGCCAACGTCAGCCGCATCTTCCAGACGCTCGGCGCAAGCATGGACGACATCCCGGTGCTGTGGATAGCCGCGCCCCTGACCGGCCTGATCGTGCAACCCATCGTGGGCTATCTGTCCGACCGCACCTGGACCGGACTGGGCCGGCGCCGGCCGTATTTCCTGGTCGGCGCGGTGCTGGCGACGCTGGCGCTGCTGGTGATGCCGAACTCGCCGACGCTGTGGATCGCCGCCGGCATGCTGTGGGTGCTCGATGCGTCGATCAACATCTCGATGGAGCCGTTCCGCGCCCTCGTCGGCGACCAGTTGCCGGTCCGGCAGCGGCCGACCGGCTACGCGATGCAGAGCTTCTTCATCGGTATCGGCTCGGTGATCGCCAGCATGCTGCCGTTCCTGCTCGCCAAGGTCGGCGTCGGCAACACCGCCGGCCCGGGAGAGGTCCCCGATACCGTGCGCTATGCGTTCTACTTCGGCGGCGCGGTGCTGCTGCTCGCGGTCGCATGGACGGTGCTGCGCACGCGCGAATACGCGCCCGAGCAGCTGAAGGCCTGGGACGAAGCGCCGCCACTGGCGCACAAGCCACTCGCGCGCGATCGTGCGCGGCGCAACGGCAGCCTGTGGCTGGTTGCGGGGTTGGCCGGCGCGATCGCGGTCGCGTATTTCGCGCTCGACAAGCAGCTCTATGTCCTCGCCGGCCTGCTCGCCGCATATGGCCTGGGCCTGCTCGCGCTGGGACTGCTGCGCGGCGGCAGCGCATTCGCCAGCATCATGGGCGACCTGCACGACATGCCGCCGGTGATGCGCAAGCTCGCGGTGGTGCAGTTCTTTTCCTGGTTCGCGCTGTTCGCGATGTGGATCTACACCACGGCGGCGGTGACCGGGGTCCATTTTGGCAGCAGCGACACCACGTCGGCGGCGTACAACGAGGGCGCGAACTGGGTCGGCGTGCTGTTCGCCGCCTACAACGGCTTCGCCGCGCTGGCAGCGGTGGTCATCCCGCTGATGGTGCGGCGCTGGGGCCTGCGCGTCAGCCACCTGGTCAACACCACGCTGGGCGGCCTCGGGCTGCTGTCGTTCCTGGTGATCCGCGACCCGCAATGGCTGCTGATGTCGATGGTCGGGGTCGGCTTCGCCTGGGCCTCGATCCTCTCGTTGCCGTATGCGCTGCTGTCCGACAGCCTGCCGGCCGCGAAGATGGGCGTGTTCATGGGCATCTTCAATTTCTTCATCGTGATCCCGCAACTGGTCGCGGCCAGCCTGCTGGGCTTGCTGCTCAAGACGTTCCTGGGTGGCCAACCGATCCAGGCTCTGGCGATCGGCGGCGTGAGCCTGATCGTCGCCGGACTGTGCGTGTTGCGGGTGAAAGAGCCCGGCGCGATTGTCGGCGGGATCGCCGCCGCCACTGCGCCGGCAACGCGCTAGGGGGATGGCACGATGAACCGGCCCTTCCCGACCGCGCTGCTGCTGGCCATGGTCCTGTCCGCGGGCTGCACGTCGAATGCCGTGCGCCCGAACCCAGCCGCGACCGACTACGTCGGCACGACCGAACCGTTCGCGGCCAATGCGGTGTATTTCGTGGTTACCGACCGCTTCGTCAATGGCGACCTGAGCAACGACCAGCGCGACCAGGGCGGTGCCCATCGCACCTTCGACCGCCCGGTCGCGGGCGCGCCGGCAGGCCAGAGCGACAACATCGGCTACCTCGGCGGCGACTTCCGCGGCATCCTCGACAACGCCGGCTACATCGCCGACATGGGCTTCGGGGCGTTGTGGCTGACGCCGATCGTCGACAACCCGGACGAGGCGTTCACCGGCGGCGATCCGGTGCAGTGGGGCGGGATGTGGCAGGACCGTGGCAAGACCGGCTACCACGGCTACTGGGGTGTCAATTTCTACCGTCTCGACGAACACCTGCCCAGCCCGGGCCTCGACTTCGCAGGACTCACCGCGGGCCTGAAGCAACACGGCCTGGCCACCGTGCTCGACATCGTCGCCAACCACGGCTCGCCGGCCTACACGATGCCTGCGGATCAGCCCAAGTTCGGCAAGATCTACGGCCGCGACGGCACGCTGCTGGCCGACCATCACAACCTGCCACCGTCCCGGCTCGACCCGGCCCACAACCCACTGCACCGGTTCTACAACACCACCGGCGGCCTCGCGCAGCTGTCCGATGTGAACGAGAACAACCCGGAGGTGATGGACTACCTGGTCGGCGCGTATTCGCAGTGGATCGACCAGGGCGCGGATGCGTTCCGCATCGATACGATCTCGTGGATGCCGCATGCGTTCTGGCACGAGTTCGTGCAGCGGATCCGCGCACGGCACCCGGGATTCTTCATGTTCGGCGAGGCGTTCAACTTCGATGCCGCCACCATCGCCGCACAGACCCTGGCGCGCAATGCGGGTGTCAGCGTGCTCGACTTCCCGCTGAAGGAGCGGATTGCCAATGCATTCGGCCGCAAGCAGGCGGGCTTCGAGCAGATCGGCGAACGCCTCTACCTGACCGATGGTCCCTACGCCAATCCGTACGACCTGATGACGTTCTATGACAACCACGATATGGCGCGACTGGACGCGAGCGACGCCGGCTTCATCGACGCGCACAACTGGCTGTTCACCGCGCGCGGCATCCCGGTGATCTATTACGGCTCCGAGACCGGCTTCATGCGCGGCACCGCCGAGCATGCCGGCAACAGGAACTATTTCGGCCAGGCGCGCGTCGATGCCGCGGTCGGCAACCCGATCCGCGAGCAACTCAAGCGCATCGCCCGGGTCCGCGCTGCGTCACCGGCGCTGCAACGCGGGCTCCAGCTCAACGTGCTGCTGCAGGGCGACCGCGCCGCGTTCTACCGCGTCCTCCAACACGGCGGCGAGCACCAGCTCGCGCTGGTGCTGCTCAACAAGGGCGACGCGCCGGCGGCCTTTGAGATCCGCGACTACCTGCAGCCCGGCGCCTGGCACGCCGCGATCGGCGGCGGCGTGGCCACGGTGCAGGACGGGGCCGCCCTGGCGGCGACGGTGCCGGCGCATGGCGTCGAGGTCTACCTGCTCGATGCCGCGGTGACGCGCGCCGACCTCAAGGCGCAACTGGACACGGCGATGGCAACCTCGCGGCGGCGTGACTGACCGGCAGCAACAACCACCAAAACCCGTCAGTCCCCGGCGGCGCCACTGGATTGGCGGACGATCAGCGACACCGGCAGGGTGATGCATTCGGCCGTTTCGCCGCGCACCAGCTTCATGAGTGTCTCCACCAGCAACTCGCCGGCACGGGTGGTGTCCTGGGCGACGGTGGTGACCGGCGGTTTGGCGATGCGCGCCATCGGGATGTCATCGAAGCCCACGACCGCGACGTCCTCGGGTACCTGCATCCCGCGCTCAGCCAGCGCTCGCATCGCACCGACGGCGATCAGGTCACTGGCCGCGAACACCGCGTCGAAGGCGACGCCACGTCCAAGCAGTTCGATCGCCGCCACGTAGCCGGCCTCCTCGGCGCTCTCGGCGTCGACCTGCAACGCCGGGTCCATGCCGCCGCCGACACCCTGCAACGCGAGGTCACAGCCGCGGTAGCGTTCGAAGAACTCGGGGTAGTGACTGGAGGCGTCGCCCAGAAAGGCGATGCGCTGCCGGCCCAGCGCAATCAGGTGCTCGCCGACCAGCCGGCCACCGTCGTGGTTGTCGCAGCCGATCGACACGCCCGGCTGCCCCGGCAGCACGGCGCCCCAACGCACGAAGCGCGTGCCCTGCTCCACCAGCGACTGCAGCTTGTCCTGGTAGGGCAGGTAGTCGCCGTAGCCGAGCAGGATCAGCCCGTCGGCGCGCATGCTGTCCTCGTAGTCGGCATGCCAGTCATTCGACAGGTTCTGGAACGACACCAGCAGGTCCTGGCCATGGCGCGCGCAGGCGCGGGTGATCGAGCCGAGCATCGCCAGGAAGAACGGGTTGATGTGGGAATCGTCCGGCGTGGGATCCTCGAACAGCAGCAGCGCCAGGGTTCCCGAGCGCTGCGTGCGCAGGCTGGAGGCATGCCGGTCGACCTTGTAGTTGAGCTCCAGCGCCACCGCTTCGACGCGCTTGCGGGTCTCGGCATTCACCAGCGGGCTGCCGCACAGCACCCGCGACACCGTGGCCTGCGATACGCCGGCGCGGTGGGCGATATCAATCGAGGTGGCCTTGGTCTTCTTGCGCATGCTGTCGCTTTACCCAAAGCGCGGACGATGCCCGAGTCTAGAGGTCCGCGCGTCGGCCCGCATGGCATTGATGTCGGAGCGCCCGTTCAGCCCGACGTTCCTGCGCCGACGCCGGGCACCCGCGTCCTGCTTCACCCATGAGCCGATTCACGGACTGCCACTGGCACACGCAGGTTCGCGGCGCAGCAACCGGCCCAAGCCGAGCTTGCCGACATTGCACTTCACCTCGGCCTTGGCCGGCACCGGTGTGCGCGCCGCGAGCGCCGCGATGCGCGACTGTTGCATCCGGGCGAGCGCCGCGCGGATCTGCGGCATTGCCGCCATCGCGGCCTTCTCGCCTTCGAGGATCGCGTTGTTGCGCTGGTCGAAATCGGCGGCACCGATGTCGGCCACCCGCGGCCGGATCACCACGTCGGCACGCGCCATCTCCTGCGCGCCCAGTCGCTGCCCCATGATCGTAATCGACTGGTTGACGTTGCCCAGCAGGCTGCCCGGGGTCTTGCCGCTGGCCTTGGTGGAGATGTCGACCGCAATCACGAAGTCGGCGCCGAGCTGGCGCGCGGCGTCAACCGGCACCGGGCTGACGATGCCGCCGTCGACGTAATGCCAGCGGCCAATCGATACCGGCTCGAAAACGCCGGGAATGCTGCTGGACGCGCGTACTGCCTGGCCCGTGTTGCCGCGCGTGAATACCGTGCGCTCGCCGGTCTCCAGTTGCGTCGAAACGGCCGCGAAGGGCTTGGACATGCGCTCGATGGGCTTTTGCCTGACCAGTTCATTGACGTAGTCCTGGAGCTTCTGGCCCTTCACCACGCCGCCGGAGAACAGGCTGACATCGCGGATCTTCGCCTCGTCCAGCGCGAAGGCCTGCTGCTGCATCTGGAACGCGTCCATGCCGCTGGCATACAGCGCGCCCACCACGCTGCCCGCGCTCGTGCCGGCGACGACTTCCGGGCGCAATCCGTTGGCCTCCAGCATCTTGATCACGCCGATGTGGGCGAAGCCCTTGGCGGCGCCGCCACCCAAGGCCAGTCCGATGCGGATCTTCGGCGGCGGCGGGGGTGGCGCCACGACAACCGGCGCGGTCGCGGTGGGCCGGGTGTTGTCGAAGCACGCGCCCAGCAGCAGCGTGACGAGCAGTAGCAGCAACGGGCGCAGCCGGAGGGAAGCGGTCATCGACATGGTCGGCACGGGTCACGGAAAGTGCGCGCAGGATACCCGCGCCCGCCGGAACGCGATCCGACCGGGGGCGAAGCGCAGCCGCGACGCCTGCTGGCGACGGCCGCATCCTGGCGTTCAGCGCGCAGGTTCCAGCCGGTTCGCCGCCTCCACCAGCGGCTTCGCCCAGTCGGGCGTTTGCCGCAACTGTTCGCCGACCGGCGACAGCAGGCGGCCATTGCGCCAATGCAGCAGTTCCACGGGGACTGCACCTGCACCACCTTCGCGGCATTCGAGGCTGTTGTCGTAGACATGCAACTCCTGCAACCGGGGCATCAGACCGATCAGGTTTTTGCGCGCGCCGTCCCAGCGTTCGCGGATCTTGTGCTCGGCGATCGGGTGCCCGCCTGCCGCGACGCGCGCCCGCACGCGCGCCAGGTGCCGTTCCGGCGTGTCCAGGCCGACAAACCAGATCGTGACGTCGTGGGTCTCGCCCGCCTTGCCGATGAGCGCGGGAATCGTGTCGCCACCCAACGTGGTCTCGAACGCAAACGCGTGGCCGGTGGCGATCGCATCCTCGAGCCGCTGCTTGCCGAAACGCCATGCCGCGGCGTTCGCGTCGGCCTCGTCCATGCCCTGATCGCACAAAGCGCGGGTCGCCTCGTCCGGGTTGTAGTAGTCCAGGCCGCTGGCGCGCAGCCTGGCGCCGGCGACGGAACTCTTGCCCGCGCCGTTGACCCCCGCCAGCACCAGCAGCGTGGGCCGCAAAGCCCCTTCGGTCATTGTTTCGGTTCACGCGCCGGCTTGCGCCGCGAGGGGGGTGCGGGAATGCCGAGCGCCGCGACCGCACGCAGCCTGGCACCACCCTCGGCGCTGCCAAACATTGCAAGACGACGGTCGAAATCCGCCTGCAGTACCCGCAACGGCTCGTCGGAACGCTCGTTGGAACGGGCGCGGCGTACCAGGTCGGCGTAGGCGGCGATGTCGACCACGACGACCTCGGGTCGATTGTGGTTGGTCACGATCACCTCGCCAAAACGCACGGCGTCGCGCACGATCCCGCTCCAGCCTGATTTGACGGCCGATGCCGGTCGCACCGGGGTGTCCGCGCCTGCCAGTTGGCGGACGTCTTCGAGGGTGCTGGGTGCGCTCATCGCCGCGATCCGGAAGGTGGTGATCGAGATTGCCCCAAAATAACCAAAATGTCCATTTTGGGCATTTAACCCCTGTCGGCACCTGGTCCCGCGCCCGGCGATGCCGGCGTCTGCTGGCGTCTGCTGCCCGGCACCGACCTGACCACGACCGTGACGGCGTTAGCATCCTTGGCATGGCGACTGTCCGCGCGGCCGTCGAGGAGCCGAGCAGATGCCAGACGCCCCTGAAGTGGCCGCCCCCGTCCCCGGTCTCAGTGAGGCGGAGGCGCAGCGGCGGCTGGCAACCGAGGGTTACAACGAACTGCCCCGCTCCGACCGGCGCACGCCGTTACGGATCGTCGTCGAGGTGCTGCGCGAACCCATGCTGGCATTGCTGCTGGTCGGCGGCGCGATCTACCTGGTACTGGGCGACCTGCGGGAAGCGCTGATCCTGCTGGCCTTCGCGACCCTGTCGGTGGTGATCACGGTCGTCCAGGAGGCGCGCACCGAGCGCGTCATGGAGGCCTTGCGCGACCTCACCAGTCCGCGCGCGCTGGTGATCCGCGACGGCCAACAGGCGCGCATCGCCGGCCGCGAGGTGGTCCGCGGCGATTTCGTCGTGCTCGCCGAAGGCGACCGGGTGCCGGCGGATGCGGTGATTGTCCAGGGGCAGGACCTGCAGACCGATGAGTCGCTGCTGACGGGCGAGTCGGTTCCGGTGCGCAAGGTCGCGCGCCGAGACGGGGCGCCGTCCAAGCCAGGCCGTCCCGGCGGCGACGACCTTCCTTTCGTGTTCTCGGGTTCGCTGGTCGTGCGCGGCGGCGGCATCGGCGAAGTCGTGGCGATCGGCGCAAACAGCGAAATCGGCAAGATCGGCGAGTCGCTGCGCTCGCTCGATACCGAGCCCACACGCCTGCAGTTGCAGACCCGACGCGCGGTGCGCGGCTTCGCCATCGCCGGGGGAGCGGTGAGCGTGTTGGCGGTGCTGCTGTACGGGACCCTGCGCGGTGGCTGGCTCGATGCGGTGCTGGCCGGAATCGCACTGGGCATGGCGATGCTGCCCGAGGAATTCCCGGTCGTGCTGACGGTGTTCATGGCGATGGGCGCGTGGCGCATCTCGCGGGCGCGCGTGCTGACCCGGCGCGCGGCCGCGATCGAAACCCTCGGTTCGGCCACCGTGCTGTGCACCGACAAGACCGGCACCCTGACCGAGAACCGCATGTCGGTGGCGGAACTGCGTCTCGCCGGCGGCGAGAGCTTCCGCTGTGTCGATGCGGAAGGCACCGATATTCCTGATTTGCCGGACACGTTCGCGGCGCTGGTCGAATTCGGGATGCTGGCCAGTGCGCCGGAACCGTTCGACCCGATGGAAAAGGCCTTCCATGCGTTCCGCCGCGAGCGCCTGCCCCCCGCGCGGCAGCTGCAGGGGGCCGACTGGAAGCTCGTGCATGCCTATGGCCTGCGCCCCGACCTGCTGGCCATGTCGCAGGCCTGGAAGACGTCCGATGGCGGCGGGGAGTTCGTCATCGCCGCCAAGGGTGCGCCCGAGGCCATCGCCTCGCTGTGCCGTCTCGGCGCGATGGACGTGGCCAAGCTGGGCAGGGCCGTCGATGAGATGGCCGGCGAAGGCCTGCGGGTACTGGGCGTTGCCCGGGCGACATGGAACTCGACGGCATGGCCGGACTGCCAGCGCGAGTTCGCGTTCCAACTGCTGGGCCTGGTGGGACTCGCCGATCCGCTGCGCCAGGGCGTGACCGAGGCCGTCGACGAGTGCCGGTCCGCGGGCATCCGGGTGGTGATGATCACCGGCGACTACCCCGCCACCGCCAAGGCCATCGCGCGGCAGGCTGGCATCGATGTCGACGACGTCGTGACCGGCGACGAGCTTGCGCATTTGAGCGGGGACGCACTGGCGCGGCGCGTGGCGACGGCGACGGTGTTCGCTCGGATCATGCCCGAGCAGAAGCTCGGCATCGTCAATGCACTCAAGGCCAACGGCGAGATCGTCGCGATGACCGGCGACGGCGTCAACGACGCCCCATCGCTCAAGGCCGCGCACATCGGCATCGCCATGGGCGGCCGCGGCACGGACGTCGCGCGCGAGGCGTCGTCGATCGTCCTGCTGGACGACAACTTCGGCTCGATCGTGACCGCAGTGCGGCTGGGTCGCCGCATCTACGACAACCTGCGCAAGGCGATGGGGTTCATCCTCGCGGTGCACGTGCCGATTGCCGGGCTGGCGCTGTTGCCGCTGGTGTCAGGCCTGCCGATCCTGCTCTGGCCTATGCACATCGCGTTCCTGGAGATGGTGATCGATCCGGTGTGCTCGCTGGTTTTCGAGGCCGAGGCCGAGGAAGACGACGTGATGCGGCGACCGCCCCGGCCGGCGGACGAATCGCTGTTTTCCCGCCACCTGGTTGGATGGAGCGTGCTGCAGGGAGCGATCGCGCTGGCCGCGGTCGCGGCGATCTTCCTCACCGCGCTCGGACGCGGGATGCCGGAAGCCGAAGTACGCGCGCTGACCTTCTTCTCGCTGGTGACGACGATCGTCGCGTTGATCTTCGTCAACCGCTCCTTCGGCGCATCGCTGGTGAAGGCATTGCGCCGGCCGAACGCGGTGCTCGCCTGGTGCCTGCTCGCCATCACCGTGCTGCTGAGCCTCACCCTGCTGTGGCCGATGGCCCGCGGACTGTTCCGATTCGGCCCACTGCATGTGGACGACCTCGCCATCTCGCTGGGCGCGGGCGTCGCGGTACTGGTGCTGCTGGAAGTCATCAAACATTTCTGGCGCGGCCGCAAGACGGTGGTGCGCGCGGTGTTGCCGCTGAAACCCTAAGCCACCATGGACGCAGGAGTGATTTGAGCCACAACCGGCGATGCGGAAAATCTGCGAACGGTCTCGCAGGGGCGGCAACTGCCGGCATCCCAGCGCCAGGCAGCGCGCGCCAGGCGATGCAACGCGGACCCCGCAGGAGCGAAACCACGGCCATTCCGCGGGTCGCCAAGGTTCTGACGTCGACCCTGCCGCGGAAATTAGTGAACTTGCCAGTACACTAGGCGGCCCCGACCGTCTGGAACGCGAACATGACCGCGCCGATCCGCACCCTGGCGCTGGTCGCCTGCCTGAGCACCGCACTGGCGGCTTGCGGCAAGGACGCCAGCACCGACGCCCCGGCCGTCGCCGGTTCGGGCATGGCGGTGAGCGTCGTCCCCGTCGTCACCCGGCAGCTGGCGAGCGGCATCAGCGTGACCGGCCCGGTGTCGGCGGTGGAGGAGATGCAGCTGGGCGTCGAGCTCGGCGGCCTGCGCGTGACGGCGCTGAACGTCGACGTCGGCGAGGCGGTGCGTCGTGGCGACGTCCTGCTCACGCTCGACCATCGCGTGCTCGATTCCGACCTTGCCCAGGCCGACGCGGGACTGCGCGAAGCCGAGGCCGGCGCCGCGCTCGCGCGCACGCACCTCGCCCGCGGCCAGGGCCTCGCTGCCGGCCAGTACATCAGCGCGATGCAGCTGGACGAACTGCGCGCCGCGCGTACCCAGTCCGAGGCGCGCGTGGGCACCGCCCGCGCCGCACGCGATGCGAGCGCGTTGCGGCGCAGCTTCGCCGACCTGCGCGCACCGGCCGGCGGGATCATCTCCAAACGCCTGGTGCAGCCGGGCCAGGTCGTCGCCGCCGGCAGTGAACTGATGCGCCTGATCAAGGACGGCCGGCTGGAATGGCGCGCGGAACTGCCCGCCGCGCAGCTGGGCGAGGTCAGTCCGGGCGACCGCATCGAGCTGCACACGCGCGCCGGTAGCCGCGTCGACGGCAGCGTGCGCGCGGTGACGCCCGGCGTGGACTCCGACACCCGCACCGGCACCGTCTTCGCCGACCTGCCGCAGCCCGGCGACCTGCAACCGGGCACCTACCTCGAAGGCCGCATCAGCACCGGCATCAGCGCGGTGCCGGCGGTGCCGACCGCGGCGGTCGTGCTGCGCGATGGCTTCCCGGTCGTGTTCACCGTTGACGCCCAGCGCGTCGCCCATATGGTCCGAATCGAGCAGGGCGGGCGCGATGCCGGCTTCGTCGAGGTGCGCAGCGGGGTCAAGCCGGGCGACCAGGTCGTGGCTCAGGGGGCGGGGTTCCTGGCCGACGGCGACAAGGTGCGCATCGTCGCTGCGACGGCCACTGAAACCGCGACACCGGTGCCGGCGCCATGAGCGGCGGCGGCACCCTGTCGTCGTGGGCGATCAAGCGGCCGTTGCCGGCGATCATGCTGTTCTTCGTATTGTGCGTCGCCGGCCTGTGGGGGTTCCACAAGCTGCCGGTCGCCCGCTTCCCCGACATCTCGTTCCCGATGACGACAGTGACGGTCCTGCAGCCGGGCGCGTCGCCGTCGCAGCTGGAGACCGAGGTCACGCGCAAGGTCGAGGATTCGGTCGCCACCATCGCCAACATCAAGCGGGTGGTGTCCAGCGTCACCGAGGGCGCGAGCACCACCTCGATCGAATTCAACATCAACGCCGACCTCGCCACCGCGCTCAACGACACCAAGGACGCGGTGACCCGCATCCGCACCGAGTTGCCGCAGGACATCCAGGAGCCCATCGTCAGCAAGGTGGACATCGGCGGCTCGCTGCTGACCTACGCGGTGTCGGCGCCGGCCATGGCTCCCGATGAACTGTCATGGTTCGTCGACCGCGACGTGACACGCGCGCTGTACGGCGTCGAGGGCGTCGCCAAGGTCACCCGCGTCGGCGGCATGGACCGCCAGGTGCGCGTCGACCTCGACCCGGCGGCGCTGCTGGCGTGGGGCGTCACCGCCGCGGAAGTCTCGCAGCAGCTCGCGCGCTTCCAGGTCGAGCGGCCGGGCGGCAAGGCCGAGATCGGCGGCGAGCAGCAGACCATCCGTACCGTCGGGACCGTGCAGGACGTCGCAGCGCTGCGCGACTACACCATCAGCCTCGCCGACGGCCGTTCGGTGCGGTTGTCGGCGATCGCCAACGTCACCGACGGCGCGGCGGACCCGAGCCAGGTGGCGCTGCTCGACGGCCAGCCGGCGGTGGGGTTTTCGGTGTCGCGCTCGCGCGGCGCCGATGAACTGGTAGTCGCTGCCAGCGTCGAAAAGACCCTGGCCAAGCTGGCGTCGGCGCGGCCGGGCGTCGGCTTCCGCATGGTCACCAACATGGTCGAGGAAACCGAGCGCTCGTATTCCTCGTCGATGACGATGTTGTGGGAAGGCGCGCTGCTGGCGCTGGTCGTGGTGTGGCTGTTCCTGCGCGACTGGCGCGCGACCTGGGTGAGCGCGATCGCGTTGCCCTTGTCGATCATCCCCACGTTCGCGGTGATCTACTTCCTGGGCTTCTCGCTCAACATGATCACGCTGCTGGCGCTGTCGGTGGTGGTCGGCATCCTCGTCGACGACGCCATCGTCGAGATCGAGAACATCGTCCGCCACCTGGGCATGGGCAAGACCCCGCTGGAGGCAGCGCGCGAGGCCGCCGACGAGATTGGCACCGCGGTGATCGCGACCTCGATGACGCTGGCGGCGGTGTTCGTGCCGGTGGCGTTCATGCCCGGCATCGCCGGCAAGTTCTTCCGCGAGTTCGGCTGGACCGCGGCGACCGCCGTGCTCTTCTCGCTGCTGGTCGCGCGCCTGCTCACGCCGATGATGGCGGCCTACCTGCTCAAGCCGCACCCCGGGCCGGTTGCCGAATCGCCGACGATGAAGCGCTACCTGGGCTGGGTCGACGCCGCGCTGCGCCATCGCGGGCGCACGCTGTGGGCCGCGTTCGGACTGTTCGTGCTGTCGCTGGCGATGATCCCGTTCATCCCGGCAACGTTCATCCCGACGGCTGACCAGGGCCGCAGCAACCTCAGCCTCGAACTGCCACCCGGCACGCCGATCGAGACGACCACCGTGGTGTCCGAGCAGGCACGCGCGAAGCTGGCCGGCATCCCCGAACTCAATCAGGTCTTCACCATGGTGGGCAGCGTGCTCGACCTGGGTGATCCGGCGAGTACCGGCATCGGCGAGACGCGCAAGGCGACGATGGTGCTGGACTGGGGCAAGGCCGGCGACCGCGACCGCGGCCAGAAGGCGCTCGAGGGCGAGGTGCGCCGGCGCCTGGCCGACCTGCCCGGCACCCGCATCAGCTTCGTCAGTTCCGAGCCCGGCGAGCGGATGCAACTCGTCCTCGCCGGCGACGACCCCGACAAGGTCAATGCCGCGGCCGCCGCCGTCGAGCGCGACCTGCGCAAGCTTGAAGGGCTGGGTAGCGTTTCGTCGTCGGCGTCGCTGCTGCGCCCGGAGATCCGGATCATCCCGGACCCGGCGCGCGCCGCCGACCTGGGCGTGGCCACCGCTGACATCGCCGAAGCCGCGCGCGTGGCGACCGCCGGCGACTACACCCAGCGCATGGCCAAGCTCAACCTGCCCGACCGGCAGATCCCGATCCGGGTCGGCGTCGACCGCGAGGCACTGCGCGATCCGGCGCTGATCGGCCAGTTGCGCGTGCGCGGCAAGTCCGGCCCCGTGCCACTGGCCGCCGTCGCCGAAATCCGCCAGGGCAGCGGCCCGTCGGTGATCGCGCGCTACAAGCGCCAGCGCAACGTCACGCTGTCGGCCGAACTCAGCGGCCGACCGCTGGGCGAGGTGATGCAGGAGGTGCAGCAACTGGCCAGCGTGCAGAACCTGCCGCCGGGGGTGGATTTCCTCAACACCGGCGATGCCGAGGTGTTCGTCGAACTGTTCCTGGGGTTCGCGGTGGCCATGGTGGCCGGGCTGGCGTGCATCTACATGGTGCTGTTGCTGCTGTTCAAC
>JBBRWW010000010.1:0-35928 GCA_038248955.1 Lysobacterales bacterium
CCCGCCATCGGTCTCGGGCAACGTCGACCCGAGCACCCAGAGCGGCCGCGACATCTACCAGCGCTTTCGCGACGGCCTGGCCGATCCCCACTGCAAGGCCGGCAGCAGCAGTTCGCGGTGGAGCCAGCATTACGCCGCCGCGCCAGGGCGCCTGGCCGCGCGCAACGATGACTTGTTGCCGCTGTTCGGTTATGTGGTCGACGCGCTGCGCGAGGCCAGCCTCCCCACCGAATATGCGCTGATACCGTTCGTCGAAAGTCGCTACAAACCCGCCGCGATCAGTCCGTCGGGCACCGCCGGCTTGTGGCAGATGATTTCCCTGACCGCCCGCAATCACCACGTGCCGATCCGCCCGGGGTACGACGGCCGCCTCTCGCCGGTGGAATCGACCAAGGCGGCGGTACGCTATCTCAAGACCCTGCACGGGATGTTCGCCGGCGACTGGCGGCTGGCGGTGATGGCCTACAACGCCGGCGAATACCGCGTCCTGGGCGCGCTGCAGCGCAGCGGCCAGACGGCGCGCAGCGCCCAACCAGACAAATTGCCCGGCTTGTCCGGCATCACCCAGGCCTACGTGCAGAAGCTGCACGCCTTGTCGTGCCTGATGGAACAGGCGGACGACCGCGAGGAATGGTTGCAGGCGATCGACCGGCCGGTGCCGCGACTGTCCGCTGTCAGTGTCCCCGACGACATCGCCAACATCGATGACTGGGCCGCCCGCAGTGGCCAGGATGCAGCGCAGCTGCGGCGCCTCAACCCGGTCTTCGGCGGAGGCCGCATTGGCAGGCTCGGCAAGGAACGCTCGCCACTGCTGGCGATCGCGCCGTCGGCGATGGGCGCGGTGGTCAGCCCAACGGCCGCGGCATCGGCCAGCAACCAACCCACGCCGGGTCCGGCCACACGCATCACGCCGGCGGGGTTGGCCCTCGCGGAACCGACGCCGTCGACGGCACCTATCGCGGGCCCCGCCCGCCAATACACGGTCCTCCCCGGCGACAACCCATGGACCATCGCCCGCCGCTTCGACATCCATGTCAGCGAACTGTTGCAGCGCAATCGCCTCCCGTCCGCAGGCGTGCTCAAGCCCGGGACCGTGTTGCAGATCGACCGCGAGTTGGCCACCTCCGCACGATTGCCCGAGTAGCCCCCGGCAGCGGCGCAGGGCAAACTAGAGTCCTTGCTCCAACCGCGCCGCGGTCGGGCACCGCCTCGACATCATTATTTGGGAGAGCACATGGGTTTCCTGCAGGGCAAGCGCGCACTGATCACCGGCATCGCGAGCCAGCGTTCGATCGCCAGCGGCATCGCCGAGGCGATGCATCGCGAAGGCGCCGAATTGGCCTTTACCTACCAGAACGAGAAACTGCTATCGCGCGTCGAGAAGGCTGCCGCCGAACTGGGCAGCGCCATCGTGCTGCCGCTGGATGTCGCCAACGATGCGCAGATCGCGACGTGCTTCGAACAGCTTGGGCAGCATTGGCCGGACGGCTTCGACATCCTCGTCCACGCCATCGCGTACGCGCCTCGGGAGGCGATCGAAGGTGAATTCCTCGACGGCCTGACCCGCGAGAACTTCGCCATCGCCCACGACATCTCGGCGTACTCGCTGGCGGCGCTGGCCAAGGCTGCGCGCCCGATGATGGCCGGCCGCAACGGCGCCATCGTCACGTTGAGCTACCTCGGCGCCGAGCGGGTGCTTGCCAACTACAACGTCATGGGCGTGGCCAAGGCCAGCCTCGAGGCGACGGTGCGCTACCTCGCACTCAACCTCGGGCCGGAAGGCACGCGCGTCAACGCGATCTCGGCCGGTCCGATCAAGACCCTCGCCGCCGCCGGCATCGCCAATTTCCGCAAGATGCTGGGCCACGTGGAGACCTACGCGCCGATGCGACGGAACGTGTCGATCGAGGACGTCGGCAACGTCGCCGCGTTCCTGTGTTCGGATCTGGCCGCCGGCATCACCGGTGAGGTGACGTATGTCGACGCCGGCTACAACATCCTCGGCATGACCGGCATCGACGACGCCTGAAACTGGTCGGATTCGCGCTGGCCACGATGGTGCCGGCGCGCTTCCAACGCAAAAAGGCCCGGCGAATGCCGGGCCTTTTTGCTGGGCTCCTACCGGGCCCTCGATCAGAGATTGGACTCGACCACCTTCACCTTCATCCCCTTGCGCAGCGCATGAACCAGTTCCTGCGTGTCGGCCATCCCGCCGACCTGCTCGAGTTGCTGCTGCAAGGTCGTTCGCTGGTCGGGGGGCACGTCGGCGATGCTGCCCGGGGTCGCCTTGGTAACCGCAAACAGCACCACCTGCCCGTTGGGCAACGTGGTCGTACCCGGCGCAATCTTGCCCGGTGCCGGCGCCGGCACCGCGAAGACCGCCGCCGAGACGCTGGGGTCGATCACCGGCGCCCCTCGCGGGACCGCGGCGATCTGTTGTGGCGCCTGCAACCCTGCGGAAATGGCCACGGCGTCCAGGGTCTCGCCCCCACGCAGCCGCGCCAAAAGCGCATCGGCTTGCTTCGCGGCGGCCTTGGCGGAGCGATCGGTGCGGATCGCCGCGATCACCCGATCGCGCACCTGCGCCAGCGGCTGGGTGCGTTCCGGGGCATGTGCGGTGACGCGGATCATCACGCTGTGGTTCGGGCCAATCTCGATCGGATCGCTGACCGTACCGTCCTGGATCAACGCGTCGGAAAATGCCGCGCGCTGTACCGCCGGATTCGCGGCGATGCCGCTCGCATCCCTACGCGCGAGCGGCCCGACCTGATTGACCGTCAGGTTCAATGCACGCGCCGCCGGCGTCAGCGATGACGGGTTTTTGTAGACCAGGTCGACCAGGCGGCTGCTGAGGTCGTTGAAGGCGCGATCGCGATCAGCATCGGACTGCTCACGTGCCAGGGCCTCGCGGGCCTGCTCGAACGTCTCCTGTGCGCCGGCCTTGAGCTCGCGCAACTGGATCACATGCCAGCCGAAATCGCTCTTGACCGGAGCACTGATCTCGCCTGGCTTCATCGCGAACAGCGCGTCCTCGAACGGGCCCACCATCATGCCCTTGCCCACCCAACCGAGGTCTCCGCCGGCGGTCTTGGAGCCGGCATCGTCGCTACTGGCACGCGCCAGCGCGGCGAAATCGGCGCCGGCGGCCTTCGCCTGCGCCGACAGCTGCGCGGCCTTGGCCTCGGCTGCCTTTTGCGTGGCCGCATCGGCGCCCGGCTCGACCCGTACCAGGATGTGCGAAGCCAATCGCTGTTCCTGCTCGACGAAGCGGGAACCCTCTTTTTCGTAGCGCTGGCGCAAGGTCGCGTCGTCCGCGACCGGCGGGGGCGTCATCGTCGCCGCATCGAGTTCCACGTATTCGATCGAGACGGTTTCGGGCGCACGGTAGGCGGCAGTGTGGGTGTCGTACCAGCGCTTGATTTCCGCTGCACTGACCGCGCCGACATCGGCTGCCGGCGCCGGCAACAGGATCAGGCTGACGTCCCGCTTCTCGCCAAGCAGGCGGACAAGCCGCTCGAACTCACCCTGCGTCGAGAAGTTGCTGCCGCGCACGGCATCGGCCACCAGCGATTGCTCGAGGCTTTCGCGCACCAGGCGCTCGAAGTCGCGGGGCTTCTGTGCCGGGATCTGCGATGCCAGCGCAAGCTGGTAACGATCGGCGTTGAACGTGCCGTCGACCTGGAACGCCGGGATGTCCTGGATGGTCTTGCGAACGAGTGCGTCGCTCACCACCACGCCGGACCGGGCCGCCGCCATGCGCTGGATACGCTGGTCGATCAGGCCGTCGAGGATCGCACGCTTGGTGTCGGCAGATTCGAACGCGCGCGCGTCGAATGCCTCGCCCTGCTGCGCGCGCGCCTGTTGGCGCGCCTGCTCGTAAGTGGCACGGAACTGGTCAACGGTGATCTGGTCATGTTCCCAGAACACCGACACCGGCCACCACGAAGGCGCCGACTGCCACCAGTTCGGCGGCGCGTCGATCTTGGCCACGCTGTTGTCGGTGCGCTGGACGACGTACTGCTCCAGGCCGAAGAAGGCGAAAGGAATGATCAACAAGCCGATGATCGCCGTGGCGATCCAGCCTGAAGTGTTGTCGCGGAGTTTCTGCAGCATATCCAGGTCGCGTCAGACGGAAGCCGGGCAGTTTAGCGCGCTTGGGGCCAGCCGGTGTCACGTTGACCGAACTCGCCGGGGCCGCCCGGATGCGTCGCGTGGTGCGCTCGACACGCCGCAGCGTGCTTCGCCCCCGGCACGCGACGGCATCGCATCGCACCATCGCGGAAATACAAAAGGCGCCATTTCCGGCGCCCTTGGCAAAACTGGCGGAGTGGACGGGACTCGAACCCGCGACCTCCGGCGTGACAGGCCAGCATTCTAACCAACTGAACTACCACTCCGCACTGGACTTGCTTGACACACTTTCCCGCAATCCGGGAGCCACCTGCCCGCTCGACAACGAACCAATCGAGCGCGACTTCTTGTTGCCATCCATCAAAAACAAAGGCGCCGTTTCCGGCGCCTTTGGCAAAACTGGCGGAGTGGACGGGACTCGAACCCGCGACCTCCGGCGTGACAGGCCAGCATTCTAACCAACTGAACTACCACTCCGCGCTTTGAACCCTTGACTCGTTTGCGTTGCTGAGGTTCGCCTCGAAAACAGGCGAACATTCGGCAGGGTCTTCAGCAACACCTGGTGGGTGCTGAGGGTTTCGAACCCCCGACCCTCTCCGTGTAAAGGAGACGCTCTACCGCTGAGCTAAGCACCCGAGCGAGCTGCTTAGTTTACAGCATCCTTCAACGCCTTGCCAGCCTTGAACGCAGGATTCTTGGATGCGCCGATCTGGATCGCCTCGCCCGTCTTCGGGTTGCGTCCCTGGCGAGCAGCACGCTCACGAACCTGGAACGTGCCGAAGCCGACGAGCGTTACGGTGTCGCCTTTCTTCAACGCCTTGGTGATCACGCTGACGACAGCGTCCACGGCATTGGCGGCGTCGGTCTTGGACAGCTCGGCAACGTCGGCGACTGCGCCAACAAACTCAGCCTTGTTCATTCGATTTTGACTCCCTGTGCGGCTCGATGCCGCGATGTTCTGAGAATCGGACCAGCCCCCGTGCGCAGCAGACTCCCCCGATGACCTTGCCGCATTGCGTGCCTGGAAGGCAGCGACCGTGCGGCTGCGGTTGTTATACCAGTGGCATTTTGGGGGCGCAACCCTGAAAGCCAGTGCTGGCGCGGGTTCCAGCACTGTGCGTCGATTTGTGACCGGCGACGACGATCAATGCTTGACGTCCACGTTGGGTGCCGGCTTCGCTGCATCGCGGACCGGCACGTCTCCCTCTCCGGCAGGCGGCAATGGCGCGATGGGACGCTCGAGCGCGATGCCGAGCACTTCCTCGATCCACTTTACCGGGATGATCTTCATGCCCTGCGAGATCGCCTTGGGAAGGTCGACCAGGTCCTTGCGGTTCTCCTCGGGGATGATGACGGTATGGATGCCGCCGCGCAGTGCGGCGAGCAGTTTTTCCTTCAGCCCACCGATCGGCAACACCCTGCCACGCAAGGTGATCTCGCCGGTCATCGCCACGTCGGCCTTGACAGGGTTCTTGGTGAGCATCGACACCAGCGCGGTGGCCATGCCGACACCGGCGCTCGGGCCGTCCTTCGGCGTGGCGCCTTCCGGAACGTGAAGGTGGATGTCGTGCTTCTGCAGGAAGTCCAGTTCGATCCCGAGGCGCTCGGTGCGCGCGCGCACCACCGTCAATGCCGCCGACGCGGACTCCTTCATCACGTCGCCCAGCTGGCCAGTCAACAGCAACTGGCCCTTGCCCGGCACCATCGTTGCCTCGATCTGCAGCAACTCGCCACCGACCTCGGTCCAAGCCAGCCCGGTGACCAGGCCGATCTCGTTCTGCTCCTCGGCGCGACCGAAGTCGAAACGTCGCACCCCCAGGAACTTCTCGACGTTCTTGGATGTCACGTTGATCGGAGCGACCTTTGCCTTCTTCGTCTTCGGGCCAGCCAGCGCGACCTCCTTGACCACCTTGCGGCAGATCTTGGAGATCTCGCGCTCCAGGTTGCGCACGCCCGATTCACGCGTGTAGTACCGCACGATGTCGCGCAATGCGCCCTCGGCGACCTTCAACTCGTTCAATTTCAGCCCATTAGCCTTGATCTGTTTCGGCAGCAGGTAGCGCGTCGCGATGTTGAGCTTCTCTTCCTCGGTGTAGCCCGGGATGCGGATCACTTCCATGCGATCGAGCAACGGGCCGGGGATGCGCAACGTGTTGGAGGTGGTGACGAACATCACCTCGCTCAAATCGAGGTCTACTTCCAGGTAGTGGTCGTTGAACGAGCTGTTTTGTTCGGGGTCCAGGACCTCCAGCAACGCCGACGACGGGTCGCCACGGAAGTCCATCGACATCTTGTCGATTTCGTCGAGCAGGAACAACGGATTCCTGGTGCCGACCTTGTTGAGGTTCTGCACGATGCGGCCCGGCATCGAACCGACGTAGGTACGACGGTGCCCACGGATCTCGGCCTCGTCGCGCACACCGCCGAGCGACATGCGCACGAACTTGCGGTTGGTGGCACGGGCGATACTCTGTCCCAGCGAGGTCTTGCCGACACCCGGCGGACCGACGAGGCACAGGATTGGCGCCTTCATCGTCTTGACGCGGGTCTGCACGGCCAGGTATTCGAGGATGCGTTCCTTGACCTTCTCGAGGCCGAAATGGTCGGCGTCGAGCACTTCCTGGGCCGCCTTGAGGTCCTTGCGGACCTTGGTGCGCTGCTTCCACGGCACGCCCAGCAGCCACTCGAGGTAGTTGCGCACGACCGCGGCTTCGGCCGACATCGGCGACATCTGCTTGAGCTTGTTGAGTTCGTTGCGCGCCTTGGCTTCGACCGGCTTGGGCATCCCGGCTTCGGCGATCTTGCGGGTGAGTTCCTCGATGTCGTTTGGCGCCTCGTCGCCCTCGCCGAGCTCCTTCTGGATCGCCTTCATCTGCTCGTTGAGGTAGTACTCGCGCTGGCTCTTCTCCATCTGCGACTTCACCCGACCGCGGATTCGCTTTTCCAGCATCTGCACGTCCAGCTCGCCGTCGACCAGGCCAACCAGTTGCTCCAGCCGCGCGCCGATGGCGTGGGTTTCCAGCAACTTCTGCTTGTCGCCGATGCGCACGCCGATATGGGCGGCGATGGTGTCCGCCAGTCGACCCGGTTCGTCGATACCCGACAGCGTCTGCATCAACTCCGGCGGCAACTTGCGATTGGTCTTCACGTACTGCTCGAACAATCCCATCAGCGATCGCGTGATGGCCTCCAGTTCGCGCTCGTCGCGATCCATCCTCGGTTCGACCTCACGGCCGCGCCCGGCCAGCGCTCCGTCGCGCTCGACCACCTTGTCGACCTCCACGCGGGACATGCCTTCCACCAACACCTTGATCGTGCCATCCGGGAGCTTCAGCAGTTGCAGCACGTGCGCCAGGGTGCCGATCGAATACAGATCGCCGGCACCCGGGTCGTCGGTATCGGCCGACTTCTGGGCGACCAGCAGGATGCGTTTGTCCGACTCCATGGCCTGGTCCAGGGCCCGGATCGACTTGTCGCGGCCCACAAATAATGGGATGACCATGTGTGGGAAGACGACGACGTCGCGCAGCGGCAATACCGGCAGGTCGAGCGTTTCGCGAGGACTGGAATCGGTCATGGGGGGCTCCGGGACGATCGGGGACACGCGCGAGCGCGTGACCGGTAAAAAGAACGGCGCGCAGGCATCCTGCGGGCTTTTCCACTTATGGGGGCCCGGGCAAACGGATGCAAGCAGACCATGCCACCGGCCGCCGAAGCGCGGCGTCAATTCTTCATGAATCGGGGATGTGGCCGACGCCGGCGCGCGTGGCGCCGGCGTCCATAAACAGGTGCGATTGCACCATCCAGCTCCGCGCTAGTCGGCGGAAGCGACCTTCGGCGCAGCGGCCGGCGGGGTCTGGTAGATCAGGTAGGGCTCGGATTTGTGCTCGATGACGCTTTCGTCGACCACGACCTTGCTGACGTTCTCCAGCGACGGCAGCTCGTACATCGTGTCCAGCAGAACCGATTCAACGATCGTGCGCAGGCCACGTGCACCGGTCTTGCGCTTCATGGCTTTCTTGGCGATCGCCACCAGCGCATCCGGGCGGAATTCCAGCTCGACGCCTTCCATCTCGAACAGCTTCTTGAACTGCTTGGTGATCGCGTTCTTCGGGTCAGTCAGGATCGTGACCAGCGCGGCTTCGTCGAGTTCCTCGAGCGTGGCGACCACCGGCAGGCGGCCGACGAACTCGGGAATCAGGCCGAATTTGATCAGGTCCTCGGGTTCGACGTCGGCCAGCACCTTGCCGATCTCCGCCTTGCGCTCGCTGCTCCGGACCTTGGCGCCGAAGCCGATGCCGCCAGCCTCGGTGCTGCGCTGCTGGATGATCTTGTCCAGTCCCGCGAACGCTCCGCCGACGATGAACAGGATATTGCGGGTATCGACCTGCAGGAATTCCTGCTGCGGGTGTTTGCGGCCGCCCTGTGGCGGCACGCTGGCGACAGTGCCTTCGATCAGCTTCAGCAAAGCCTGCTGCACGCCCTCGCCCGACACGTCGCGGGTGATCGATGGGTTGTCGCTCTTGCGCGAGATCTTGTCGATCTCATCGATGTAGACAATGCCCTGCTGCGCCTTGTCGACGTCGTAGTCGCACTTCTGCAGCAGCTTCTGGATGATGTTCTCGACGTCCTCGCCAACGTACCCGGCTTCGGTCAGCGTCGTGGCGTCGGCCATGGTGAACGGCACGTTCAGCATGCGCGCCAGCGTTTCGGCCAGCAGCGTCTTGCCCGATCCGGTCGGCCCGACCAACAGGATGTTGGACTTGGCCAACTCGATGTCGTCGTTCTTCTGCCGGCTTTCGATGCGCTTGTAATGGTTGTATACCGCCACCGCAAGCGTGCGCTTGGCGCGCAACTGGCCGATCACGTATTGGTCGAGAACCTCGAGGATCTCCTTGGGCTTGGGCAGGTGGCTGCGGGCCGACTGCGCCTTTTCCTCGAGTTCCTCGCGGATGATGTCGTTGCACAGCTCGACGCATTCATCGCAGATGAACACGCTCGGGCCTGCGATGAGCTTGCGCACCTCATGCTGGCTCTTGCCGCAGAACGAGCAATAGAGAATCTTGGTGCTGTCGCCAGTGGTGCGGCCGGGTCGGTCGTCGCTCATGCTTTTACCTGAATGCTCGTGTCTTGAACTGGCTGTGCGGGGGCTGGCTGTGCGGAGCGTGATCGGCGAAGGCAGTCCCGGGGCAGGCGTGTTCAGATGCCGCCGTCCGAGAATACCACAGCGATCTGGCCGTCCCGGAAACCGGACATGGCCCTGCAGGCGCCGCATTGGGCGGCGAAAAACGCCGCATCCCCAGCGGCGCAGTCAAACGGCTCGTCCCACGGACTGGTTCAATGGCTTCGCTTAGCCAGCCTGGATCGAGTCTTCCGGGCGTCGTTCGAGCACCTGGTCGATGATGCCGTACTCGCACGCTGCCTCGGAGCTCTTGAAATTGTCGCGCTCAGTGTCCCGGGCGACCGTCTCCAGCGACTGGCCGGTGTGCTTGGCCATGATCTCGTTGAGCCGCTGCTTGAGCGCGAGGATCTCGCGCGCGTGGATCTCGATATCGGTCGCCTGACCCTGGAAGCCGCCCAGCGGCTGGTGGATCATCACCCGGGTATTGGGCAATGCGTAGCGCTTTCCCGGCGCGCCCGACGCCAGCAACAGGGCGCCCATGCTGGCAGCCTGGCCGACGCAGATCGTGCTCACGTCCGGCTTGATGTATTGCATCGTGTCGTAGATCGCCATGCCCGCGGTGACGATGCCACCTGGCGAATTGATGTACAGGCTGATGTCCTTCTCCGGGTTCTCGGCTTCGAGGAACAGCATCTGCGCGACGATGACGTTTGCGACATGGTCGTCGATCGGACCGACCAGGAAGATCACCCGCTCCTTGAGCAGGCGCGAATAGATGTCGTAGGCACGCTCGCCACGGCTGGTCTGTTCGACCACCATCGGCACGAGGTTCAGGGCTTGGGTTCGATTGTCCATTTGCACGGCACCTATGACTGGCTGGTTTGACTGGCTATCGGCGAAGTCCCATCAACGTGGGGCCGATCGGTGGTTGGCGCAAGTGGCGCGACCCGACGGCCGTCACCCAGGCTCGCAGCGAGGCGTGGAAAGCGGCCGAATTTCGCGGCGCCGAGGAGTTTCGCTCGCCTTTGCCACTGCCGCCATTCCGGACGCGCGCCGCACTGCAGACGGCGTTGCCGGTGCAGACGTGAGCGGGCTGTACCGGCGCGCGCGCGGATTACTGGCGAATCGCCTCGCTGAACGACAGCGGCTGCTCGGTGTGCTGGGCGCGCTCGGCGATCCAGTCGATCACCTGCTCCTCCATCACCCGCGACTGCAGCCCCGCCATCAACTGCTGGTCGTTGCGATAAAGCTCGACGACCTGCTGCGGCTCCTCGTAGGTCGACGCTATCAACCGCAAGGTCTCGTTCACGCGATTGGGATCCAGCATCAACTCGTTGCGGCGCGCGATCTCGCCCACCAGCAGCCCGACCAGCACGCGCTTGCGCGCGGGCTCCATGAAGGTCAGGTGCGCGTCATCCGGGGCCTCGACCTGGCGACCCTGCCGGCGCGCCTGCTCGACGGCCTGGCGGGCCATGTCGCGCGCCTCGCCCTCGACCAGCCGCGGCGGCATCTCGACCTGTTCATAGCCGGCGATCAACTGCTCGCCTACCTCGCGGCGCAGGCGGGTCATCAACGCGCCCTTGAGTTCGCGCTCCAGGTTGCTGCGGATGTCGTCGCGGAACTGGACCAGCTCACCACTACGGATACCGAAACTCTTGATGAACTCGCTGTCGATTTCCGGCAGAACCGGCTCGGATACCTTGCCCGCGGTCACGTGCACCTGCACGGAGCGCCCGGCAAACTGCGGCACGCGCCAGTCGGCGGGGAAATCAATCTGCGCGTCCTTTTCCTCACCGGCCTTCATGCCCACCAGTGCGGCCTCGATCGACGGGAACATCTGTCCCGAGCCCAGCACGGTCGCGCCGCGTTCGACGCCTTCCGCCGGCAGGCGTTCGTCGCCGACCAGCGACCACGTCTCCAGCTCGACCGCGTCGCCTTCCTTCGCGCCGCGTTCAACCGGGCTCCAGGTGCGGCGCTGAAGGCGAAGGTTGTCGATCATCGCGTCGATGTCGGTATCGCTGACTTCGGCGATGTGGCGCACCACGCTCAGCTTCGCCACGTCGACATCACCGAAATCGGGGACGACCTCGAACGTCGCGACGTAGGCCAGCGGGTCACCGGCATCCGTGGCCGGCTCGATGTGCGGGTTGCCGGCGAGTTGCAGCGCTTCCTGGCGAATGGCGGTGCCGAAGCCTTCGCGGAGCAGGCCATCGAGGACTTCGGCGCGGACCTGCTGGCCGAAACGCTGCTGGATCACCTTGGCGGGCACTTTGCCTGGGCGGAAACCCTTGATCTTGGCTCCCCGCGCGATCTCGCGCAGGCGCCCATCGACCACGCTCTCCAGCCGATCCGCAGGAAGACTGAAGGTCATGCGGCGTTCGAGGGTACCGAGCGATTCGACCGAAACTTGCATATCGACTCCTGCAACCGCGGCGTCGGGCCGCGGCACGATGTTGGTGATTTGTGTGGTTGCCGCCGGCGCACGCGGGGAGCCCGCGCCATGGGAACGGAGTAGTTTCGCCGATAACCGGCAGCTTCGCCAGCGCTGCGCACGATCGGGCCCTGCCCGGACAGAGCCACCGGGCCGACTCTCCCAACGGTGGTGCGAAAGGCGGGACTCGAACCCGCACGCCTTGCGGCACTGGCACCTAAAGCCAGGGCGTCTACCAATTCCGCCACTTTCGCGCTGCGGCATGCCGCTGGACGCATTCTAGGAGTGCGCACATGAAAAAGGCACCTGGCGAACCAGGTGCCTTTCAAACTTGGTGGGCTGTGAAGGATTCGAACCTTCGACCTATTGATTAAGAGTCAACTGCTCTACCAACTGAGCTAACAGCCCGCAATCTGTAAATGTTACTGGAAAAAAACATGGGGTGGAAGACGGGATTTGAACCCGCGACCCCCGGAATCACAATCCGGTGCTCTAACCAACTGAGCTACATCCACCATAGTTCTGACGCTTGAAGCATTGTCGCACTGTCTGGCGCGCCCGGCAGGAATCGAACCTGCAACATCCGGCTTAGAAGGCCGGTGCTCTATCCGGTTGAGCTACGGGCGCCAGTCAACAGCTTAACTGACACCCCCGAAAGTGGTCGGGGCAGAGGGATTCGAACCCCCGACCCTCTGGTCCCAAACCAGATGCGCTACCAGACTGCGCTATGCCCCGAAACCGGGTCTTTCGTTTGCGCGCCAACGCCGCGAAAGGCCGGCCATTTTGGGTGCCGGCACCGACACTGTCAACGATCAGGGCGATCGGTCGCCCGTGTATGCTCGCAGCTGACCCACCGGTTCATGCCGGCATCCTTTCACGGCACGCAGGAGCACCCATGCGCAGCGGCAATCCAGCACTCAAGGAATCCACCTTCCTCGACCTCAACAGCGGAACCGTGGTCCAGGGCGCGGGCACGACGATGACCCTGAATGGCACCGTCAACAGGACCGCATTCCTGCTGGTGCTCACGCTGGCGGGCGCGCTGTACACCTGGAACCTGTTCTTCGCCAGCAGTGGCAGCGCCAACCTGACCCCGTACATCCTGGTCGGTGCGATCGGCGGCCTGGTCGTTGCGATGGCGACGATCTTCAGGAAGACCTGGGCGCCCGTCACCGCGCCGCTGTATGCCGTCCTTGAAGGCCTTTTCATCGGCGCGATTTCCGCGACCTTCGAGCTCAAGTACCCCGGCATCGTGATGCAGGCCGTCGGCCTCACCTTCGGCACCCTGGCCGCGCTGCTGATGGCTTATCGCAGCGGCCTGATCAAGGTGACCGAGAAGTTCAGGCTGGGCGTGGTCGCGGCAACCGGCGCGATCTTCCTGGTCTACCTGGTGAACATCGGCATGCGGATGTTCGGCTTCGAGGGGATGGGCTTCATCCACGAAAGCGGCCTGCTGGGCATTGGCTTCTCGGCGGTGGTGGTGGTGGTCGCCGCGCTGAACCTGGTCCTGGACTTCGACTTCATCGAGAAGGGGGTCGAGCAGAACGCGCCGAAGTACATGGAGTGGTACGCCGCCTTCGGCCTGCTGGTAACGCTGATCTGGCTGTACCTGGAAATGCTGCGACTGCTGTCGAAGCTGCAGTCGCGCAATTGACCGGGGCGCCAGCACGATGATTGGAGGGGCGCCTGCGGGCGCCCTTCGCGCATTGGTCGACGCGAAACCGTCGCGCTTCAGCAACCAGCCACGTGGTGCCGGCATCCAATCGCACGGCAGCCCGGCGCATGCCGGATCGCCGAGCAACAGATCACCAAATGAAACGGGGCGCCGAAGCGCCCCGTCGGTTCGCGCTGCATCCCGCGGCTCAGACCCGGCTGGCGATCGCCTGGGCGAACGCCATCGTGTTTCCGGTCCCACCCAGGTCGGGCGTCAGCGAATCCTTCGCTTCCAGCGTGGCGACGATCGCCGCGCGCAGGCGCTCGGCCTTCTCCGGCAGGCCCAGATGGTCGAGCATCTGCGCCGCGCCCAGCAGCAGCGCGCAGGGATTGGCGACGCCCTTGCCGGCGATGTCGGGAGCCGACCCGTGCACGGCCTCGAAGATCGCCGCATCGGTGCCGATGTTGGCGCCCGGGGCCAGGCCCAGGCCGCCGACGAGGCCGGCGCAGAGGTCGGAGATGATGTCGCCGAACAGGTTGGTGGTGACGATGATGTCGAACTGCTCCGGCCGCATTACCAGCTGCATGCAGGTGTTGTCGACGATCATCTCGTTGCACTCGATGTCGGGGTACTGCTGCGCAACTTCCCGCGCCACCTTCAGGAACAGGCCGGAGGTGGATTTGAGGATGTTGGCCTTGTGCACCACCGTGATCTTCCTGCGACCGGTCTTGCGGGCCAGGTCGAAGGCATAACGCACGATGCGCTCGGAACCGCGACGGGTGGTGCGGGTGATCGAGGTGGCGGTCTCGCCATCTTCCGACAACGCCTGGCCTTCCGCGCTGTAGGCGCCTTCAGTGTTCTCGCGGACGGTGATCAGGTCGACGCCGGACGCAAAGCGCGACTTGGTATTCGGGAAGGACTTGGCGGGACGAACGTTGGCGTACAGGTCGAAGCGCTTGCGTAATTCGACGTTGATGGAGCTGAAGCCTTCGCCGACCGGCGTCGTCAGCGGGCCCTTGAGGGCGATGCGGTGCCTGCGGATCGACTCGATGGTCGCGGCAGGCAGCAACTCGCCGTGCTTCCCCAGCGCGACCAGTCCGGCGTCAACGAACTCGTACTGGAGACCCAATTGCATCGTGTCCAGCACGTGCAGGGTGGCGTCCATGATCTCCGGGCCGATGCCATCGCCACGGATCACGGTAATTGTGTGCGTCATAGGGGGTCTTTCCGGCTTATGGGCGCGCGATACCGGGGTACGGCGCCGGATGGTTAGCCGGCGAATTATGCCGGAAGCGGCCCATCGCTGCAGGCGCGGGCAGCCCCAGAGACCCTCCATGCCCGCCGTGGCGGGCTCTCGCCGCGCTCAGCCGTGGTCGTGGCCAGCAGGGCCATCCACACCGCCGTTTTCCAGTTGGTCGAGAAAATCGCCCGCGCGGCGAAGGTGCGGGATCACGATTGAGCCGCCGACGACCAGCCCCACCGAAAACGTCTCGAACATCTCGTCGCGGCTCACGCCTGCCTGCTTGCACTGCGCGACGTGATAGCTGATGCAGTCGTCGCAGCGCAACACCATCGAGGCGACCAGACCGAGCAACTCCTTGGTCTTCACGTCGAGCGCGCCGGCCTGGTAGGTCTGGGTGTCCAGCGCAAAGAAGCGCCGCACGACCTGGTTGGGTTCAGCCAGGATGCGTTCGTTCATGCGCTTGCGGAAATCGCTGAATTCCGCGATCCGGTCGGTTTCGCCCTGCCCCGGGTTGGCGGTGCCGCTCATGCCACGCCGGCCAGCAGCGGCTCGAGTCCGCCTGCGCGGTGCAGCGCCATCAGGTCGTCATAGCCACCGACGTGGGTGTCGCCAATGAAGATCTGCGGGACGCTGGTACGGCGGGTGCGAGCCATCATCTTCTCGCGCTCGACCGGATCGAGGTCGATGCGGACCTCGCGCCATGCCTGGCCCTTGCTCTTGAGGAAGTTCTTGGCGGCGGTGCAGTACGGGCAGATCGCGCTGGAATAGATGACGATCCCGGCGGCGGCAGGGACTGCGGCGATCGCCGGCTCGGTTGAGACTGGATCGGACAAGTCGATACTCCTGGAAGGAACTGCGGAACGCAGTGCCAGCCGAATATGGGGCCGCACGGAGCGCAATTCCAGCGCACTTGCGGTGCAACGCGACGTTCTGTGCCTGCAACGAGTGCCGGCGCCCGTCGCAGCACAGTACCCACGCTGCTTCATGGGCTTAACGACCGATTCACGCCCGCCCCCTCCCGTGGCCGCATGCTGCGTGCTGGCTTCCGAACGATCCCAGGGGAATTCCGCTTGCGTCGCATCGTCCTGCTGTCCGCCGCCATCACCCTCGTCCTGGCCAGCGTCTGCGCTCCCGCGCAGGAGGCGCGGCTTCCGGACATTGGTTCGTCCGCGGGCGAACTGCTCAGCCCGATCAAGCAGGAACAGTACGGATCGATGATGCTGGCGCAGCTGCGCCACTACGACTACATCCTTCAGGATCCGCTGATCGACAGCTGGCTGGACACGCTCGGCAGCAGGCTGTCCGCGAACAGCGACAAGCCGCGCCAGCCGTTCACTTTCTTCATGATGCGCCAGCGGCAGATCAACGCATTCGCGACACTGGGCGGCTACGTCGGTGTCAACGCCGGACTGGTGCTGGCGGCGGACCGGGAAGACGAGGTCGCGGCGGTGATGTCGCATGAAATCGCCCACGTCACCCAGTCGCACGTACTGCGCGCCGTCGAGAGCGCCCAACGCGACCAACTGCCCATCCTGCTGGCGATGCTCGGCGCGATCGTGGTGGCGCAGTCGGCCGGCGGAAACAGCAGTGGCGAAGCGGCGCAGGCCGCGATCGTGTCAGCCATGGGCCTGATGCAGCAGCGCCAGCTCGATTACACGCGATCCAACGAAACCGAGGCCGACCGCGTCGGCATCCAGACCCTCTCCCGCAGCCATTACGATCCCACCGCGATGGCGGGCTTCTTCACCAAGCTGCAGACCAGGTCGCGCGCCAACGCCGCCAACTGGTACGGAGAAACACCGGACTACCTGACCACCCACCCGGTCACCACCACCCGCATCAGCGAAGCCAAGGAGCGCGCGGAGCAGATCGCGCGCGCGCCGGGCGCATTTGGCGCCGGTAACGGCGACAACCCGCGATTTGCGAGCGGGCTGCTGCCGGGCGGCCTGATGGTCACGGGCAACGCGCTCGACGGCGGCGGTACCGGGCTGTTCGATCTTGCGCGCGAGCGACTGCGGGTGCTGAGCGCGGACACTCCGGCATTGGCGCTCAGCGAGTACCAGCGCATCGCCAATGCGGGCGCGCTCAGCGACGCGCAGCGCTACGGGCAGGCGGTCGCGAACCTGCGCGCCAACAACGCCGGGATGGCCGCGACTGCATTGGCGCAGCTGCTTGCCAGGCAGCCGGGCAATCGCTGGCTGACCGTGGCCTTGGCCGAGGCGGAATCGCAAAGTGGCAAGAGCGAGGATGCCAATGCCCGGTTCGAGGCCCTGCTTCGCGAGAACCCCAACAACCGGGCAGTCGCGCTGAGCTACGCGCGGGTGCTGGGCGAACGCAACACGCCCGCGGCAGGCAAACGCGCCCAGGCGATCCTGCGGCCGCTTCTGGGTAGCTCGTCGGAGGATGCGTTGTTCCAGCAGGTATTCGCGCGCGCCAGCGAGATTGCCGGGGATCCGGTCCGGGCCGGCGAGGCCTACGCCGAGGCGGCCTACCTCAACGGACGTCCGGAGCAGGCGCTTGTGCAGCTCAACACGCTGAAGAAGCGCGCGGAACTCGATTACTACGGCCGTGCCCGCATCGAAGCGCGAATCGCGGCGATCACCCCGACCGTACTGGAACTTCGGCGGCAAGGCGTGCGTGACGAAGACCTGCGTCGCCAGTGAAGGCCACGCCGGCTGAGCCGATGTCATGGGGTGGTCACAAAACGGTAGTGTACTGAGCGGGCTTCAGGGACCCCGGTGCGGGTCTTCGCGGTACAGGACGTACCGCCCGTCGAGTGAACGCCTGCGTTCGCCCGCCGGAGGCAAGCCCGGTTCGATGCCGGCTTGCCGGCTTGCGCTCCGGCCACAGTGACCGGGACGCGAGGAAGCTTTCGGCCCCCTTGCCCTCCGGTGAACCGTGCAGAAGCGCATCCTGATCGTTGAAGACGAACCCGCCATCCGCGACATGGTTTCCTTCGCGCTGCGCAAGGGTGACTACGACCCGGTCCATGCCGGCGACGCACGCGAGGCGCAGGCCGCCATCGCCGACCGTGTCCCTGACCTGATCCTGCTCGACTGGATGCTGCCCGGCACCAGCGGCCTGGAACTCGCCCGCCGCTGGCGCAAGGAGTCGCTCACCCGCGAAATCCCGATCATCATGCTGACCGCCCGCGGCGAGGAGAACGACCGCGTCAGTGGACTCGAGGCCGGTGTCGACGATTACGTCGTCAAGCCGTTCTCCGCCCGCGAGCTGCTGGCCCGTATCCGCGCCGTGCTGCGCCGATCGCGCGAGGACGACGAGGATGGCAGCGTCGGCAGCGGCCTGCTGCGGATCGATGGGGCAGCGCACCGCGTATTCGCGCAGACCAGCGGCAGCGACCAGCCGATCCAGATCGGCCCGACCGAATACCGCCTGCTGCACTTTTTCATGACCCACCCCGAGCGCGTGTACTCGCGCACGCAGCTCCTGGACCACGTGTGGGGCGGCAGCGTTTACGTCGAGGAGCGCACCGTCGACGTGCATATCCGCCGCCTGCGAAAGACCCTCGAACCGCACCAGCTCGACGGCATGGTGCAGACCGTGCGCGGAGCCGGCTACCGCTTCTCGACATCGGTCGAGGCCTGACCGACCGCTGCTCCCCAAGGCCATCGCGGCCGGGTTGGAGGACTGCCGGTGGCGACGAATGGATGCCTCCCGGTGGCGCGGAACCCTGCCGATGGGCGCGCCCGGCACCACAAATCCATAGACTGACCGCCATGCCTCCCCACTCACGCACCGCCTGGTTTCGCACCCTGGGCCTGCTCGCCCTGATCCTGGCGGCCGCCGTGGCGGTCGGAATGCTGGTGGGCCAGCCCTGGCCGGTGGTGACCGCGGCCGCGCTCGGGATCGTCGCATGGCATTACTGGCGCCTTCGCAGCGTGCTGCTGCGGCTGACCGCGCGGCAGCGCTTGATGCCCTCGCAGGGTGACGGCGTCTGGAACGAACTCGACCGTCTGCTCTACCGCGGCCAGGACGAGATGCGCGGGCGCAAGCGTCGCCTCATCGAGATGCTGCGCGCTTACCGCGCGGTGGCCGCCGCGTTGCCCGATGCCATCGTGGTGGTCGAGCGCAACAGCCAGCGCATCCAGTGGTTCAATGCGGCGGGCACCACATTGCTGGGCCTTCGCTATCCCGCCGACATCGGCGCGCCGCTGGTGCAACGCCTGCAACCGTTGCGGCTGGCGCACTGGCTGGCAGCAGGCCGCCATGCCGAGACGCTGGAAACGGTGTCGCCGCTCAACCCTGCGATCAACCTCAGCCTGCGCCTGATCCCCTATTCCGAGGACCTGTGGCTGCTGGTCGCGCGCGACGTCAGTCGCCTGCTGCACCTGGAGCAGATGCGCCGCGACTTCGTCGCCAACGTCTCCCACGAGCTGCGCACGCCGCTGACCGTGGTGCATGGCTACCTCGACATGCTTGACCCTTCCGAACACCCGGAGTGGGCGCCGATGCTGGCGGAGATGCAGCGGCAATCGCAGCGGATGACGCAACTGGTCGAGGATCTGTTGATGCTGTCGCGGCTGGAGTCGACCGACAGCCTGCCAGCCGAAGAGATCGTCTCCATGACATCAATGCTGTCGACACTGCGCCGCGAGGCGCTCGCGCTGAGCCAGAACCGCCACGCAGTGGCCGTCGAGGACACCGCCGGCGTCGACCTGTGGGGTTCCAACAAGGAACTGCACAGCGCGTTCTCCAACCTGGTCAGCAATGCCGTGCGCTACACCCCTGCCGAGGGCCAGATCACGATCCGCTTCCGACCCGCAGCAGGCGGCCGCCCGGAGGTGGTGCTGGAAGTCGTCGACAGCGGCTACGGCATTCCCGCCGCGCACTTGCCCCGCATCACCGAACGTTTCTATCGGGTGTCCACCAGCCGATCCCGCGAAAGCGGGGGAACGGGCCTGGGCCTTTCGATCGTCAAACACGTCCTCAACCTGCACCAGGCGCGGCTGGACATCGCCAGCGACGTGGGCCAAGGCAGCACGTTTTCCTGCCATTTCGGCGCCGAGCGCGTACGCAGCCGCGACGACTACGAAATGCAATACGCCGAGACCCAGCCATGACCGCACCGATCGAACCCGCGCTGTATTCCGAGCTCACCGCCGACTCCGACCCGCTGCGCGACCCGGCCCTGTATCTAAACCGCGAACTGTCGCAACTGGACTTCAATTTCCGGGTGCTGGCGCAGGCTTTGGAGCCGCAGGTGCCGCTGCTGGAACGGCTGCGTTACCTATGCATCAGCTGCACCAACCTCGACGAGTTCTTCGAGATCCGGGCCGGCACGCTCCGCCATGCCCAGGACCTCGGTCTGGCGCCGGGCCCCGACGGCACTGCGCCGGCGGTCGCACTGTCGCGCATCCACGACCGCGCAGCCGACCTGGTCGCCAGGCAATACGAATGCTGGAACGACGTGCTGCGCCCGGCGCTCGACGACGCGGGAGTGCGCGTGCTCGGGCGAAATGCCTGGGATGCGCGCCAGACCCGCTGGCTGCGCGCGTATTTCCGCGACGAGATCATGCCGGTGCTCTCGCCGCTGGGACTCGACCCCTCACACCCGTTCCCCAAGATCCTCAACAAGTCCCTGAACATCGTCGTGGTCCTGAAGGGCCGCGATGCCTTCGGCCGTGCCGGCCACCTGGCGATCGTGCGCGCACCGCGTTCGTTGCCGCGCATCATCCAGCTGCCCGAGGAAGTGTCCGGCGGCGCCCACGATTTCGTGTTCCTGTCGGCCGTGCTGTCCACGTTCGTCGACGAGATGTTTCCCGGCATGCAGGTCCAGGGCGCGTACCAGTTCCGCGTCACGCGCAATTCCGAGCTGTTGGTGGACGAGGAGGAAGTGGAGAACCTCGCCCTGGCGCTGCGCGACGAACTGGTCGGGCGCGGCTACATGCGCGCGGTGCGGTTGGAGATCGCCGCGGATTGCCCGCCGGAGATCGTCCACACGCTGCTGGAGAACTTCGACCTGCCCGCGAACGCCGTCTACCGCATCAACGGCCCGGTCAACCTCAACCGCGTGATCCAGGTATACGACCTGGTCAAGCGCCCGGAGCTGAAGTTCCCGCCATTCCAGTCGCGGCACCTGGCCGGGGTCGAGTCGATGTTCGCCACCGTCGGCCAGGGCGACGTGCTGCTGCACCACCCGTTCGATTCGTTCAGTCCGGTGTTCGAGCTGCTCAGGCAGGCCGCCGAGGACCCGAACGTTCTCGCCATCAAGCAGACCCTGTACCGCTCCGGCAAGGATTCGCCCATCGTCGAGCAACTCGTGCAGGCCGCGCGCAACGGCAAGGATGTGACGGTGGTGGTCGAATTGCGTGCGCGATTCGACGAAGAGGCCAACCTCGGTTTCGCCGACCGCCTGCAGGAGGCCGGGGTGCAGGTCGTATACGGCGTGGTCGGCTACAAGACCCACGCCAAGATGCTGCTGATCGTGCGCCGCGAAGGCGACAAGCTGCGCCGCTACGTGCATATGGGCACCGGCAACTACCACTCCGGCACCGCCCGCGCCTATACCGACATTGGCCTGATCACCGCCGATCCGGACATCGGCAACGACGTCCACATGATCTTCCAGCAGCTGTCCGGGCATGCGCCGTCGCTGAAGCTGAAGCGCCTCCTGCAGGCGCCCTTCACCCTGCATCCGGGCGTGCTGATGCGCATTGATCGCGAGGCGCGGCTGGCACGCGCCGGGAAACCCGGCCGCATCATTGCCAAGATGAACGCCCTCAACGAGCCGCAGGTCATCCGCGCGCTCTACCAGGCGTCCCAGGCCGGGGTGCAGATCGACCTGATCGTGCGTGGCGCCTGCACGCTGCGACCGCAGGTGCCCGGGGTATCGGACAACATACGGGTGCGCTCGATCGTCGGTCGGTTCCTCGAGCACCACCGCGTTTACTGGTTCGGCAACGACGGCGCGCCGGACCTGTTCTGCGCCAGTGCCGATTGGCTGGAACGCAACCTGCTGCGCCGGGTCGAGACGGGCTTTCCGATCCTCGACCCCGCCGCTGCCGCCCGCGTGTATGACGAAGTGCTGGTCAATTACCTGCAGGACAACGTCAACGCCTGGGAACTGCAGCCCGGCGGCGACTACCGTCGCGTCGTGCCCGAAGCCGATGCCCTGCCGCACTCCGCGCAGGCGTGCCTGTTGGCGAAGATCTGCGGATAAAGGATCATCCGCGCATGAATGGCCTCCTCCACGCTGCCCGCCTGCCCCTGCAGGACGGCGACCTCCTCGCGGCGGTCGACCTGGGCTCCAACAGTTTTCACATGGTGGTGTCGCGCTACGTGCTCGGGCAGCTGCGCACGGTCGACCGGCTGCGCGAGACCGTGCGCCTCGCGGAAGGGCTCGATGGCAAGGGCGGGTTGGCCCCGGAGGTGCGCCAGCGCGCGATCGACTGCCTGGCCCGCTTCGGCCAGCGGGTGCGCGACATCCCGCCGCAGCGCGTGCGCGCGATTGCTACCAATACCGTGCGCCGCCTCCGGGAGCCGCAATCGTTCCTGATGCCGGCCGAAAGCGCGCTGGGGCATGCGATCGAGGTCGTCGCCGGCCGCGAGGAGGCGCGCCTGATCTACCTCGGCGTCGCGCACGCCCAACCGCCCAAGCCCGGCCACCTGCGGCTGGTGATCGACATCGGCGGCGGCTCGACCGAATGCATCATCGGCGCTGCTTTCGACGCAATCGAGCGCGAAAGCCTGCAGCTGGGCTGCATCGCCAGCACCCGCCGCTTCTTCCCCAATGGCAAGCTGTCGAAGAAGCGCTGGCGCGATGCGCTGGCCGAGGTCGGCGCTGAATTCCAGCAGTTTTCCGGCGCATACCGCGCGTTGGGCTGGGACGAGGTGCTCGGCGCGTCAGGCACGATCAAGGCGATCGGCGAGATCTGCGCCGCGATGAAACTGACCAAGGGCGCAATCACCGCCGAGGCCTTGCCGGTGCTGCGCGACCGCCTGCTGCAGGCCGACCGCATCGACGCGATCGACCTGCCAAGCCTGTCGTCGGACCGCCGCCAGGTGATCGCCGGCGGCGTGCTGGTGCTGGAAGCCGCCTTCGACGCGCTCGGCCTGCAGCGGATGATGGTCAGCAAGGCGGCGATGCGCGAAGGCGTGCTGTATGACATGGTCGACCGCGGCGGTGCCCACGACCCGCGCGACGCATCGGTGGCGGCGATGATCCAGCGTTACGGGATCGACACCGCCCACGCCGAACGCGTCGAGGCGACGGCGCTGTGGATGTTCGACCAGGTCGCCAACCACTGGGGCCTGGAGGACGACGACCGCATCATGCTGGCACGTGCCGCGCGCCTGCACGAACTCGGGCTGGCGATCGCGCACAGCCAGTACCACGTGCATGGTTCCTACGTGGTCGAGCATTCCGACATCGCCGGTTTCTCGCAACAGCAGCAACAGTTCCTCGCCGCGCTGGTCCGCACCCATCGTCGCGGCATCCCCAAGTCGGCTTTCGAGGCCCTGCCCGACCGCCTGCTGCCGGCGGTGCGCCGCAGCGCCGCACTGCTGCGGTTGGCGGTGCTGCTGCACCGTGCCCACGGCGCCGACCCGATCCCGCCGATGGACCTCAAGGCCGACGGCAACGAACTGCTGCTGACCCTGTCACGACGTTGGCTGGACACGCGCCCCCTGCTGGAGGGGGACCTCGCCGGCGAACCCGACGACATGGCCGGCCTTGGCATCACGTTGCGCCTGGCGACCAACTGAGCAGCGCGTTTCGACGCCACTGACGTGCGCCGTCATCCAGCGGTCATGGCGCCGACCCGGTGCATTCACGCACGTGCCCCACCCTGCCCTGCAACGGCCGAGGCTGGGGGAACCCGCGCATGCGCTACGCGATCGTCACCGAGACCTATCCGCCGGAGGTCAACGGCGTCGCCCTGACGGTGCAGGCGCTGGAACACGGCCTGCGCACACGCGGCCACGACGTTGCCGTCGTGCGGCCACGGCAGCCCGCCGATGCGCAGGCGGGCGCGCACGAACTGCTGGTCCCAGGCGCGCCGCTGCCGCGCTATCCCGGCCTGCGGTTGGGCTTTCCGGCCACGCGCAGGCTGCTGGCGCACTGGCGTCGCGCAGCGCCCGATGCGGTGTATGTCGCCACCGAAGGCCCGCTCGGCTGGTCGGCGATTCGTGCCGCGCGCCGGCTGGGTATTCCCGCCGCGACCGGTTTCCACACCCGCTTCGACCACTACATGCGCGACTACGGCGCGGCGGTCCTCGCGCCGGCCGCGCTGGCCTGGATGCGGCGTTTCCACAATGGCGCCGACGCCACGCTGGTGCCGACGCACGAACTGGCGGACTTCCTGCAGGCGCAGCGCTTCGACAACGTTCGCCGCTTGCCGCGCGCGGTGGACACGAAGCTGTTCGATCCCGCCCGACGCGATGCCGGCTTGCGCGCCGACTGGGGCGTGCACGACGACGCCGTGGCGGCGATCCATGTCGGCCGCATCGCACCGGAGAAGAATCTCGATCTTGCCGTGCGGGCATTCCGGCAACTGCAGCGCAGGATGAAAGATACCCAGCGGCCGCAACCGCGCTTCATCTGGGTCGGCGACGGCCCGTCGCGCGCGAGGCTTCAACGCCAGAACCCGGATTTCGTGTTCTGCGGCATCCAGCGCGGCGACGCGCTCGCGCGGCACTTCGCCAGCGGCGACCTGTTCCTGTTCCCCAGCCAGAGCGAGACGTTCGGCAACGTCACCCTCGAGGCGATGGCCAGCGGCGTGCCGACGGTGGCGTTCGATTACGGCGCGGCGCGCGAGCACCTGCGCGACGGACTCCACGGCGCGGCGATGGCGCAGGGCGACGATGCGGGCTTCATTGCCGCCGCGGCGCGCATCGGCGAAGACGGCGCGGGGCGTGCGGCGATGGCCCGCGCCGGTCGCGAGGCGATCCTGCGACTGAGGCCGGAGCAGGTGGCGGCCGACTTCGAGGCCCTGATGCAGGAGCTGGTGGACGCCGGGCCATTGCGCTCGCAGGCCAGCCCGGCGCGACAGGTTCGACGCGCTGAGGCCGGCATGCGCGGCCCGGCTGACCGGGGCCCGCCGTGAACCGCTTGCCGTGGCGTCGACGCCTGGGTGACGGCGATGCCGGCTATTGCCTGCGCGCGAACCGCTGGGGCATGAACAGCCGGCCACGCGCCTACTTCGCGGCGATCAGCAGGCTCGGCGATGGCGTTTTCTGGTACGCGCTGATGGCAGCGCTGGTGGCGCTCGACGGCATCGACGGCTTGACGGCATCACTGCACCTGGCAGCGACCGGCGCCATCGCGCTGACGCTGTACAAGCTGCTCAAGCGCTGGATCCGGCGCCCGCGACCGTTCGCATCCGACAAGCGCATCCGCGCGTGGGTGGCACCACTGGACGAATTCAGCTTTCCATCGGGGCACACGCTGCATGCGGTGGCCTTCTCGATCGTCGCGATGGCGCACTATCCGAAGCTCGCGTGGCTGCTGGTGCCGTTTTCCGCGAGCGTGGCGGTGTCGCGGGTGGTGCTCGGGCTGCACTACCCCAGCGACGTGCTGGCGGCGACGCTGATCGGCTGCCTGCTGGCCGGCCTGTCGCTGTGGCTGGTGCCGGGGAGTTTGCTTTTGGCGTGAGCCGGTTGTCCGGCCAACGCAGCCCGCGCCAACGAGCGTCCGCCGTGACAGGGCGGGAGTCCGCCTTGCCGGTCCGACCATCCGTCCTCCCGTCATGACGTCCGTGGCGCGGATGCCGCGCGGCTGCCCGCGATCGCGTACCAGTCGACCCGGCGGGTCACCACCATGATCGCCGCCAGCACCACGAACAGCAGTCCGGCGCCCAGCACCAAGGCGTTATCCTCCGACACCAGCAGGCCATACAACGCGCCATAGAGCGTCGCCAGCATCGCCGCGAACCCGATGGCGCGCGCGGCGCTGTGCAACACCGCGCTGAGGTAGAACCCGATCAGGCCGATGCAGGCGACGCTGGCAACCAGGTACGCCCATCCAAACTCGACGTGCTCGCTCAGGCTCACGAGCAGCAGGAAGAAGATCGCAAGCGACAACCCGACCAGTCCGTACTGGATCGGGTGGATCGGCAACTGCTTGATCAGCTCGAACAGGAAGAAGCCCACGAACGTGAGCAGCACGAAGAGCAATCCGTACTTGGTGGCGCGGTCAGCCTGCGAATAGATATTGACCGGCTCCACCAACGACAAGCCGACCGCATCGATGCCGCCCGCGCCGATCATGTCGCGCTCGCCGCCGCCATCGACGCCGGCGACGCCGGCCTCGTTCATCGCCGGCAGGACGCGGCCCTGTCGATACTGGCGCTGGGCGTTGGTCGCGACTGACGCGACCTGCCAGGTCGCGTCGAAACCTTCGCTGCCGATTTCGCGCAGGCGCGGCAGGAAACTGCCACCGAACCTCGGGTGCTTCCAGCTCGACCGGACCGCGAACGTGGTGCTCTTTCCCAGCGGCACCAGCGCCAGCGACTCCGTGCCGGCCAGGGTGAAGTCCAGGCTGGTGCGCAGCGCCAGCACCTGCCCCGCCACGGGCGCGGCCAGCCGGGTATGCAGCCCCGCGCCGTCGCGGCTGCCCAGGCCTTCCCCCACGTTCGCCGCGACGCCGTTGACGCGCAACCGCGGCGACGTCATCAGGCCACGCACGTCGGCGAAACCGTAGCTCAACCAGGGCCGGCCGATCCTGCGGCTGCGGCCGGGACCGGGACCGGCATCATCCGGGATCGTGACGGCGAAACTAGCCAGAGCGCGGGCCTTCCATTCGTAGACCCGGACCTCGTGCAGGCCGCGCTTGCGCGTGCCCGGGGCAAGCGTGCCGCGCACGTCGAGCGCGGTCGGAAAGAACGTCCAGGCCAGGCTCCGCTCACGCGCCACCTTGCGGACGACGTTGGACGCGTCGGTCTGTTCCACCTCGACGGTTTCGGTGTACGGCACGACCAGCACCGGGCCCGAGAACGCCTGGGCGCCGGCATGGCTGCGGGCGATGTCGGCGACGGCTTGCGCCCGATAGCCTTGGCGCTCGCGGATGGTGCCGCGGACCATCGTCAGCGGCACCAGGATCGCCAGGGTCATCCCCAGCACCAACAACACTTTCAACCAAAGCCGCATGTCCCGCTCCCATGATGGTGACGGGCTTGAGGATGGGAGACGGCGGTGCGGCGACGATGGCGGAAACATGAAGCGGTTGTGAAGCGGGCCGGATGCCGACGTCCCGACGGTGGTCATTCCAAAGACAAAGGAGTCGGAGGCGCCGCATCCCCGGACTTCCCGACCGCCGCCAGCCGCAACACGGCGATCGCGCCCGGGCCATCGACGCGATTGCCTACGGTGGCGGCACCGCCATGCAGCGCCGCCACTTCGGCGACGAAACACAGCCCCAGGCCACTGCTGCGGCTACCGCCCGCGGGGCGCGGCAGCGAGTAGAACCGCTCGAACACCCTCGATAACGCGTACTCGGGCACGCCGCTGCCCGAGTCGGCCACTTCGACGCGGATCTCCCCGTCGTCGCGCGCGATGCGCAGGGTGATCTCGCCGCCCGCGGGTGAAAAGTCCATCGCGTTGTCGATCAGGTTCACCAGCGCCTGCCGCAACAGGAACGCATCACCGCTGACCACCACGGCCGTGGGCGGCGATTGGATCCGCAGCTCGATGCCGGCCTGTTCCCGCCGCGCCGCGCAGTGTTGCCCGGCCTCGCAGGCGACGCGATGGAGATCGATCAACCGGGGATGGTCGAGCAGTTGCCGGTGCTCGACGGCGGCGAGGGCCAGCAGCTTGTCGATCATCTGCGCGAGCCGCTCGGCCTGCAGGCGGACGGCGGAGGCGAAGCGGAGCCGGTCGGCCTCCGGCAGCGGTGATTCGAGCAGTTCGGCGCTGCCGCGTATCGCCGCCAACGGACCCTTCATTTCGTGGGTGAGCGCGTGCACGTACTGCTCGACGTACTGCTTGCCCTCCAGCTTGTCGCGCATGGTCTCCAGCGCCCGTCCCAGTTCGCCGAATTCGCCGGCGGCAGCGGGCAACGCCACCCGCTCGCCCGCGGTGACCGCATGGGCATAGCGGCGCAGCCGGCCCAGTTGCCGCGACAACCACCACGCCGCCACCAGGCCGGTCAGCAGCGCCACTGCCATCAGCACGCCGCCCCAGCGCATCACCACCGCCTGGCTGCGGGCGATGAACGGTGCGAGCGTCCGGTTGGGCTTGGCGACGCTCAGCACCCCGACGACGGCGCCGCCGGCATCGCGGATGGGCGCGGCGACGTGCATGACGGTGGAATCCGGATCGGCCGGATCGCTGGCGGTCGAACGCGCGCCATAGCGGCCGCGAAGGGTAAGGTAGACGTCGTTCCAGCGCGAGTAGTCCTTGCCGACATCAGTGTCGTCGCTGTCGAACACGACCGTCCCGCGCGCGTCGGTGACGGTGATCCGGTAGTTGCCGGCGCGCTTGCCGAAGCCCCATATGTCGGCGCCGAAGTCGCGGTCGCGGAGGCTGCGGATCCGCCCTGCGAACCGCCCATCGCCGATGTGGCCGGCGAGCAGATCGTCGCTGGCGAGTTCGGCCAGCACGTTGGCGGTATCGACCAGCGTGTCCTCCATCGCCTGGCGCACGCCCGGCTTCACCTCGGCCACGAATACCCGCGCCAGCAGGATTGCCGCCAGCGCGACGATCAGGAAATACCCCAGGAAGATGCGCAGGCCGATCTTCATGCGGTCAGCCGATATCGAGCGAGTAGCCGAGCCCGCGGTGGGTGTGGATCGGATCAGCGCTTCCCACCGGTTCGTCCGGGCCAACCCCGCCCCGCAGCTTGGCCCGCAAGGTCTTGACGTGGCTGTCGACGGTACGATCGCCACTGTCCAGCGCATCGTCCCAGACGCGATCCATCAATTGCGCACGCGACAACACCGCGCCTGGCCGTTGCAGCAGCGCCGCCAGCAGTCCGTATTCGTAGCGCGTCAGATCGAGCAGGCGCCCCCGGTAGCGGATGCGCCTGCCATCGACGTCGTGCTCGAACCCATCCGCCGCTTCGGGCTCCGGCTTGATCGGGCCCCGCCGCAGTACCACGCGTACCCGCGCCACCAATTCGCGCGGCGAGAACGGCTTGCTGACATAGTCGTCGGCGCCGATCTCCAGGCCAAGGATGCGGTCGGCCTCGGCGGCCTGCGCGGTCAGGAAGATCACAGGCAGGTCGCGGTCGCGGCGCAGTTCCCGGCACAGCGCGAATCCGCCGATGTCCGGCAAGCCGATGTCGAGCACCGCCAGGTCGAACCGTTCGGCGCCGGCAAGGGTCAGGGCGTCGCCGCCGGTCAGGCAATGGACAGCCTCGAATCCTGCGGCCCGCAGCGCGTACAGCACCGTCTCGGCGATGGCGATTTCGTCTTCGACCAGCAACACGCGTGGCATGGAATTGGGGCCCGGAATCGGCCGGTATGGCGCGATCGACAGCATAAGCCAGCCATCGCGGGTCCGCCGGGCTACCCTGTCGGCATGAATTACCGCCACGCCTTCCATGCCGGCAACCACGCCGACGTTTTCAAGCACGTCGCGCTGCTCGCCCTGTGCGACGCCCTGACCGCCAAGCCGGCGCCGCTGTTCGCGCTCGATACCCACGCCGGGCGGGGGCTGTACGCGCTCGACAGCAATTCCGCGCAGCGCACCGGCGAGGCCGAGGGCGGCATCGGGCGGTTGATCGCCGAACCGCCCAAGCATCCCGCCATCGCCCGTTACCTGGCCGCGGTGAAAGCCTGCCGCGCCGCCCACGGTGCCGCCTCGTACCCGGGTTCGCCCTGGCTGCTGGCGCACGCCCTGCGGGACGTCGACCGCATCGCTGCCTGCGAGCTGCTGCCCGAGGAGGCGGCGCAACTCAAGGCCAACTTCGCCCGCGATCCGCGCGTGGCGGTTCACGAGCGCGACGGCTACGGCGCGATCAAGGCACTGCTGCCGCCGAAACATGGCGATGTGAAGTTCGCTCGCGGCCTGGTCCTGATCGACCCGCCCTACGAGGCGCAGCTGGAGGAATTCGACACCGCGATCGGCGCGCTGCGCGAGGCGCTGACCCGCTGGCCGCAGGCGACGTACGCGCTGTGGTATCCGATCAAGCTGCGCCGCTCGCTGCAGCCGTTCTACCGGCGCGCGGAGGCGATCCCGGCGCAGTCCTCGCTGGTCGCCGAACTGCTGGTCCGTCCCGACGACTCGCCGCTGCGGATGAATGGCAGCGGCCTGCTGCTGCTCAACCCGCCGTGGCAGTTCGAACAGACCCTGGCGCAGGTGTTGACGCTATTGGCACCCACGCTCGGCGAGGCCGGCGCATCGTGGCGGGTCGACTGGCTGAAGCAGGAACGCTGACCGCTGGAAACCGGCCGCGACAGGCCGAAACACTGCCAACCAACGAGAAGCCCGGCGGAAAGCCGGGCTTTTTTGCGATCAAGCTCCCGCTGAGGCCGTGCTTTCCTCCGGCTCGAAGAAACTCCACAGCACTTCCGGGAACGCGCGTTTCATCGCCGCCTCGACCGCGTTGATTTCACTGATCAGCACCGTCGCATCGGTGGCCTCGCGCATGTGCGCCTGCACGGACACCATCGCATCGTTGCCCAACTGCAGCGTGATCAGGCTGATCACGCGCGTGATCTCGGGGCGGGCCTCGAGGAACTGTTGCAACTGCAGACGCCGCACCGGGTCCAGGCCTTGGCCGATCAGCATCGCCTTGACCTCGATCGCGACGAACACCGCGACGATGATCAGCAACGCGCCGATGGCAATCGTGCCGACGGCGTCCCACAGCGGGTTGCCGGTGACGACCGTCAACATCACCGCCCCCAGCGCGAACGCCAGGCCAAGCAGCGCGGCGAGATCCTCGCCGAAGATCACCACCAACTCGGCCTGCCGGCTCTGCCGGAACCACCGCCACAACGACCGGCCGTTGCGCGACTTGTCGACCTCCTGCAGGCAGGCGCGCAACGACACGCCCTCGGCAACAAGACCGAACACCAGCACGCCGGCCGCCCACCACCACTGTTTCAGCGGCTCGGGGTTCTGCAATTTGTGGATGCCTTCGTAGAGCGAAAACATGCCGCCCACGGTGAACAGCATCACCGCGACCAGGAACGACCAGAAGTAGATCGCCTTGCCATACCCCAGCGGGTAGTCCGGCGACGGCGGCTGCTTCGCCTGCTTCAGGCCCAGCAGCAGCAGCAACTGGTTGCCGCTGTCGGCCAGGGAGTGGACGGTTTCGGCCAGCATCGCGGTGGAGCCGGTGACGAACGCGGCCACCCCCTTGGCGGCGGCGATGGCCAGGTTGGCGCCCAGCGCGAAGAAGATCGCGCGGTTGGAATCCCCGTTACCGGCCATGCGTTGTTTCCTCTGGAATGGGGATCAAAATCCGGCGCGAGTCTAGCATCGGGGCCGCGACGCCCGGCTGGCCGCGCGGCGCAATGGCGCGCGGGCTCTCGATGTGACCGCCGAATGAAGGGTCCCGCCCCCGCCGGTGTGCGAATATCCCCAAATGGCCGCGCGCGAACGTCTCCCCCCATGGCATGAACGCCAACGTTTACCCAACGGGCGCGAATTGCTGATCCGACCGATCCGTCCCGAGGACGCGGCGCCCTTGCGGGCGGGATTCGCGCTGTTGCAACCCGACGAAGTTCGCCAGCGGTTCCTGTATTCGCTGAAGGAAATGACGCCCGAGATGGCCGAGCATTTCACCCGGATCAACCCCAAGAACGAATTTGCCCTGGTCGCCGCCGAACCGCTGCCGCCAGGCGAGGCGCTGGTCGGCGCCGTGGCGCGCGTGGCGATCGACAACAGCGGCCGCAACGCCGAATTCGCGATCCTGGTCAGCCGCTATATCTCCGGCATGGGCCTGGGCCGCTACCTGATGACCCGACTGGTGAAGTGGGCCCGGGGCAAGAAGCTCGACAGCATTTACGGCGACGTCTTCGAGCACAACCACGCGATGGTCGCACTCGCGCAGTCCCTGGGCTTCGAGCGACAGGTGCAGCACGACGCACAGGGTCTGGTTCGCGTCGTGCTGGCACTGAACGCCGCGGCCGCCAACAGCCGGGCTGCCGACCATCATTCGTCCCACGCGACTCCCCCGGCGTAGATGGCGTCATCTCCCGTCATTGCCCGCCGATGACCGGGCACTGACCGGCACGCGCTAAACTGCGCACCCTCTTGCGCGCCGGGCACCCCCGCGTCCGGCGCCGTTGTTGGTGCGCATGACTGCCCAGACCCGCTTCGACGACCTCGTCTTCCCGATCCCGCCGCTGCCCAAGCCGGGCCAGCAGCGCGCCTGGTGGCGGGCACCGGCCTCGCCTTCCGCTCTGGCGTTCCACATCGCCGCCGCGGCATCCGCGCACGACGGCCCGCTGCTGGTGATCGCGCGCGACAACCACGTCGCCCACCAGCTCGAGTCCGACCTGCACACCCTGCTTGGCCGCATGGGCGAGATCCCGGTGCTGACGTTCCCGGACTGGGAAACGCTGCCGTACGACGTGTTCAGTCCGCACCCGGACATCGTGTCGCAGCGACTGTCGGCGCTGCATCGGCTGCCCGCGCTCAAGCGCGGCATCGTGGTCGTGCCGGTGGCGACGCTGCTGCAGCGGCTGCCGCCATTGCGGCACGTGGTCGGCGGCAGCTTCGACGTGCGCGTCGGCCAGCGCCTCGACATGGACGCCGAGAAACGCCGGCTTGAGTCGGCCGGTTACCGGCATGTGCCGCAGGTGCTCGACCCGGGCGACTTCGCGGTGCGCGGCGGCCTGCTCGACGTCTATCCGATGGGCGCGGACATGCCGTACCGGGTCGAGTTGCTCGACGACGAGATCGACACCATCCGCGCGTTCGACCCCGAATCGCAGCGCTCGCTGGACAAGATCGATGCCGTGCACCTGCTGCCCGGCCGCGAAGTGCCGCTGGACGAGGTCGCGCTGAAGCGCGCCCTGGAAGCATTGCGCGACCGCTTCGATATCGATACGCGGCGCAGCGTGCTGTACCAGGACCTCAAGGCCGGGATCGCGCCGGCCGGCATCGAGTACTACCTGCCGCTGTTCTTCGAGCAGACCGCGACCTTGTTCGACTATCTCGACGAACGCATGCTGCCGGTGATCGGCGACGGCGCGCTGGAGGCGGCCGGGCAGTTCTGGACGCATACCGCCGACCGCTACGAACAGCGCCGCCACAACGTCGAGCGCCCGTTGTTGCCGCCCGACCAGTTGTACCTGTCCCCGGATGCGCTGCGCGAGCGGCTGAACCTCGGCCAGCGCGTCGAGGTCTGCGGCGAAGGCCACCCACAACGCGAGCGCGCGCAGGACCTCGGCGACCAGCCGGCGCCGAACGTGCCGATCGCCGCCAAGGATGTGGTGCCCGCGGGAGCGCTGAAATCGTTCCTGGGCAGCTACCCGGGCCGGGTGCTGGTGGCGGCCGATTCCGCCGGCCGCCGCGAGGCGCTGGCCGAACTGCTCGACGCCGCCGGTCTGCAGCCGCAACTGGTCGCCGGCTGGCGGGAATTCGTCGCGTCCGCGGCACGCTTCGCGATCGCCGCAGCACCGCTCGACGACGGTTTCGCGATCACCGCGCCAGCGCTCACCGTGCTCACCGAGCGCCAGCTGTTTCCCGAGCGCGCCACCCAACCGCGGCGGCGCAAGCGCGCCGGGCGCGAACCCGAAGCGATCATCCGCGACCTCGGCGAGCTCAGCGAGGGCGCGCCGATCGTCCACGAGGACCACGGCGTCGGCCGCTATCGGGGACTCATCACGCTTGAGGCCGGCGGCGAGAGCGGCGAGTACCTCGAGATCGAGTACGCCAAGGGCGACCGCCTGTACGTACCGGTCGCGCAACTGCATCTGATCAACCGCTATTCCGGCGCGTCGGTGGAAACCGCGCCGCTGCATTCGCTCGGTGGCGAGCAGTGGAGCAAGGCGAAGAAGAAGGCGCAGGAGAAAGTCCGCGACGTCGCCGCCGAGTTGCTCGAGATCCAGGCCCGGCGCCAGGCCCGCGTCGGCCTGGCGATCGACGTCGACCGGGCGATGTACGAGCCGTTCGCGGCGACGTTCCCGTTCGAGGAGACGCCGGACCAGCACAGCGCGATTGAAGCGGTAATCCGCGACCTCGGCAGCAGCCAGCCGATGGACCGCGTGGTCTGCGGCGATGTCGGCTTCGGCAAGACCGAGGTCGCGGTGCGCGCCGCGTTCGTCGCCGCGGTCGGTGGCAAGCAGGTCGCGGTGCTGGTGCCGACCACGCTGCTGGCCGAGCAGCACTACCGCAATTTCCGCGACCGCTTCGCCGACTGGCCGCTCAAGGTCGAGGTGCTGTCGCGCTTCAAGACCGCCAAGGAGATCAAGGCCGAGATCGGCAACATCGCCGACGGCCGCATCGACGTCGTGGTCGGCACCCACCGGCTGCTGCAGGCCGACGTGCGCTTCAAGGACCTGGGCCTGGTGATCGTCGACGAGGAACAGCGTTTCGGCGTGCGCCAGAAGGAGGCCCTGAAGGCGCTGCGTGCCAACGTCCACCTGCTCACGCTGACCGCCACCCCGATCCCGCGCACGCTCAACATGGCGATGGCCGGGTTGCGCGACCTCAGCATCATCGCCACGCCGCCGGCGCACCGCCTCGCGGTGCAGACGTTCGTGGTGCAGTGGGACGACGCGCAATTGAGCGAAGCGTTCCAGCGCGAACTGTCGCGCGGCGGCCAGGTGTACTTCCTGCACAACGACGTCGAGAGCATCCACCGCATGCAGCGCGAGCTGGAGGCGCTGGTGCCCGACGCGCGCATCGGCGTGGCGCACGGCCAGATGCCCGAACGCGAGCTCGAGCGGGTGATGCTCGAGTTCCAGAAGCAGCGCTTCAACGTGCTGCTGTGCACGACGATCATCGAGTCGGGCATCGACATCCCGAATGCCAACACCATCATCATGAATCGCGCCGACAAGTTCGGGCTCGCCCAGCTCCACCAGCTGCGCGGCCGCGTCGGGCGTTCGCACCATCGCGCCTTCGCCTACCTGCTGGTGCCCGAGCAGCGTTCGATCACCAGCGACGCGAAGAAGCGGCTGGACGCAATCTCGGCGATGGACGAGCTCGGTGCCGGCTTCACCCTGGCCACCCACGACCTTGAGATCCGCGGCGCCGGCGAGCTGCTGGGCGAGGACCAGAGCGGGCAGATGGCGGAAATCGGCTTCAGCCTCTACACCGAACTGCTGGAGCGCGCGGTGCGCTCGATCCGCCAGGGCAAGCTGCCCGACATCGACGGCACCCAGGCGCGCGGCGCGGATGTCGAGCTGCATATCCCGGCGCTGATTCCCGACGATTACCTTCCCGACGTGCACACGCGACTCACGCTGTACAAACGCGTCAGCGGCGCGCGCGACGTCGATGCCCTGCGCGAGCTGCAGGTCGAGATGATCGACCGCTTCGGGCTGCTGCCCGACCCCGCCAAGCACCTGTTCGTGGTGGCCGAGCTCAAGCTGCAGGCCACCGAACTGGGCATCCGCAAGCTCGACATCGGCCCGCTCGGCGGACGCGTGCAGTTCGTCGACAAGCCCAACGTCGATCCGATGGCGATCATCCGCATGATCCAGGGCCAGCCCAGGCTGTACCAGATGGACGGCCCGACCAAGCTGAAGCTCAAGCTTGATCTGCCCGATGCGACCGCGCGCATCCAAGCGGCACGCGGTTTGCTGACGATGCTGGGCAAGGGCGGCTGATGGCAGCGGCGTCGGCGAGCAAGCGGTGGCGCCGGGGCGCGCAAACGGTCGCCCTGGCGTTGCTCGTGGCGGCGTGCGTGCCGACGCGGCCGGCCGCAGCGACGCTCGAAGTCGTCATCGTCCGCCACGCCGAAAAGGCCAGCGACGATCCCCGCGACCCGTCGCTGAATGGCGTGGGCATGGCGCGGGCGCAGCGGCTTGCGTCCGCATTGGCGGGCGCGCCGCTGGTGGCCGTCTATGCAACGCAATTCCGGCGCACCCGCCAGACCGCCCTGCCCGCTGCGACGGCCCATGGACTACCGGTCAGCAACTACGACGCCCAATCCGCGCCCGGCGAATTCGCCGCACTGCTGCGGCAACGCCATTCGCGCGGTACGGTGCTGGTCGTGGGTCACAGCAATACGGTGCCGGCAATTGCCGCCGCATTGTGCGGCTGCGCCGTCGCGCCGATGGCCGAGGACGAATACGGCCGGCGCCTGCGGGTGCGGGTAGATCGCGATGGCACGGCGACGCTGATCGACACCCGCGCGCCATGACGATCACTCCATGACAATCAACCCCTTTACGAACGCGCCCCAGCGATGCCGGCGCGGCGCGTTCACGTCCGCGCACCTAGACTGCGCGTCCCTGCCAGCCGCCCCGGAGCCACCATGCGTGCCG
>JBBRWW010000011.1:0-34902 GCA_038248955.1 Lysobacterales bacterium
CGCGAACCCGAACCCGCACCGGCGCCACTGGTGCGGCCACCCGGGGCGCCGCCGCGACGCTGCGGACCGGCGTGCGCATGGCGCGGTGCCGGCTGGCCGTGACGCGGTGCCGGCTTGCGCGGGCCGTTGTTGCCACCCGGGCCGCGCGGATTGGCGCCACGTGCGCCCGGTGCGTCCGAACCCATGCGGATCGGGCGGGTCGGCGCGAAGCCGTCCACCGTCACCATCTCGATGTCGTCCTTGAGGATGCGCTGGATCTGGCGCAGCAGGCCACCCTCGTCGGGCGACACCAGCGACAGCGCTTCGCCGGTCTGGCCGTTGCGGCCGGTGCGGCCGATGCGGTGCACGTAGTCCTCGGCAACCATCGGCAGGTCGAAGTTGATCACCAGCGGCAGGTTGGGGATGTCCAGGCCGCGCGCGGCGACATCGGTGGCGACCAGCACGCGGGCCTTGTTGGTCTTGAAGTCGCGCAGGGCTTTCTGGCGCTGCGCCTGGCTCTTGTTGCCGTGGATCGCGACGGCCTTGAGGCCGGCGTCCTCGAGCTGCTCGCACAGGCGGTTGCAGCCGTGCTTGGTGCGGCCGAACACCAGCACCTGGTCGGTGTGGCGCTGGCTGAGGATCTGGATCAGCAGGTCGCGCTTGCGGCCACCGTCGACCGGATGCGCCTTGTGCGAGATCGTCTCGATCACCAGGCTGTTCGACGCCACCTGCACCTGCTGCGGATTGGTCATGAACTCGAGCGCGAGCTTCTTGATCTCGGCCTCGAACGTCGCCGAGAACAGCATCGTCTGGCGCTCGCGCGGCAGGCGCGCGAGGATGCGCTTGATCGCCGGCAGGAAGCCCATGTCGAGCATGCGGTCGGCTTCGTCCATGACCAGGATCTCGATGCCGTCGAGCTTGGCGGTGCCGCGCTCCATGTGGTCGATCAGGCGGCCCGGGGTGGCAACCAGCACGTCGACGCCGCGACGCAGCATGTCTACCTGCGGGCTCATGCCGGCGCCGCCGTAGATCGAGCAGATATTGAGGCGCAGGTGCTTGGCGTAGCCACGCAGGCTGTCGTTGACCTGCACCGCGAGCTCGCGGGTCGGCACCAGCACCAGCGCGCGTGGCTTGCGCGGGCCGTTGACGGCGGTGAGCTTGGACAGGCGGTTGAGCAGCGGCAGGCCGAACGCGGCGGTCTTGCCCGTGCCGGTCTGGGCGCCACCAAGCACGTCATGGCCGTCCATCGCCAGCGGGATCGCCTGGACCTGGATCGGGGTGGGAACGAGGTAGTCCTGCTCGGCGAGCGCGCGCAGCAACGCGGGCGAAAGCCCGAGGGATTCAAAAGTCATGTTGGAACTCCGGTGGCCCACGAACGCCTGCCTTCGGCACCGCGCGCAACATGCGCATGGCCCGATCCAGGATCGATCGTGTGATAACCCCAGCGTTCCCTTGAACCGCGCTGCGAGTATCGAATTTAGACGGTGCCGGATGCTCCGGACCGTGTCGGCGCTACGAAAGACGTGGCTGGATAAAAACCGATCGGCGAGTCGCGGATTTGAATCACGAATCAATGCGATGCGGCGGGCAACCTGGGAAACGTACCCCTTGCGGGGTGGCAGCCGTGCGCTGAACCCGGCGGAGTCTACGCGAAAGCCCCCACCCCCGCCAGCGAGAATCGTGCCATGCCGTTCAGCCAAGGCCATGGCGGTTCATCACTGCCGTGTTACCCCTTCATGACCTTCGACACCCGCGACCGCGCGCTATCGGGTTTAAGGTGCGAGGGCGCCCCCGCATGGGGCCCACCCCCAAAGCCTGTCAGGCCGGAGACCCCTGTGACCTTGAACAAACCGCAAGTCCTGCTGTTGTCCCTCGCCATCGCCACCACCCTCGGCGCATGCACTGCGAAGAAGCCCGCGAAGGCCATCGACGCCGCTGCGACGCCTGCCCCGGCCGCGTTCGCCCTCGACGAAAGCACGCTGCCGCCGGTCAACCGGTTCTCCAAGGGCGACCTCGACACCAGCAAGGACGCGTGCACCGACTTCGGCGGTTACGTCAACGGCAAGTGGCTCGCCGCCAACGCCATCCCGGGCGACCGTACTTCGTGGGGCGCCTTCGAGATGCTCGACGAGCGCTCCAACGCCGTGCAGCACCAGCTCGCCGAGCGCGTCGCGGCTGACACCAGCGCCACTGGCGTCGACAAGATCGTCGGCGACTTCTATGCCACCGGCATGGATGAGGCCAAGGTCAATGCCCAGGGCATCACCCCGCTGAAGAGCCGCCTCGACGCGATCGCCGCCCTGACCGACGGCCCCAGCGTCGCCGAGTACCTGCGTGCCTCGTTCGCCAAGGGCGAAGGCGAGCTGTTCGGGTTCGGCCCGAGTCCCGACTTCAAGGACTCCACGGTCAACATCGCCTACGCCTTCCAGGGCGGTCTCGGCCTGCCCGATCCGGCGTACTACACCAGCGCCGATAAGAAGGAGCAGTTGAGCAAGTACCAGGCGCACATCGCCAAGGTCCTGGAGCTGTCGGGCGTGCCCGCTGCCGACGCGGCAACCCAGGCCAAGGACGTGGTCGCATTCGAGACCCGCCTTGCCAAGGTTTCCAAGACCAGCGAGCAGCTCTCGCGCGATGCCGCGCTGTCGTACAACCCGGTATCGCTGGCAGACGCCGACAAGCTGGCCCCGAACTTCCCGTGGAGCAAGTTCTTCGAGTCGCAGGGCGTGGCTGCTCCGAAGATGTTCTCGCTGGCCATCCCGGCGTTCCACAGCGAAGTCAGCAAGATGCTCGGCGACGTGCCGGTCGCGCAGTGGCAGAGCTACCTGCGCTTCCACATGGTCGACTCGGCCTCGCCGTTCCTCAGCGAGGCGTTTGTCGACGAGAACTTCAATTTCTACAACAAGGCGCTGCGCGGGCAGAAGGAAAACAAGGCACGCTGGAAGCGCGTGCTGCGCACGATCGAGGGCCAGGCCGGCGAAGCGTTCGGGCAGATGTACGTCAAGGTGGCCTTTCCCGCCGACTCGAAGGCGCGCATGGAGACCCTGGTCGGCAACCTGCGTGATGCGCTCAAGCTGCGCATCGAGAACCTGGACTGGATGAGTCCGGAAACCAAGACCAAGGCGATCGCGAAGTGGGCCAGCTTCACCCCCAAGATCGGCTACCCGGACAAGTGGCGTGACTGGTCCGGCCTGAAGACCAGCCGCGACAGCTATATCGGCAACGTGCTGTCCGCCAACGGCTTCAACTACCAATGGAACCTGGACAAGATCGGCAAGCCGGTCGACAAGACCGAATGGGGCATGAGCCCGCAGACCGTCAACGCCTACTACAACCCGCAGCAGAACGAGATCGTGTTCCCGGCGGCGATCCTGCAGCCGCCGTTCTTCGACCCGAAGGCCGACGACGCCACCAACTACGGCGGCATCGGCGCGGTGATCGGCCACGAGATGACCCACGGTTACGACGACCAGGGCAGCCGTTTCGGACCGACCGGCAACTTCGAGGTGTGGTGGACCCCCGCCGACACCAAAAGTTTCGCCGGCCGTACCGACAAACTGGTCAACCAGTTCAACGGCTACGAGGCAGTCAAGGGCCAGATGGTCAATGGCAAGCTCACTCTCGGTGAGAACATCGCCGACCTCGGCGGCCTGGCCACGGCCTATGACGCGATGAAGAAAGCCTCCGGCAGTGCGGCCGACCCGATGACCGATGGCATGAGCCGCGACCAGCGCTTCTTCGCCAACTGGGCCACCGTGTGGCGCCGCAACTTCAGCCCGGAAGAGCTGAAGGTGCGCCTGACCACCGATCCGCACGCGCCGGCCAACTTCCGTGCGATCGGCGCGCCGTCGAACATGCCGGCGTTTGCTGCGGCGTTCGAGTGCAAGGCCGGCCAGCCGATGGTGCGCGCAGGCGACAAGCAGGTCGTCATCTGGTGATGGCCCTGAGGTAATCCCGCGTTGGGGGCCGGGGGCGCGCCACCCAGGAGAGAATCGGGCCCGAGGGCCCCCCGCACCCCCCCGCCCCCCCTTTGGCGCGCGCCGGCCACAAGCTTGTCGACTTCTGGTGTGGGCCCTGTGTAACCCCCGCGGGGCGCCCCGGCGGCCCCCAACGCTTGATCGATGCGGGCCAGTGGCCCGCCAGCACCAGCCGACACCCTCGTCGGTCACGCTGGAAGGCCCGGGTTCTCCCGGGCCTTTTTTTGTGCGCGCGTGCTTGCGCGCGTGTTTTGGGGCAGACCGCAAAGGCGCGCGGGAGTGGCACCAATTCGCCGCGAATCGCCGGTGCGCTCTACCGATGGCGAGCGGATCAGCGCCACGGCCGGCGATCATGCAGACCCATGCCGCGGCTTTGCCGGCGACGTCATCCCGAGCGCTCCGACGCGTTCAGCGGCAGGCCGCGAGCGCTTGGTAAACTCCGGCACTTGCTTTACCTCCCCTTGCATGGAAAACCCGCGATGACCCTACGCCCGCTTGCCTGTGCACTCGCCCTCAGCTTGGTCGCCGGCCTCGCCTCGCCCGCCGCCGACGCCGCGAAGAAGAAGTCATCCGCGAAGGCAAAGGCGCCGCCCGTGGCCGCCGAGTGCACCGACTTCTATGCCAGCGCCAATGCCGAGTGGCTCAACGCCAATATCCTGCTGCCCGGCGTGGGCTCGCTGTCGGCGATGGAACAGCTCAGTGATCACGCCCGCGAGCAGCAACTCGACCTGCTCAATTCCGCGATGAGCGCGCCGCAGGGCAACGTGCAGAAGCTGCTCGGTGACTTCTGGGCCAGTGGGCTGGACGAAGCCGCGGTGGAACGCGAAGCCGCCAATCCGATCGCGCCCCTGCTGACCCGCATCAATGCGATCAGGAAGGGCAAGGACGTGCCCGCGTCGATCGCCGCGCTGCACCAGGTCGGCATCCCGGTCGCGTTCAACTTCGGCGCCGACGTGGACCTGCAGGACCTGGATCGCCATATCGGCTACTTCAGCCAGGGTGGCCTGGGGCTGCCGGACCCGGCGTATTACACCCGCAGCGACGCCGACACCCGGGCGCTGTTGGGCCAGTACAACAACTACGTGCAGAAGATCCTGGCGCTGACCGGTACCCCGCAGGCGCAATTGGCGGCGCAGTCGCAGTTGGTGATCGACCTGGAGACCCGCCTCGCGCAGGTGTCCAAGCCGCTGGTGCAACTGCGCGATCCGCGCGACAACTACGCGCCCGTCGCCACCGCCGAACTGGCCAAGCAGTACAAGCGCCTGCAATTGGCCGACTTCCTCAAGGTCCAGGGCGTGAACGACGACAGCGTGTCGATCGCCAACCCGGCCCTGTTCGCCCAACTCGACGCGATGGTGGCCAGCCTCAAGCCGGAACAGTGGAAGGTGTACCTGCGCTGGCGGGTCGGCGACTCGATGGCGCCCTACCTGTCCAAGCCGTGGCGTGATGCAAGCCATGACTTCCGCGGCCGCGTGCTGCACGGCCAGTCGCTGCCGGTGGTGCGCGAGCAGCAGGTGCTGGACGCGATCAACCTCGCCGCCGGTCCGATGCTGGGCCGCGAATACGTTGGCCGCTACCTGTCCAGTGCCACGAAGTCGCGTGCCGAGGAGATCGCCAAGCAGGTACGCGGCGCGCTCGGAGACGCGCTCGAACGCGACGCGCGCCTCGGCCCGGTCGCGCGCGCCGAGGCCCGGGCCAAGCTGGACAAGCTCAAGATCGAGATCGGCGCGCCCCGCCGCGACCTCGACTACTCGGTGCAGCCAATGGGTCGTGGCAGCTACGGCGGCAACATGCTGATCGCGTCCACCTGGCGCCATCGCGAGGAGATGAAGCGCATCGGCCGTGGCAATGCCGACCGCCGTTGGGACGTGCTGCCGCAGCAGCCGGCGCTGGCGTACGACATCGCCCAGAACCGCCTGATCGTGACCGCCGCGATGTTGCAGGCGCCGGTGCTCGACCTCGCCAGGGAGCCCGCGGCGCAGTTTGGTGCCTACGGCGCATTGGTCGGCCACGAACTCAGCCATGGCTTTGACAATCGCGGGCGACTGGTCGACGCCAAGGGCAACCTGCGTGACTGGTGGACACCGTCCGACGCCCTCGCCTGGGATGCCATGGCCGATCGCGTCGCCGCCCAGTACAGCGCATTGCCGTTCCCGCAACTCACCGGCACCCGCGTGAACGCGGGCCAGGTACGTGACATCGCCGTCGCCGACCTGGCTGGCATCGAGTTGGCATGGGCGGCGTTCCAGGCCGCGCAGCCCGCCGCGACCAAGGAGGCGACCCAGGCGTTCTACCGGGGCTGGGCTTCGTTGTGGCCGCAGCAACTCACCAGCGACGCCGCCACCCAGCGTGCCGTCGCCGGCGTGCATGCGCCGGGCCAGTGGCGCACCAATATTCCGGTGGCCAACCAGGCCGCATTCGGCGAGGCCTACGGCTGCAAGGTCGGCACACCGATGCAGGCCACGCCGGAGATGCAGGTCAAGCTCTGGCCGTGAGTCGCGACCCCACGTGAATCCGGAAACGGCGCGGAATTCCGCGCCGTTTTCTTGTTTGGTCCGCAGCCCCGATGGTCCGGTCTCCGGTACGCAGCCCCTCAGCGCGGCCCGCGGTGGCGGATCAACGCACGATCCGCATCCGCGGCGGCCGGCGCCGGCCGAATGGCGGCTGGCCGCGCCAGTAGCGGATCAGCAGCCAGCCGAACAGCATCCCGCCCAGGTGGGCGAAGTGCGCCACGCCCGGCATGGTGTTGGTGATGCCCATCATCAATTCGACCAGTCCGTAGACGATCACCAGGGTGCGCGCCTTCATCGGGATCGGCGGGATCAGCAGCATCACCCGCTGCTGCGGGAACAGCATGCCGTAGGCGAGCAGCAGGCCGAAGATGCCGCCCGATGCACCGACCGTCGGATACGCTTCGCCGCCTTGCGACAACGTCCACGCGCCGACGATCAACTGGCATACCGCGGCGCCGACCACGCACACGAGATAGAACGCCAGGAAACGGCGCGGTCCCCAGGTGTGTTCCACCGGCGCGCCGAACATCAGCAGCGCCAGCATGTTGAACAGCAGGTGGCCGGCATTGCCATGCATGAAGCCGTAGGTCAGCAACTGCCACGGCAGGAAATCGCTGGTCGCATTCGGGTCGCTGCCACTGCCCAGCGGCCACAGCATGAACGACGACAAGACCGCGTCGCCCAGCGCGAGTTGCAGCAGGTACACCAGAGCGTTGGCGATCAGCAATGCCCGGACCACGGGCGGCAGGTTGGAAAACATCGTGACTCCTAGGGGCGCGGCATATGGTAGCCGCTGCGCCCGCACCGCGGTCCGGCCGTAGCCCTGATCAAGACCGTGGCGGCTTCCGGCTCCGGCCGGCAGCCGTGGCGCCAGGTCGCAGCCCGACGCCCGCAACCGTGTCGGCCATGCCGATTGCGTCGCCCCATACCTGCACATCCAGCGTCGCCGTGGCGCGCAATCCGCGCACGCGCCCCGCCACCACGGCCACTCCCTCGCGCCGCAGCCGCTGGCATTGCTCGTTGAAGCCGTCGGAACCGGCCGCGAAGGCGATCCGCCCGTCCGCCCGCAACACCCGGTGCCAGGGCAGGTCGCGGTCGGCGTTGCCGGCCAGCAGCCGCGCCACCCAGCGCGCGCGTCCGGGCAGTCCCGCTCGGCGTGCGACTTCACCGTAGGCGGCGACCTGGCCCCGCGGGATCGCACGAATGGCGGCGAAGATGCGCTCGGCGCCAGGGGTCACGTCCATCGGGGTAGCATAGCGGCCTGCAATCGACATCTAAGCCGCGACCCGCAACCGGGGCGCAAGGAGCCGACCGTGCGCAATTTCCAATCGATCCGCAAGCACCTCAAGTCCACCAGTTTCAACGTCACCCTGCATGACGAAGAAGTCGTCTGCATCGAACTGTCGCTCGAGCAGGGCACGCGCCACCAGGCCATCTTCCTGTCGGAACTCGACGACGACGACGGTCGGCCTTATCTGCGGGTCAGCACTGCGGTGGCACCGACCACCGGCCTGGATGCCCGGCGTGCGCTGGTGTTCAACTGGCAAAGTCGCGTCGGCTACCTCGCGATCGGCGACCTCGACGGCGTGCCCTACCTGCAACTGTGCGAGAACCGCCCGTACGAGGGACTTGACGCCGCCGAAGTCGATCGGCTCATTCTCGAGATCGGCGGGCTGGGCGACCGCATGGAGCGGATGATGTCGGCGGACGGCGACCTGCTCTGATCAGCCTCGAGCGTGCTCCGGTCGTCGACCGGGCCGCCACCTGACGACCTGTCGAAGGCCCGCAGGAGCGGGCCTTTTGCCGAGTGACGCCGGGCGAGGGCTCACACCCAGCCCATAACCTGCAGGAACTTGAACAGCAGGTACGCAATGCCGCCAGCCGCCGGGATGGTCAGTATCCAGGACCAGATCATCTTCTCGACGACCGTCCACTTGACCGCATTGAGGCGCTTGGCGGTGCCCACGCCCATGATCGCCGCGGAGATGTTGTGGGTGGTCGACACCGGGATGCCCAGCGACGACGCCAGCGTGATCACCGATGCCGCGCTGGCCTCGGCCGCGAAACCGTGGATCGGATGCAGCTTCACCAGCTTGTGGCCCAGCGTCTTGATGATGCGCCAGCCGCCCGCGGCCGTGCCCGCGGCCATCACCGTCGCGCACGACAGCTTGATCCACAGGTCGATGTCGCCCTCGGCCAGTGCCTTCGGCGAGGGATGCAGGAATGCCAGCCACGCCGGCAGGTGGTCGAGCGTGCCCACCGACTGGGCGCTGACCAGTGCCAGGGCGATGATGCCCATGGTCTTCTGCGCATCGTTGAGCCCGTGGGCGAATCCCATGTAGGCCGCACTGGCGATCTGCGCCTTTCCGAAGAACGCGTTGACCCAGCGCGGCCGCGACAGGCGCTTGAGCAGCCCCCCGCGGCTGGCCATGAACGAGATGATCGCGAACAACGCGCCCATCAGCACGAAGCCGGCGGTGAAGCCCAGCACCGGCGAACTGAACATGGGCACGATGACCTTCCACAGGACGCCGGCGCTCTTGTACCAGGGGTCGGCTGGTTGCGACCAGATGATCGCGTGCGGGTTGTTCATTGCCGCGGCCAGCGCGGCGCCGCACAGCCCGCCGATCAGCGCGTGAGAGGACGACGAGGGCAGGCCCCACCACCAGGTGATCAGGTTCCAGACGATGCCGCCAAGCAGCGCGCACAGGATCAGTTGCGACCCGACCTCGACCACCCCGGCATCGATGAGACCCGATGCGATCGTCTTGGCCACCGCGGTGCCCCACAGCGCGCCGAACAGGTTGGTGGTGGCGGCCATCGCCACGGCCTGCATCGGCGAGAGCACCTTGGTCGCGACCACGGTCGCGATCGAGTTGGCGGTGTCGTGGAAGCCATTGATGTACTCGAACACGAGCGCCGTCAGCACGACGATCAGGACCAGGGTCAGCATTGCCGCGCCTCCATCAATGCCGACTCTTACGAGTTCTTCAGGACGATCTGGTAGGCCACCACGCCGGCTTCGCGGCAGCGGTCGATGGCCTTTTCGAGGATCTCGAAGAATTCCTTGAGCAGGAACATCTGCAGGTTGTCGAGGCGGCCCGAATAGATGTCGCGGTACAGCTCCAGCATCAGCCGGTCGGCCTCGTTCTCCAGCGCGCGCAGCCGGTCGTTGAGCTCCTTCATCGGCTCCAGCTTCATGTTGCGCAGTTGGCGAACCATCTGCACGACCACGCCGGAGGCCTGCTCCAGCATCGCCGCGCGCGGCGCGAAGTCGATGCCCTCCAGGTGCTGGATCGCGAGCGAGTATCGGTCGGCGAATTTCTCGACCTGCTTGGGAATCTTGTACAACGCCGAACCCAGCGCCTCGATGTCCTCGCGCTCGATCGGGGTGATGAAGCTGGTCACCAGCTCCTGGCTGATCTTGTTGGACGCTTCGCGCTCGCGCAGGCGGGCGCGCTTGAACGCATCCAACGGCGGCTCGCGGCGGCTGTCCTTGAGCATGGCGTGCAGCGCCTGGGTGCTGTCATGCGCGGCGACGGCCGCCTCTTCGAGCAGCGTGAAGAACTGCTTGCCTTGGCCGAAAATGGTTTGCAGGGAGAACATGCGTCGGCCTCGTGGCGCCAGTGCGTGGATGGGCGTGATTACGGCAGCGGGCGGAAGTATGACGTCTTGGTGACGATTCCATGGCCTTCACGAAGGCCTTTTTGGGCTCCCTGCTAAGATCGCGGCTGCCCAGACCGTGCCTTGCGCCAATCCCATGGACGACGCCCCCCCCCCTCTTACCGCGCCTGAATCGCCGTTCGTGCGATCCACCTGGCCAGCGCTTGCGCGCTTTCCGAAGGAGCGATACAGATGTTGGCGCTGATCGTCGTCCTGGTACTCATCGCCTTCAACGCCTTCTTCGCGTTGTCGGAAATGGCGGTTGTCACCTCGCGCAAGCCCCGCCTCAAGCAACTGGGCGGCAGCAGCCGCAATGCCCGCAAGGCGCTGGAACTGGCCGAGCACCCGGAGCGCTTCCTGTCGACCGTGCAGGTCGGCATCACCCTCATCGCAATCCTCACCGGCATGTTTGGCGGTGATGCGATCGGCGTGGCCATCGGCGCTTGGCTGGCGGAGTCCGTGCCCGTTCTCGGCGACTATGCCGGCCGGGTGGGCGTGCTGCTCGCGGTCGGCCTGATTACCTACCTGACCATTGTTCTCGGCGAGTTGCTGCCGAAGCGACTGGCCCTGCTGGCGCCGGAAAAGGTCGCCAGCGTGGTGGCCCTGCCAATGCATTGGGTGTCGCGGTTCGCGACGCCGGCAGTCTGGGTGCTCAGCCTCAGCACCCGCAGCCTGCTGCGGGTGCTGGGACTCAACGACACAGTGGCCTCGAACGTGACCGAAGAGGAGATCCGCATGCTGGTGACCGAGAGTCACGAGCAGGGCGTGATCGACGCCGACGAGCGCAAGATGATGAATCGTGTGCTGAGCCTCGGCGACCGCACTGCGGAGAGCCTGATGACGCCGCGCATGCGCATCGCCTGGCTCGATGCCGCCGCGTCGCTCGAGGACAACCTGGCGACGATGCGGGAATCGCCGTTTTCGCGGTTCCCGGTGTATCGCGGCGGCGACCAGGATGTGCTCGGGATCCTCGAGGCGAAGTCGCTGCTGCGCGGGCTGGGCACGGCGCAGGGCGTACCGCTGGACCTGTTCACCGGCGTGCGCGAGGCACTGTTCGTATCCGAGTCGACCCACGCGCTCAAACTCCTGGAGATCTTCCGCGAAGAGCAGCAGTCGCTGGCCCTGGTGGTCGACGAGTACGGCGACGTCACCGGCCTGGTCACGGTCAACGACCTCATGGGCGCCGTCATCGGCCGGATGCAATCGGTCGACACCGAGGGATACGCCGCGCCGGTGGTGCAACGCGAGGATGGCTCCTACCTGCTCGACGGCGCGCTGCCGCTGGAGGAACTTCGGGAACTTGTCGATGGCGGACGCCTGCCCGACGAGGACGAACACGACTTCCACACCGCGGCGGGCATGGTGATCGCGCACTTCGGGCGGATCCCGCACGTCGGCGAATATTTCAATTGGGGAACGTGGCGGATAGAAGTTGTCGATCTCGACGGCCCGCGTATCGACAAGCTCCTGCTGCAGCGCCGGGCCGACAGGGACAGCGATGACGCCACCGGATAGTGCCGGCGCCGGCGATGAAGCAGGCACGCGGGCGTTGCTCAATGCGTTTGCGCTCGGCGATCCCGATGAAATCCTGCGGATGGGCTACGTGTTCGCCGGACTGGGCAAGCGTTCGTTCGGCATGTTGTTGTTCGTGTCGACGCTCCCGGCATTCATCCCGATTCCCGGCGTTGGCGGTGCGATCAGCGGGCCGCTGGTGGTCCTCATTGGCGCGCAATTGCTGATCGGCCTACGCAAGCCATGGCTGCCGCGATTCATCGCCACGCGTGGGCCGCATCGCCACTTGATGGTGACATTCCGCGACAAGCTGTCACCGTGGCTGCTGCGACTGGAGCGGCTGGTGCATCCGCGCGCCGATGTGCTTCTCGACCACCGCCTGGCCAGCGCGCTGAGTGGCCTGATGCTCATCCTGCTGGGGATCCTGCTGGCGCTGCCGATTCCGTTCACGAACTATTTGTTCGGCGTGCTCTTGCTGCTGTTCGCGCTGGCCCTGCTGGAGCGCGACGGCAGACTCATGGCAGTGGCCTGGATCGCCGGGGCGATTTCGATCGGTGTCTTCGGCGTGCTGTCGGGCAACCTCGCCGCGGCGGCTGCCCGGTGGGTCGACCTGCTGGTTTGATCGGGCCTCGTGGCCACGGACAGCAGGTCGAGGAATCCATCGAACGGCAACGGGTGGCCCATCCAGTAGCCCTGTGCGAGGTCGCAGCCGCGTTCGCGCAGGATCGCGTATTGGCCTTCCTTTTCCACGCCCTCGGCCACCACGGTGATCCCGAGGGAGTGGGCCATCGCGATGATGGCCGTGGTCAGCGCGAGGTCGTCGGGGTCGCGCAGCACGTCGGCGACAAAGCTGCGATCGATCTTGACGCCGTCCACCGGCACCCGACGCAAGTGACTGAGCCCGGAGAAACCGGTGCCGAAATCATCCAGCCAGACCTTCACGCCGCTGGCGCGCACGCGCGCGAGCACCGCGCTTGCGCCCACCTCGTCGCTGATCACGGCGGTCTCGGTCAATTCGATATGCAGGCAGTTGGCCGCCAAGCCGGTATCGTGCAGGACGGATTCCACGATCTGCGCCAGGTCGCCACTGTGCAGTTGGCGCGGAGATACGTTGACCGAAACGAACAGCGGTTCCGCCCGCGGCCGCTCCCGTTGCCAGCGCATTGCGTCCTGGCAGGCGACGCGCAGCACCCGCGGGCCGATGGCCTCGATCAGCCCGCTCTGTTCGGCGACCTCGATGAAAACGGACGGCGCGATCATGCCCTGCTCTGGATGCTGCCAACGCAACAGCGCCTCGGCGCCCACCATCGCCCCGTCACCGAGCCGGTGGATGGGCTGGTAGACGACGCTCAGTTCGCCCCGGTCCCACGCGCCGCGCAGCTCCTGCTCCATGTGGATGCGCCGCTCCACCGCCTGGTCCATTGCCCGGCTGTAGAAGCGGAAGCAGTTCTTGCCGGCCAGCTTGGCCTGGTACATCGCGATGTCGCCGTTCTTCATCAACGCGGTCGAGCCCGAAGCGTCCTCCGGAAACAGCGTCACGCCGATCGAGGTACTCAGGAATACCTGGCGTCCCTGCACCAGCAGCGGCTTGCACAACTCGGCCACCAGCGTTTCGCCGAGCCGGCTGGCGGTGCGGCGGACATCGACGTCGTCCTGCACCAGGATCACGAATTCGTCGCCGCCAAACCGTGCCAGGACCGCGTCGCCACCACCGACCTGCTCGACCGTTTCGCGGATTCGCTTGGCGAAGTGCAGCAGCACTTCGTCGCCGACATCGTGCCCCAGCGTGTCATTGACGCGCTTGAAGTCGTCGATGTCGGCGAATAGCAGCGCCAACTGGCGGCCGGCGCCGCGCAACTGCAACACGCGCTCGTCGAGGATCTCGCGGAACGCCAGCCGGTTGGACAGCCCGGTCAGCGCATCGGTGTAGGCCATGCGGCGGATCTCGCGATCGTGGCGGGCCACGCTCTGGCCCATCCGCCCGAACGCGCGCACCAGGTCTCCCACCTCGTCGTGGCGGCTGCTGGCCGGCAGGTCGGTGTCGAATTGACCGCTCTCGATCGCGCGCGCCGAGTCCGCCAGTTGCCGTATCGGGCGCACCAGGAAGTGTTGCAGCAACCACAACATGCTGGCTCCGACCGCGAGCAGCGCCAGGCTCAGCAGTCCCACCCAGACCAGCTGTTCGCGGCCGATCTTGCCCAACCTCGTGCGCAGGTCGGCCACCGCGACATCCTGGTGCCGCCTGGCCTCCAGCAGGTCGAAGCCGATGCGCACGCCACCGATGCGCTGGTCGCCGATCATGATCGGGGCCGACACATCCATGGCGGCGTCGCTCCACTGCGTATGCAGCCCACGGGCAGAGATCACCTCATAAGCCATCGGGTCATCCATGCGCTTGCCGTAGCTCGGGATCTCCTCGCTGCCGTCGTGCAGGACGTTGCCGTCGGCGTCATACACCGTGACGTAGCTCGTGCCGGGCTGGCGCAGGGTGGCGCGGCTGATCACGCCGATCGCGTCGAGGTCGAAGTAGTACAGCGGATTGGCCAACGCCTCGGCCATCTGCAGTGCAACCCCCTCGCCGCGTCGCCGAAGGGCGGCGTTGGCCATGGTATCCATGGTCTCGCGGCTGACGCCCTCGACGGTGTGCTGCATGCGCTCCTGCCGACTCCAGAGCAACACCATCAATGCCATCACCACCAGCAATGCCAGGCCCATCATGGCCAGGAACTTGGGTTGCAGGCCGTAGCGCAGGTTCATTCGACCTCCGCCCGGACCCGCGCCACGCCCGTGGCCATGTGTTCGAGTGCGCGTCGGGACGCGGCATCGATCGGCAGGAAACGCGTGGTCTTGAAATATCGCAGCAACGCCTCGCTCGCATCCGGATCTTCGGCTGCATCGCTCAACACCTGCCGCAGGCGCGCCTCGACCGCCTTGTCGAGGTCCGGGCGCACCAACTCCACCGCGCGCGGGTACTCCTCGGTCTGCCCGATCACGACCAGGTCGCGCCGGAACGCCGTGGGCATGCGGCGCGGATTGTCCCAGTCAAGATTGCTCATGATCCCGACATCGACGAAGCCCTTGTGCACCCAGGTGGCGATGTTGAGCTCGGAGCGGGCGAATACGTAGCCGACCACGCGAGGATCCAGCTCGTCGGTCGGCGACAGCAGCCGCTCCAGCGACAGGCCACGCCGCAGCATCTCCGCGGCCGGCGCGAAATAGGCGCTGGTGGATGACGGGCGCTGGAACGCGACGCTGTGTCCGCGCAGGTCGCCGAGACCGCCGATACCGCTGTCGCGCCGGGCGAAGAACACGCTGTGGTAATGGCTGGTGCCGTCACGCTCCGTCAGCAGCAGCGGCAGGGCGCCGACGCGTTGCTGCAGCAGCACGCCCGACCCCGCGGTTTCGCTGACCCAGTCGACCCGACCGCGGCGCATGTAGCTGGCCATCTGCTGCGGGTCCCTGGCCATCAGGATGCGGCCCTCGCGGATCCCCACGACCGCCATGCGCGGCACCACGTAGTCGAGTAAAGGCTTGAGCTGCTCGTAGTGGGACTTCGGGTCATCGCTGATCCGGCCCAGCACGAGCACCGTCGGGTCGCCGGCCCGGGCACTTCCCGGCGTCGACGCCAAGGCGAATCCGAGTGTCAGGATGGCGAAGCGGAGCAGGCTGGCGATCAAGCGGGACGACCCGATCCGAAGCAACTGGCAGCCTAATCGAAACCCGGTCGTGAAGATACGGTGAATTGGGCCGAAGCCGGCCATCCCCAAGCCTGTCGCCACGGCTGTGCTCAGTGACGTTGCCCGGCCAGCATCGCCATCCGTTCAGCATCGGCGAGGATGCCCCGCAACAGGCGGACTTCGCGCGCGTCCAGGTCGGCGCGCAGGAACACGCGCCGCAGCTTGCGCATCGCCGATTGTGGCGCCCTGCCCTTGTGGAAATCGATCGCGTCGAGGGTTTCGGCCAGCTGGCTGAAGAACCCCTCGAGCTCCGCGTGCGAGGCGGGCGGATCGTCGCGGCCCCCGTTGCCCGGGACGACCGCCGGGGCGGCCCGCGCGGCCAGGATCGCCAGCCGCAGCTCGTAGCTCAGTACCTGCACCGCGGCGGCGATGTTGAGCGAGCTGTAGTCGGGATTGGCCGGGATGTGCACGGCGGCGTGGCACAGCTGCAGCTCGTCATTGGTCAGCCCGGTGCGTTCGCGGCCGAACACCAGCGCGACTTCGGCCCCTCGCACGGCTTCGTCCAGGGCGCGCGCGGCGGCGTCGCGCGGCAGCAGCTCGTCGAGTGCGATGCGCCGGCTGCGGGCGGTGCAGCCCAGGACGAACCGGCAGTCGGCGATCGCCTCGGCCAGCGTCGGGAAGGTGATGGCCTCGTTGAGCACGTCGTCCGCGCCGGCCGCCAGCGCCCAGGACTCGACGTTGGGCGCGCGCTCCGGGGCCACCAGTACCAGCCGGGACAGTCCCATGGTTTTCATCGCCCGGGCCGACGAGCCGATGTTGCCGGGATGCTGGGTGCCGACCAGGACGATGCGCAGGCGCGTGGCCGGTTCGGCGGCGGCGGCGCCGGCGGGGGAATCAACAGGATTGATAGGCATGGAGCAATGGTAAACTCCCCGCCCCGGCCATTGAGCCGGTTCGTTCTTTCAGCCCGCCAGTCCGTCCCCACGCCACCCGCCTCGAGGCTGTTCGCCATGCAGAAACCCGCCGTCACCCTCATGGTCAAGGCCGCCCGCGCCGCCGGCAACGTATTGCTGCGGCACATGTACAAGCTCGATGCGCTCAACGTCATCGAGAAGGACCGGATGGACTACGCCAGCGACGTCGATGGCCTGGCCGAGAAGGAAATCATCAAGGAATTCCGTCGCGCCACGCCCGATTACGCAATCCTGGCCGAGGAAACCGGTTCGACCGGCCAGAACCGCTTCACCTGGGTGATCGATCCGCTCGATGGCACCAGCAACTACCTGCGCGGCATCCCGCACTACTGCGTGTCGATCGCGCTGGTGGAAAACGGCGAGCCGATCCACGGCGTGATCTTCGACCCGCTTCGCAACGAGTTGTTCACCAGCAGCCGCGGCAGCGGCACCGTGCTCAACGGCAAGCGCGTCCGGGTGTCCGAACGCAAGGACATCCATGGCGCGATGCTGTTCACCGGCTTTCCGCCGCGCGAGCGTGCGCGCGCCAGCGAGCACCTGAAGAGCCTTGACAGCCTGCTGACCGAAGCCGAGGACATCCGCCGCACCGGTTCGGCGGCGCTGGACCTGGCCTATGTCGCCTGCGGCCGCGCCGATGCGTACTTCGAGGCCGGCGTGAAGCCATGGGATATCGCCGCCGGCGCGTTGATGGTGCGCGAGGCCGGTGGCAAGGTCTGCGACTTCAAGGGTCGAACGACGGGACCCATGGATAATCGCGGGCTTGCCGGCCGCCAACTGGTCGCGGGGAATATCAAGATCTGCGAGATCCTGCAGAACAAGATCGTCAACACCGGCTACGCCGCCGCGTTCGACTGAGTCCCGGCCCGGACACGAAAAAGGCCGCGCATCGCGCGGCCTTTTTCGTGCCGGTGCATCGGCGGGATCCCAGCCGAATCGTGCACCCCGTCCCTGCCCCGCGCTGTGCGGCCGTGGCGGCCGGACAGGCGTCAGGCGCGCCCGATCAGGGGCGACGCGCCAGCGCTTCCTCGTCCTTGGCCTTGGGCAGCAGGTCCTGCTTGGTGATCCGCATGAAGCTGAGGGTCAGCAGCGGGGCCGCGACGAAGCTCGACGACAGCGTGCCGATCACCACGCCGATGAGCATCGCCTCGGCCATGCCCTGCAGCGAGCCGCCGCCGTAGAGGTACAGCGCCAGCATCGTCAGGAACGCGACGAACGAGGTGATGAACGTGCGCGACAGGGTCTGGTTGATCGACTTGTTGAGGATAGTCACTGGATCGGCGCGCATCGAGCGGAAGTTCTCGCGGATGCGGTCGAACACCACGATCGTGTCGTTGATCGAGAAGCCCATCACCGACAGCACGCCGGCGAGCACGGTCAGGTCGAACTCGTGTCCACTGAGTGCGAACCAACCGCTGACCACGACCACGTCGTGCAGGGTGGTGATCACCGCGGCGGCGGCGAACTTCTTCTCGAACCGGAACGAAATGTAGATCAGGAAGCCCACGACCACGAAGATCAGCGCCCAGACGCCGTTCACCGCCAGGTCCTTGCCGATCTGCGGGCCGACGAACTCGCTGCGCAGCACGGTGACCGGGTTGCCCTGGATCGCCAGCGCGCGCTGGACATCCTGGGTGGTGCTCTGGGTGACGTTGCTGCCCGGCCCGTTGCCGGACTTGGGCTGCAACCGCACCAGCAGGTCATTGCCCGAGCCGAACGTCTGCACCTGGGCGCTGCCGTAACCGGCGCGTTCGAGCCGGTTGCGGATGTCGTCGACCTCCACCGGCCGCTCGAAACGCAGCTCGGTGACGGTGCCGCCGGTGAAGTCGAGCGCGAAGTTGAATCCCTTCCCGGCGATCGCCCCGATCGCGACCAGCAGCATCAGCAACGCGATCGACAGCGATATCCAGCGCACGCGCATGAAGTCGAAGTTGGCATCGTGCGGGAATACATTGAACTGTTTCATCTACGTGGTTCCCGGTCAGATGGCGACGGACTTGAGCTTGCGGCGGTTGCCATAGATCAGCGTGGCGATGCCGCGCGAGGCCGAAACAGCGGTGTACATCGAGGTCGCGATGCCAACGATCAGCGCCACCGCGAAGCCCTTCACCGGGCCGGTGCCGAACGCGAACAGCGCCAGGCCGGCCAGGATCGCGGTGACGTTGGCATCGAAGATCGTGCCGGAGGCCTTTTCGTAGCCGGCGGAGATCGCCGCCCTGGGCGGCACGCCGTCGCGAAGTTCCTCGCGTATTCGCTCGTTGATCAACACGTTGGCGTCGACCGACATGGCGACGGTCAGGGCGATGCCGGCCAGGCCGGGCAAGGTCAGGGTGGCGTTGAACATCGACATCACCGCGACCACCATCAGCAGGTTGATCAGCAGCGCCAGGCAGGTTATCAGGCCGAACATGCGGTAGTAGACGAGGAAAAACGCCAGCGTGAAGATGAACGCATACTCGATCGCCGCCATGCCGCGGGCGACGTTCTCGGCGCCGAGGCTGGGGCCGACCACGCGCTCCTCGATGAAGTCCATCGGCGCGGCCAGCGAACCCGACCGCAGCTGCAGCGCGAGGTCGGAGGCGAACTTGGAACTCTCCAGGCCGGTGGTCTGGAACTCCTTGCCGAACACGCCGTTGATGGTCGCGGCGTTGATGACTTCCTCGTTGATGCGGGTGCTGCGGATTTCCTTGCCATCGACGACGCGCACCTCGGGGATGCGCTCGATGTAGACCACCGCCATCAGCTTGCCGACATTGGCGCTGGTGAAGTCGAACATGCGCTGGCCGCCGGCGGCATTCAGGCGCACGGAAACCGCCGGGCTGCCGGACTGCGCATCGAACACGGACGTGGCGCCCACCAGCTGGTCACCCGTGGCGATCACGCGCTTGTTGAGCAGGATCGGCATGGGCTTGCCGTCGGGGCCAAGCTCCTTGCGGTAGTACACGCGGGCTTCCGGCGGGACGTTGCCGCTGGCGATCGCGTCGTAGGCATTGCCATCGACGACGGCGCGGTATTCCAGCGTCGCCGTTGCGCCAAGCACGCGCTTGGCCTGCGCGGTGTCCTGCACGCCGGGCAGCTGCACGACGATGCGGTCCTCGCCCTGGCGCTGGATGATCGGCTCGGCGACGCCGAGCGCGTTGATCCGGTTGCGCAACGTGCCCAGGTTCTGGTCGATGGCTTCGATCGCGGTGCGCTTGATCTCAGCCTCGGTGATCCTTGCCGACACCACGCTGCCCTGCAACTCGACATCGACGTTGGGCTGCGACTTGGCGATCAGCGTCCGCGCCTTGGCGGCATCCGCGGCGCTGGCGAACGATGCAACGACGGTGTTGTCGGCGCGACGCTCGACCGACTCGTAGCGGACACGGTTGTCGCGCAACTGCACGCGGACATCCTCTGCGATCGCATCCAGGCGCTTGTCGAGCGCCGCCTTCTGGTCCACCTGCATGGTGAAGTGCACGCCACCCTGGAGGTCGAGGCCGAGCAGCATCGGCTTGGCGCCGAGCTTCTCCAGCCAGCCCGGCATGGTCGAGGCGAGGTTCAACGCAACCACGTAGTTGCTGCCCAGTTCCGGGCGCAGCGTGTCGGCCGCCTTGCCCTGCTGGTCGGCATTGCCCAGGCGCACCAGCAGGTTGCCGTTTTTCTCCAGATCGACCGACTTGAAGGCGATGCCGGCCTGCTTGAGGTCGGCATCGACCCGCTTGCGCAGTGCCTCGTCGACGGCGGCGCCGCGGCTGGCGGTGACCTGCACCGAGGGATCCTGCGGGAACACGTTGGGCAGCGCGAACAGTGCGCTGAGCAACAACAGGACCAGGAGGACGAAATATTGCCAGCGCGCGTAAATCAGCATCGGAAGCCCCTGCAGCGGCCGTCATGGCCGCCGCGAATCATTGTTGTGTCGACGGGTCTTGGCGCCGGCTCAGGCCGACTTCAAGGTGCCCTTGGGCAGGACGTTGGCGATCGCGCCTTTCTGCACGCGGATACGCACGTTGTCGGCAATCTCGACGGTGATGAAGCTGTCGCCGATATCGGTCACGGTGCCGGCGATGCCGCCATTGGTCAGAACTTCGTCGCCACGCGAGAGCTTCTCGAGCATGCCCTTGTGCTCCTTGGCGCGCTTCATCTGCGGGCGGATCATCAGGAAGTACATGACGCCGATGAGCAGGATCGGGAACAGCAGGCCCGACATGCCGCCGCCGAACAGGCCACCGGGGGCGGGCGCGGTCTGGGCGAAGGCGGGAGCGATCACGAGGTCGAGCAGGTTCATGTCGGACATCCAGAAGCGGAAATTAGCCGGGGATTATGCCACGTGGCCCGTCACCCCCTGCGCCGGCGCGCGGGGAGAACGGTGTCGCGGGGTGAATCGGGGCCGCCCAGGCGATTGCATCGCGCCCCTTCGCGCCCCGGCTCGTCGCCAGCGACCTGCCCGTCAGGCGGCAGGGTCGCGCTTGACGCGCATGGCGTAAAACGACTCGCGGAAGGCGGCAAAGGTTCCCTGCCCAATCGCCTCGCGCATCTGCGCCATCAGCCGCTGGTAGTACCGCAGGTTGTGCATGGTGCCCAGCATCGGCGCGAGCATTTCGTTGCAGCGGTCGAGGTGGCGCAGGTAGCTGCGGCTGAAACCGTTGCGGCAGGCATAGCAGTCGCAGCCTTCCTCGATCGGACGCACGTCGCGCTCGTACTGTGAATTGCGGATCCGCACCGTGCCGGTCGAGGTGAAGAAATGGCCGTTGCGCGCATTGCGGGTTGGCATCACGCAGTCGAACATGTCGACCCCGCGCGCGACCGATTCGACCAGATCCTCGGGCCGCCCGACGCCCATCAGGTAGCGCGGGCGATCGGTGGGCAGCTGCGGGCAGGTGTGCTCGAGCATCGCGTTGCGCTCGGACTCCGGCTCACCCACCGCCAGGCCGCCGATCGCATAGCCGTCGTAGCCGATCTCCCGCAGCCCCGCGGCAGAGCGCGTGCGCAGCTCGTGGTGCACGCCGCCCTGGACGATGCCGAACAGCGCCGCGTCGTTGCCCTCGTGGGCCTTTTTGGAGCGCGCCGCCCAGCGCAGGCTCAACTCCATCGACTCGCGCGCAACGTCCTCGGTCGCCGGGTACGGCGTGCACTCGTCGAAGATCATCACGATGTCGGCGTCGAGCACCTTCTGGATGTGCATGCTCTCCTCCGGGCCGAGGAACACCTTGGCGCCGTCGGTCGGCGAGGCGAACGTCACCCCGGCCTCGGTGATCTTGCGGCGGTGCGCGAGCGAGAACACCTGGAAACCGCCCGAGTCGGTCAGGATCGGCCCATTCCAGCGCGAGAAGCCATGCAGGCCGCCGTGGGCGGCGATCACGTCCAGGCCCGGGCGCAGGTACAGGTGGAAGGTATTGCCGAGGATGATTTCGGCGCCCAGTTCGCGGACGTCTTCGGGCACGATGCCCTTGACCGAACCGTAGGTGCCGACCGGCATGAAGGCCGGCGTCTCCACGGTGCCACGCGGGAACGTCAGCCGCCCGCGGCGCGCGGCGCCATCGCTGCCGAGCAGCTCGAAGGTCATGCGGCTCATGCGGTGGCCCGTGGTTGGGTGGTGTCGTGGGCGGGCGAGAAAGCACCCGCACATGGCAAAGCAACACCCTGCAGGCGTGTGTCGATCGCGCGTGGCGACGCGTTGTTCATCATGGCGCGTGGTTCTGTTGGTGGCCAGGCACCGCCGCCTGCAAGGGAAGCAACAACAAGCGTGCGGGTGCCGATCGCGCGTGGCGACGCGTTGTTCATCATGGAGTGTGGGTCTCCTCGCGGCGCAGCAGCATCGCGTCGCCATAGGAGAAGAAGCGGTAGCGCTCGTCGATCGCGTGCTCGTAGGCCGCGAACATGCGCGCCTTGCCGATGAAAGCGGAAACCAGCATCAACAAGGTGCTCTCCGGAAGGTGGAAATTGGTGATCAACGCATCGACCGAACGGATTGCGTAGCCCGGCAGGATGAACAAGCGGGTCTCGCCGGCGTACGGCTGCAACTCGCGCTCGCCGGCGGCATTGGCACGCGTCGCCGATTCCAGCGCGCGCACGACCGTGGTGCCGACCGCCACCACGCGCCCACCGGCGGCGCGGGTGCGCTGGATCTGTTCGACCAGGCCGGCGCCGACGTTGAGCCATTCGCTGTGCATCACGTGGTCGTCGAGCCGCTCGGCGCGCACTGGCTGGAACGTACCGGCGCCGACGTGCAGGGTCACGTGGCCGAAGCCGACCCCCCGCTGCTTCAGGGCCTCCAGCAGCGCATCGTCGAAGTGCAACCCGGCGGTGGGCGCGGCGACCGCGCCGATCTCGCGAGCGAACACGGTCTGGTAGCGCTCGTCGTCGTCGTCGCCCGGCTCGCGCTGGATGTAGGGCGGCAATGGCAGGCGGCCGGCGTGCAACAGCCAGCTTTCCAGGGGCTCGGACACGTCGAAACGCAGGTGGTAGAACTCGCCGTCGCGTCCGAGCACTTCCACTTCGCCGCCGGCATCGAGCGCGATGCGCGCGCCGGCCTTGGGCGACTTGCTGACGCCGAGCTGGGCGCGCGCCTCGTCGCCGCCGAGCAGCCGTTCGATAAGGATCTCGACCCGGCCGCCGGTGGCTTTCTGGCCGAACAGCCGCGCCGGGATCACCCGGGTGTCGTTGAACACCAGCAGGTCGCCGGGGGCCAGCAGGTCGGGCAGTTCGCGGAACACCCGATCCTCGAACGCCGCGCCGTCGGACGGCGGCTGGCTGGGCGTGACGACGAGCAGGCGGCTCGCGGAACGCTCGGGAAGGGGCACCTGCGCGATCAGTTCGGGCGGCAGGGCGTAGTTGAAGTCGGACTTCTTCAAGGGACGGTTCGCAGGCGGGATAAGGCCGGGATTTGCCCGGATGCGGGCCCGTTACCGGGGCACGCGGCCACCGGTGGCGGCACCGTGTGGCGGAAGTGTAAGCGCGGCCGGGGGTTATCGCCGCCCGGCTGGCGTGGTAAACTAACGCAACCACTTGAATTAAAACGAAAAAAAGCCGCGGCAAAAGATTTCGCCCCGGTTGTGGCGCAACCCGGTTTGCCCAGTTCGAGAGATTCCAGGGAGTTGGCGCGGCCGCGAAACCGGGATTCAACCGGTTCTCCGCCATTGCCACCACCCGGCCCATGGCGGGGTCGCGTCGGCCCGCAACGACCCCCGTCCGCTTCGGCAGCACGCCGAATCCCAGGAGAGACCCGCATGAACCTGCTCGACAAGCTCGCCCCGCTACGCGCCCACGCCGGCACCGTGCGTACCCACGGCCTGGACGACGCCACCATCGTCCGCTTCGGCGCGAGCCACGCGGATCTGGCCGATGCCATCGATGCCGCCGCCGATGAGTTCGCGCGCGTGCGCGGCGACTTCGCCGACCTGCTCGACCTCGACGAGGACGCGCAGGTGCACGCGGTGCAGGCCGGCTACATCAATTTCTATCCCGACGACGCAGTGAACCCTTACGTCGCGCTTGTTGCCCGAGGTCCCTGGATCGTCACGCTCAAGGGCGCGGTGCTGCACGATTCCGGCGGCTACGGGATGCTCGGCTTCGGCCACGCGCCGGCCGCGATCCTCGAAGCCATGGCCAGGCCGCAGGCGATGGCGAACATCATGACCCCGTCGCTGTCGCAGTTGCGCTTCGAGCGCCTGTTACGCGCCGCGATCGGTGCCGGGCGTAGTGGTTGCCCCTACGATAAGTTCCTGTGCCTCAACTCGGGTTCGGAGTCGGTGTCGCTGGCCGCGCGCATCGCCGACGCCAACAGCAAGCTGATGACCGATCCGGGGGCGAAGTACGCCGGCCGAGCGATCAAGCGCATCGTCGTCAAGGGCAGCTTCCACGGCCGCACCGACATGCCGGCGCTGTACTCGGACTCCTCGCGCAAGACCTACGTCCAGCACCTGGCCAGCTACCGCGCCGAGTCGACGATGATCGCGATCGAGCCCTACGACATCGACGCGCTGAAGCAGGCGTTCGCCGATGCCGACAGCAACGGCTGGTTCATCGAGGCGATGTTCCTGGAACCGGTGATGGGCGAAGGCGACCCCGGCCGCGGCCTGCCGCCGGCGTTCTACGCCGCCGCGCGCGAACTCACCCGCGCGCACGGATCGCTGCTGCTGGTCGACTCGATCCAGGCCGGCCTGCGCGCACATGGCGTGTTGTCGATCGTCGATTACCCGGGCTTCGAAGGCCTGGACGCGCCGGACATGGAGACCTACTCCAAGGCGCTCAACGCCGGCCAGTACCCGCTGTCGGTGCTTGCCGTGTCCAGTCGCGCCGCCGGCCTCTACAAGAAGGGCCTGTACGGCAACACCATGACCAGCAACCCACGCGCGCTCGACACCGCCTGCGCGGTGCTTGCCCAGGTCACGCCCGCGCTGCGCGACAACATCCGTGCGCGTGGCGCCGAGGCGGTCGCCAAGCTCGAGAAGCTCAAGGCCGAGCTGGGCGGCCTGATCACCAAGGTCCAGGGCACCGGGTTGCTGTTCTCGTGCGAGCTCGCGCCGCAGTTCAAGTGCTACGGCGCCGGCTCGACCGAGGAATGGCTGCGCGAGCGCGGCATCGGCGTGATCCATGGCGGCGTCAATTCGCTGCGCTTCACGCCGACCTTCACCATCACCAGCGAGGAAGTCGACCTCCTGGTAGGGATGATCGGACGGGCGCTTAAGGAAGGTCCCCGTGCCCAGGTGGCCGCGGCCGCGTAACCGACAGTCGCGTCAGCATGATGGGAACCAAGGCCGGGCGAGTCCCGGCCTTTTCCATGGGGTTGAGCCAGGCACGATGACGCATGGCGCGAAGGCGCTTTTTGCGCAAGGCGCATCGGCCATCAACCCGGCGCCCCCGCCCTTTGTTTCCGCCAGTCACTGCATTAGGCTCGGCGCATGAAAATCGTCGAAGTCCGCCACCCCCTCGTGCAACACAAGCTCGGCCTGATGCGGCGCGCCGGCATCAGCACCAAGGAGTTCCGCGAGCTCGCGTCGGAAGTCGCGACGCTGCTGACCTACGAGGCCACCGCCGACCTGGAGACCGAGGAAGCGGTGGTCGACGGCTGGTCCGGCCAGGTCACGACGCGGCGCATCAAGGGCGCCAAGGTCACCGTCGTGCCGATCCTGCGCGCCGGTCTGGGCATGCTGCCCGGGGTGCTGCAGTTGATCCCGGCGGCCAAGGTTGGCGTGGTCGGATTGCAGCGCGACGAAGCCACCCTGCAGCCGGTCGGCTATTACGAAAAACTCACCGGCCGCATGGACGAGCGCACCGCGATCATTCTCGATCCGATGCTGGCCACCGGCGGTACCCTGATCGCCACCGTCGACATGCTGAAAGCCGCCGGCTGCACGCGCATCAAGGGCCTGTTCCTGGTGGCGGCGCCCGAAGGCCTGCGCGCGCTGGAAGTCCGGCATCCGGACGTGGAGGTGTATGTCGCCGCGATCGATCAGCGCCTCAACGACCTGGGCTACATCCTGCCCGGGCTGGGCGATGCTGGTGACAAGATCTTCGGCACGCGGCAGTAGCGCCGCCGAAGGTCGCGGTATACCGCCCGCTGTTTCGCCTAGCCGGCGAGCAGCATCCTCGCTGACAGCCAGATGCCTGTCGCTGCCATCGCCAACAGCACGAGCCAGGTGATCGCGGTGCCCCACAGGCGCCCGAACGAGTATCCGGCGTGACGCGAGAATCCCGCCGCGTGCATCAGCCGGGCCAGCAGCAAGGCCGCGCCGAGCAGCCACAGCAGGGCTGGCGCGGCGCCACCAAGTTCGAGCAGCGCCAGCATCAACAGCGCGATCGGCACATGCTCGACGAAGTTCGCATGCACCCGGATCCTGCGCAGCAACGCCGGATCGCCGCCGTCGCCCAGGCCGATGCGCTCGCGTCGACGGTGACGCGAAATCGGTACCAGCAACGCCAGCATCAGCAGCAAGTGAAGCGATGCGAACAGCAGCGTGATCCTTGGCATCAGCCCTCCTCACGCGGGACGCGGCGACGGCGGCGCAGCGACATCCACACGCCCGCACCAACCACCAGTCCAGCCAGCAGCCATGGCCACCAGTCGCGACCGGCGATTTCGGCCACGTCGGGGATCTCGATCACCGCTTCCGGGCGCGCGGCCGGGACGGTGGCCTCCCGCGTGAGTCGCCAGCCACCGTCGCGCAGTTCCAGCTTGCCGTCGAGCGCCGGCAACACCAGTTCACGCCAATGCACGCGAACGTCACCGATCCGGGGCTGGAGCGGATTCTCGCTGCTGGCCAGACCGTCGCCCTCGGGCTGGAACGACGCCGCCAGGTTCACCGGCAAGCGCGAGAAATTTGGCCGGAAGCGCCGCCAGGTCCCAAGCACGCGCAGCACGTCCGGATCCAGCGGGCGACCATCGAGCGTCACGCCATCGGCCCACCAGCGCCGGCCTTCGATCGGCATTGCCGGCGGATTCAGGTGGCCCGGCTCGAACTGCGAGGAGTCGATGCGGGCGCTGTTCCAGACGGCCTCGTAGCCGTCGTCGTCGGCACGCCACTGGTACATCTCAACTTCGCGCTCGAGCCCGAACTGGCCGGTGCGGATGCCGAAGTCGCGGTCGCGTGGCGGCTTGCCCGGCTGCGGTTGGCCTTGCGGCACCGGCTGCGCGCAAGCCAGCGCCGTGGCGAACAACAGCAACGCCAGCACCAGCAAACGGCGCATCACGCGGCAAGCCTTCTGGCCATGGCCGCATCAGGCATGCGGTCGATCCGCGATGAGGGGCCGCGCATGCAGTTCGGGCATTTCGTGGGCAGTCCCGAACTTCCCTTTCGCATCGCGCACCACCTGCGCCAGCGCACAGCCTGGATCGTGGGTGAAAAACAGGTGCACGTTGCGCTCGAGCTTGTCGGCCAGGAACGCCTGCTTCTCGTCGATCAGCAGTTCGGCATTGCGGTCGTAACCCATCGTGATCGGCACGTGCACCCAGGGCCTTCCCGGGATCAGGTCGGCGCAGAACACCACGCCGCCGTGCGGCTGGCCGTCGACGATCTCGGTGCCGACGATCTCGGCGAGCATCAGGCCCGGCGTATGCCCATCGCTGTAGTGGAAGCGCACGCGATCGCCGAGGATTTTCGAGTATTCGCCGTCGACCAGCTCAAGCCGCCCGGTCGCCTCCAGCAATCCCGGCAACTCGGCGATGAAACTCGCGCGATCGCGGGCATGCGGGTGGGTGGCGCGCTCGTAGTGGGCGCGGCCGACGACGTAGCTGGCGTTCGGGAACAGCAAGCGTGGCGCCTCACCTTCGGCCCAGGGCGCAAGTATTCCGCCGGCATGGTCGAAATGCAGGTGCGACAGCACCACCACGTCGATGTCCGCCGGCGCGAAGCCCGCCGCGGCGAGCGAGTCGACCAGTACGTGGCGTTCCTCCTCCACGCCATAGCGCTCACGCAGTTTCGGCTCGAAGAACGCGCCGATGCCGGCCTCGAACAACACGGTCTTGCCGTTGATCGGGCTGGCGAGCAGCGCGCGGCACGCCAAAGCGATGCGGTTGTCGTCGTCGGGCGGCGCCCATTTGGACCACATAGCCCGCGGCGCATTGCCGAACATGGCGCCGCCGTCAAGCTTCTGGCTGTTGCCCATCACGGACCAAAGTTTCATGGCGGCTTGTTCCCGTCGTGGTGGAAATGGGAGGTAGGGGCGACATCAGTCCGGCTGCTGGCCATGATCGGCGATCGCCCCGGGCAATGAAACCTCGGCCGGCACGCCGTCTGGTCCTCGTCACCGCCGGTCAGGGCGGTGGCGCCCGCCGCAGGCATCGGCGAGGACGATCCCGCTCGCGGCACGACTCAGCGGTCAGCCGCAGGTGCCAACAGTACACCGGCACTGCCAACCGGATTGCGAGGATCCGATCCGCCTTCCAGGGTGTTGGCCTGCTTGTCCCAGTGCACGGTCTGCAGGTTGCCCCAGCCGCTTTCGCCGGCATTGACGGTGTGCCCCATCGCCTGCAGGGCGGAAACCGTCGCTGCATCCAGGGCACCGGGCTCGGCCGAGATCACGTCGGGCATCCATTGGTGATGGAAGCGCGGCAGCGCGGCGACCTGTTGAGCCTCCAGCCCGGCGTCGTACCCCAGGATCGCAAGCAGCACCTGGGTGATGATGCGACTGCCTCCGGGTGCGCCGATCACCGCCAGTTGGCTATCGGATTCGATGAAGCTGGGTGTCATCGAACTCAACATCCGCTTGCCCGGTTCGGGCGCGTTGGCGGCGAATCCCATCACCCCAAATGCGTTGGGGGTGCCGGGCTTGAGCGCGAAATCGTCCATCTCGTCGTTGAGCATCACCCCGGTCCCAGGCGCGACCATGCCCGAGCCGTACAGCAGGTTGACGGTCTGGGTGGCGGAGACACGGTTGCCGTCGGCGTCGATGATCGAGAAGTGGGTGGTCTCGTCGTCTTCCAGCGGCGCCGGCTGGCCGGAGAGAAGGTTGCTCGGTGTCGCCTTGTCCGGGTGGATCGAAGCGCGCAATCCGGCGGCGTAATCAGCGCTGGTCAATCGCGCCATCGGCACCTTCACGAAGTCCGGGTCGCCCAGGTAGATCGTGCGGTCGCGGTATGCGCGCCGCATCGCCTCGGTGACGAGGTGGACGCGGTGCGCGTCGTCGAGCGTGGCCAGGTTCCAGCCTTCGAGAACCTGCAGGATCTGTGCGAGCGCCACCCCGCCGGACGATGGCGGCGGCGCGGTGGTGATGTCCCAGCCGCGGTACTTGAAGCGGATCGGCTCGCGCTCACGGACACGGTAGCCGGCCAGCTCGGCGCTCGTCCAGGCGCCGCCCTCCTCGTTCACCGCGGCGAGCAGCTTGCGCGCGGTATCGCCGCGGTAGAAGCCGGCGACGCCCTTTTCGGCCAGCAGCTCCAGCGTCCGCGCGAGGTCGGGTTGCTTCAGCGTCTCGCCGACTTGCGGCGGCGAGCCATCGGCCAGGAACACGGCGCGGGTGCCGCGATAGCGTTCCATCACCGCCCGCCGGCTGGCATAGCCTCGCTCCAGTCGGGCGTAGATCGGGAAACCCTCGCGCGCGAGCCGGATCGCCGGGGCCATCGACGTCTTCAGCGGCAACCGGCCGTAATTCGAGGCCAGGTGCACCAGCCCCGCCGGCAGCCCCGGGATACCCGCCGACCACGGCCCGTTGGTGGCACGATTCCGGTCCAGATCACCATTGGCATCCAGGTACGCGGCGGGCGTCGCCGATTCCGGCGCGGTCTCGCGCGCGTCCAGGAACACGTCCCGGCCGCTGCGGGCATCGTGCAGCAGGAAAAAACCGCCGCCGCCGAGTCCGGAGCTGATCGGCTCGACCACCGCCAGCGTGGACGACACCGCGATCGCGGCATCGAAGGCATTGCCACCGGCGCCGATGATGTCCAGGCCCGCCTGAGTCGCCAGCGCGTGCGCGGTAGCGATTGCGGCGCCAGGCGGGTGGGCGCCAACGCGGCTGTTCCTGGCCTGCCCGGCCATGGCCGGGAAAAGCGCCAGCAGTCCGGCCAGCAGCACCGTGGCTGCCGCCGTCCGGGCCGTCAGTCCGGCCATGAAAGGCGCGTCGGTGGCCTGCCGGCGGGGCAACACGGGCATCGACGTCCTGACTGGCGTAATGCGCATCGGGATCACTCCTGCTGCAGCCGCGCCAGCTTGGCCAGCAGCAACTCGTTGGATTCGGGATGGGCCGGGTCCAGGTCGATGCACTCAACCGGACAGACGACCACGCATTGCGGCTCGTCGAAGTGACCGACGCATTCGGTGCAGCGCGACGGATCGATCACGTAGATGCTCTCGCCCTGCGAGATCGCCTGGTTGGGACAGGCCGGTTCGCAGACGTCGCAATTGACGCAGAGCTCGTTGATCTTGAGGGACATAAGGCGATATCGCGGCGCAGCGCGCCGCGGAACTATTCCTGCGTTTCGCTTCGGGGTTCGGGGCCGCGGAGGCGGACACCCTGGATCGTCAATCCAGCCGCCGCGAAGGTAGCTGCATTGGCACCGCGACTGCCTACCCGCATCGGCGGGACAAACGCCGCGACAGGCCCGCGCGCTGGATGCGCGCGGGCCATGGCGTCACTTGGCTTCGACGAACTGGTAGGTGGCGCCGCTGGGCTCCACCGCGGCCTTGACGCGGTCGCTGTCGGCGGCATCACCGATGAACAGCACCCGGACGCCCTTCATCGTGCCCTTCTCGGCATTGGCGAACGACGCCACGGCCAGGTCGGCGCTCTTGGCCGAGGACGGCGAGCCGAATGCCAGCAGCGTGCCTTCGACGCCACCGCGGGCGACGTCAAGCTGGGCCTTCTCGAGCTGGCGGTCGTAGTAGCCCTGGAAATCCGGCGCATCCGCGGCCGGCAACGTATAGGCGTACATGCCGGTCGCGCCTTCGCCATGACGGGTCACGACGTCGGTCAGGTACGCGCCCCAGGCCGTCTCGTCGGTCGTGGTCGGCGCGGTCAGGGCCGCGGCGACTTCCGCCTTGGGTGCCTCTTCCTTCTTGCAGGCCGACAGCATGGGCAGCGCGAGGCAGGCGATCAGCAGCAGGCGTGTGGTGGTCTTCATACAATTCCCCAATTGAGTACGGATCAAACTTGATTACGTTGCCATTGTGCCTGCAACGCGACGGCGACCGCTGGCGGCACGAAACCCGAAACGTCGCCGCCGAGGCGGGCGATTTCGCGTACCAGCGAAGAAGAAATAAAACCGTATTGCTCGGCCGGGGTGAGGAACAGCGTCTCCACTTCCGGGATCAGGTGGCGGTTCATGCTTGCCAACTGGAACTCGTATTCGAAATCCGACACCGCGCGCAGGCCGCGCAGCAGGACGCCGGCGCCGAGCCGGGCGACAAAATGTGCGAGCAGGCAGTCGAACCCGATCACCTCGATGTGCGGGTGGTGGCCCAACGCCTCGCGGGTGAGATCGACGCGCAACTGCAGCGGCAGGGCCGGGCTCTTGCCCGGGCTTTCCGCCACGCCGATGATCAGGCGCTCGAACAGCGGCGCCGCTCGATCGACGAGGTCGACATGGCCATTGGTGACCGGGTCAAAGGTGCCGGGATAAACAGCGATTCGGTTTCGGGCCGCAGTCATTCGTTTGTGGGTTCGAAGGGGCGGGCACTGGGGCCTGCCGGGTCGGAGGGGAGTGTAGCAGCGGGCAACGGCGGCTGAACGGCCGCCGCCCGGCGCCGGTAAAGCGCAAAACGCACGTCACGCGTGCCGCCTTCGCGATGCAGCGCCCACTCGGCCGGCAGCTCGGGGGCTGCCTGCAGAGGCGTCTCCACATACAGCCAGGCGTCGGCGGCCAGTTTCGGCAGCAAGCCGGGCAGCACTGCTTGCCACAGGTCCGCCTCGAACGGCGGGTCCAGGAAGGCCAGGTCGAACCCCCCGGGCCCGGAGCCGGCATCGGACGACGACGCCAGCCACGACGCGGCATCGGACTGGACGACCGTCACGACATCGCCGCCCGGCAGCTTGCCGGCGACGGCACGCAAGCCGGCAACCAACGCGGGGGCACGCTCGACCAGCACCGCCGACCCGGCGCCGCGCGACACCGCCTCCAACCCCAGCGCGCCGCTGCCGGCGAACAGATCGAGCACGCGCGCCCCGGGCAGCATCGGCGCCAGCCAGTTGAAAAGCGTTTCGCGGACGCGGTCGGAGGTCGGGCGCAGTCCAGGTGAATCGGCGACGTCCAGGCGCGTTCCGCGCCATTGGCCAGCGATGATGCGGACCTTGCCGGGCCCTGAAATCCGGGTCTTCGCAGCGTTGGGGGCGTGGCCGTGACGGGGTTTGTTCATCGGGACGATCCGGGGGCCGGTGCTAGCATGGCGGCATTGTCCACCATGTTGCCGCGCCCACTGAATGGCCAGTTTTTTTCGCAGCAAGAAGCCCGACGCACCCTCCTCCCGGCGCTACAGCACCGAGGAACTCGCGGCGGCATTCCCGACCGCGCGTCCCGCCGCGCAACCCGCGCCCATCGATTCGCCTGCGCCCCAACCCTCCGCGCGGGTCGAGACGGTGCCCGCCCCCCGCGAACCGCTGGCGCCACCGGCAATGGTCGAACGCAACCTGCCGACCGAACCCGAGGGCGCGCGCGACGCCCGGCCGGCGGACGTGGTCTCGTCGACGGTGATCGAAGCGGCGCCAGCCGTCATCCCGCCCGCCGCGCCGTTCGAGCCGCAGTCGGCGCCTGTCAGTCCAGCCGCAACGATCACCGCATTGGGCTCGCCGGAAACGGCGGAAGCGCTGGTGCCCGATGCAGCCCTGCCGGCCGCCGCGGGCAAGGCCGGCTGGCGCGAACGACTGCGCGGCAGCGGGTTCGCGCGTGGCATCGGCGGGTTGTTCGCGCGCAACCCAAAGCTCGACGACGACCTCCTTGACGAGATCGAGACCGCGCTGCTGGTCGCCGATGTCGGCGTCGGCGCGACCACCTCGCTGGTCGACGACCTGCGCAAGCGCATGAAGGCGCGCGAATTTGCCGACGCCCGCGCGCTGTTCACGGCCCTGCGCGGGGACCTGATCGCGATGCTGCAACCGGTCGCCCGGCCGTTGCAGATCGATACCCAGGCCAAGCCGTTCGTGATCCTGACCGTCGGCGTCAACGGCGTCGGCAAGACCACCACCATCGGCAAGCTCGCGCGGCGTTTTCGCGATGAGAACCGCAGCCTGATGCTTGCCGCCGGCGACACCTTCCGCGCCGCCGCGGTCGCGCAGCTGCAGGCCTGGGGCGATCGCAACGGCGTGCCCGTCGTGGCACAGGGGCAAAACGCCGATGCGGCGTCGGTGGCGTTCGACGCGCTGCAGGCATCCAGGGCGCGCGGCATCGAGGTACTGATCGCCGACACCGCCGGCCGGCTGCACACGCAGCACGGGTTGATGGCCGAACTGGGCAAGATCAAGCGCGTGCTCGCCAAGGTCGACCCGACCGCACCCCACGAGGTGCTGATGGTGATCGACGGAACGACCGGCCAGAACGCGCTGTCGCAGTTGCGCCAGTTCCACGCCTCCGTCGGCGTGACCGGGCTGGTGGTGACCAAGCTCGACGGCACCGCCAAGGGCGGCGTGGTGTTTGCGCTCGCGCGCGAGTTCGGCATCCCGATCCGTTATGCCGGCATCGGCGAGCGGCCGGAAGACCTGCGGGTGTTCGACGCCGAGTCGTTCGTCGATGCGCTGCTGCCGGATTCGCTCGGCGCGTGACAACCGGTCGATGAGCGGCAGCGGCGCCAGCGTCGAGGCATGCCTGCGCCCGCCCGGTGCATTGGAGGCGCGCCCATGAGCCGCCGCCAGCGGCAGGTCCTCATCGGTTTGCTGGTCCTGCTGGCCGTTTTGGCGTCCTCGCTGTACTGGGTGTCGCGCCCCGGCCGCGTGCCGACGCTGCTGCTCGACCAGATAGGCGACGCACTGCAGCTGGAGATCAGCGCCAGCGGGACCAGCCAATACCAGTTGCGCGGTACGCCGATGCTGTTGTTGCGCGACGTGGTCGCACGCGAACCCGGTTCGGCCACGCCGCTGCTGCGGGCCAGCCGCGTCTACCTGTCGTTGCCCTGGTCGACGATCCGGGCCCGCGGTGGCGACCTCACCATGCGGCGTATCGAGCTCGACGGCGCGCAACTCGACCTGCCGGCGTTGCAACATTGGCTCGCCACGCGACCGCAGTCTCAAACGCGCCTGCCGACCCTGACCGAGGGACTGCGCATTACCCGCGGCAGCATCGTCGACCACAGTGCCAGCGGCGGCTGGCGCATCGACGGAATCGATGCCGACCTGCCATCGCTGTATCCCGACCGCCTGCTGGCGACACGCGTGCGTGGCCGCTACGTTGCGCCGCCACTGACCATCCCGTTCGACTTCGCGGTCGCGTTGCGGACCCCCGCGACCCTGATGGCCGGCGACATCAGCGGCTTTGGCGGCAACGGCCATCTCACCATCGATCGTGGTGACTGGCGCCTGCCCGCAACCATCGCGCTGTCCGGCCCCCTGCAATGGGGCGAACCGGGACTGCGGATCACGCCACTGCGGATGGGCATGTCCGCGAGTTACGAATCGGCTGAAACACGGCTGCCCTTTGCGCTGGGCCTGCACGGTCCGCTGCGGTTCGACCGCGCGACCTGGACGCTCGCCCCGGCAGGCGTCGCGCTGCGCGGCAAGGGCACGATCCCGCTGCTCGACGCCCGCGGCGTGCTGGCACTGGGCAGGCGACTGATCCTGCAGCTCGACGGTGTCATCGCGACCTGGCCCGACGCGTGGCCGGTGGTGCCGCCGCCCATCGGCCAATCGCGCTCGCCGCTGCCGTTCGCGCTGCGCTATGCCGGCGCGGTCGACCTGTCCGACGTCGCGCAACTGAAGCTTCAGCGCGACGCCACCAGGTTCGACGCGCGCTTCCGATTGCCTGCCGTGCTGGAATGGCTGGACAGCACCGCGACTTCGCCATTGCCTCCGCTCGAGGGACGGTTGTCGACGCCCCGCCTCGAAGTGTCCGGGGCGCTGCTCGAAGGCGTCGAGGTCGACTTCGACGATGGCGATATCGGGACGCCATGACCGACCAGCCCGAATCGCCGCCCGCCGGTTTTTCGCAACGCCTGCTGGCGTGGTTCGACGTCAGCGGTCGCCACGACCTGCCCTGGCAGCACCCGCGCGCGCCGTA
>JBBRWW010000012.1:0-34007 GCA_038248955.1 Lysobacterales bacterium
ATGGTGATGCCGGGTGACAACGTGCAGATGGTGGTGACGCTGATCAACCCGGTGGCGATGGACGAAGGCCTGCGTTTCGCGATCCGCGAAGGCGGCCGCACCGTTGGTGCAGGCGTCGTGGCCAAGATCATCAAGTAATCCGCTGGCGCAAGCCGGATAACACTGCGACGTCCTGCTGGGTCTGGACGGCGCCTACCGCGAAAAGAGGTGCAGGATGCGCCTCGTGTTCGCCAGACAGGGAAATGTCGCGTGGCAGTACCCCGCATCGGGCCAGAAGAAACCTTCTGGTCGCGCTTGACGGGGTACCCGACGCGCCTTATACTTTTCTGTCTGGGCAGGCCGGGTAACCGGCTTGCCCTTTTTCCCGAGCGGGATTAGCTGTTTCCTGCTCGCGAAGTGTCTGTTCAAGGATGTCTACATGGGGTTCGGCGCACCCAGCCGCCGGCCCGTCGCTCTTTCAATGAAGGAAATACCGCAATGGCGGACCAAAAGATCCGGATTCGGCTCAAGGCGTACGATCATCGATTGATCGACCGCTCGGCCAGCGAGATCGTCGAGACGGCGAAGCGGACAGGCGCGCAGGTGCGCGGCCCGATCCCGCTGCCGACCAAGATCGAGCGCTTCACCATTCTTACTTCTCCGCACGTCGACAAAGACGCGCGCGACCAGTACGAGACCCGCACGCACAAGCGCGTGCTCGACATCGTTGACCCCAATGACAAGACCGTGGACGCGCTGATGAAGCTCGAGCTCGCGGCGGGCGTCGACGTTCAGATCAAGCTGACCTGAGGCCACCACCATGACCGCGAAGAAATATTCGTTGGGCATCGTCGGTCGCAAGGCCGGCATGAGCCGCCTCTTCACTGAAGACGGACGGTCCATCCCGGTGACGCTGATCGAAGCGACCCCGAACCGAATCACCCAGATCAAGACCACCGACACCGACGGCTACAGCGCCGTGCAGGTGACGGTCGGCGTGCGCCGCGCGGCGCTCGTCAACAAGCCCGAAACCGGTCACCTCGCCAAGGCGAAGGTCGAAGCCGGCCGCGGCTTGTGGGAATTCCGCGTTGCCGACGAGATCATCGGCGACTTCAACGTGGGCGGCGAGATCAAGGCCGACATCTTTGAAGTCGGCCAGATCGTCGACGTGCAGGGCGTCACCAAGGGCAAGGGCTTCCAGGGCACGATCAAGCGCTGGAACTTCAAGATGGGTGACGCCACCCACGGTAACTCGCTGTCGCACCGCTCGCCGGGTTCAATCGGCCAGCGCCAGACACCGGGTCGCGTGTTTCCGGGCAAGAAGATGTCCGGTCACATGGGTTCGGTGCAGCAGAGCACGCAGCGCCTCGAAGTGGTCAAGGTCGACGCCGAGCGTGGCCTGATCGCGATCAAGGGCGCAGTGCCCGGTGCTCCCGGCGGCGACGTGATCGTACGTCCGTCGAGCAAGGTTTAAGGAGAGATGACGATGGAACTCGCCATCACAGAAAGCACCGGCAAGCCCGGCACCAAGACGTTGTCGGTCTCCGACGAGATCTTCGGTCGCGAATTCAGCGAGGACCTGGTCCACCAGGTCGTCGTTGCCTATCGCAACGCGGGTCGCTCGGGCACCAAGGCGCAGAAGACGCGTTCGGAAGTTCGCGGCACGACCAAGAAGTCGAAGAAGCAGAAGGGCGGCGGCGCGCGACATGGCGCGCTGACGGCTCCGATCTTCATCGGCGGCGGCGTGACCTTCGCGGCCAAGCCGCGCAGTTTCGCGCAGAAGGTCAATCGCAAGATGTACCGCGCGGCGATGTCCTCGATCCTGTCCGAGCTCAACCGCCAGGGTCGCCTCAAGATCGTGGAAACCTTCGATGTGGATTCCGTGAAGACTTCGGGCCTCGTGTCCAAGCTCAAGGAGCTCGAAGTCGGCCGCCGTCCGTTGATCGTCACCGAAGACGCGACCGAGAACCTGTACCTGGCCTCGCGCAACATTCCCTACGTGGAAGTGCGTGACGTGCAGGGCCTGGATCCGGTGTCGCTGGTCGGCGCGGACACGATCGTGATCACCGCCGATGCGATCAAGCAGATTGAGGAGTGGCTGGCATGAACGACGCCAAGCTCTATAACGTGATCCGTGCGCCGCTCGTGTCCGAAAAGACCGCGCGACTGCAGGAAATTTCCAACCAATATGTCTTCGAAGTCGCGACGAACGCTACCAAGGCCGATATCAAGATCGCCGTGGAAAAGCTGTTCGACGTCAAGGTCGAGTCGGTCAACGTGCTGAACGTGAAGGGCAAAGCCAAGGCCTTCAAGAACCGCATCGGCCGCCGCCCCGACTGGCGCAAGGCGTACGTGAAGCTGGCCGAAGGCCAGTCGATCGATGTGATGGCCAAGGCCTGAGGAATCACCCATGGCATTGATGACATTCAAACCCACTTCACCCGGCCGTCGCTCGATGGTTCGCGTGGTGACGCCGGGCCTGCACAAGGGCGCGCCGCACGCGGCATTGCTTGAGCCCAAGAGCAAGACCGGTGGCCGCAACCACCACGGCCGCATCACCACCCGCCACATCGGTGGTGGCCACAAGCAGCATTACCGCATCATCGACTTCAAGCGCGACAAGGAAGGCATCCCGGCGCGTGTGGAGCGGATCGAATACGATCCCAACCGCACCGCGCACATCGCGCTGCTGTGCTACGTCGATGGCGAGCGTCGCTACATCATCGCGCCGAAGGGCCTGAAGGATGGCGACCAGGTCATTGCTGGCCGTGACGCCCCGATCCGCGTCGGCAACACGCTTCCGCTCAGCAATATCCCGGTCGGTTCGACGGTCCATTGCATCGAGATGAAGCCGGGCAAGGGCGCACAGATCGCCCGTGCCGCCGGTGCCGGCGTGCAACTGGTCGCTCGCGAGCAGGGTTACGCCACGCTGCGCCTTCGCTCCGGCGAAATGCGCAAGGTGCCGGCCGAGTGCCGCGCCACGATCGGCGAAGTCGGCAACGACGAGCACAGCCTCGAGAAGCTCGGCAAGGCTGGCGCCAAGCGCTGGCGCGGTGTGCGTCCGACCGTTCGTGGTGCTGCCATGAACCCGGTCGACCACCCGCACGGTGGTGGTGAGGCCAAGGCTGGCCAGGGCAATCCGCATCCGGTCACCCCGTGGGGCGTACCGACCAAGGGTTACAAGACGCGTAAGAACAAGCGCACGCAGCAGTTCATCGTTCGCGATCGCAGGAGCTGATAGGCCATGCCACGTTCACTCAAGAAAGGTCCGTTCGTCGACCACCACCTGCTCAAGAAGGTGGAAGCCGCGGCCAACAACAAGAAGCCGATCAAGACCTGGTCGCGTCGCTCGATGGTCCTGCCGGAGATGGTGGGTTTCACCATCGCCATCCACAACGGCCGGAACCACATCCCGGTGCTGGTCAACGAGAACATGGTTGGCCACAAGCTTGGCGAATTCGCCCTGACCCGTACGTTCAAGGGTCATGGCGGCGACAAGAAATCCGGTGGCAGGTAAGGAGATGACCATGGAAGCGAAAGCCATCCTGCGCAGTGCGCGCATCTCCGCCCAGAAGGCCCGCCTGGTCGCCGACCAGGTGCGCGGTCTGTCTGCCGAACGCGCCGTGAACCTCCTCAGGTTCTCGGACAAGAAAGCCGCCGCCATGATCCGCAAGGTCGTGGAGTCCGCCATCGCCAACGCCGAGAACAACCAGGGCGCTGACGTCGACGAACTCAAGGTCACGGCCATCACGGTTGACGAGGGTCCGTCGCTCAAGCGCTTCATGGCGCGAGCGAAGGGCCGCGGCACCCGCATCCTCAAGCGCACCAGCCACATTACTGTGGTCGTCGGTGCGGGCAAGTAAGGCGGAGTCAGACTAATGGGTCATAAAGTACATCCGACCGGAATCCGCCTTGGTATCTCCAAGGACTGGAATTCGAAGTGGTTTGCCAACAAGCGCCAGTATGCCGAGTACCTGATCGCCGACCTCAAGGTCCGCGAGATGCTCCGCAAGAAGCTCGCGGCTGCCGGCATCTCCAAGATCTTCATCGAACGTCCGGCCAACAACGCCCGCGTGACGATCCACACCGCCCGTCCGGGCGTGGTGATCGGCAAGCGCGGCGAGGACATCGAGAAGCTGCGCAAGGAAGTCAGCGACATGATGGGCGTCCCGGCGCACATCAACGTGACCGAGGTCCGCAAGCCGGAACTCGACGCGCAGCTGGTCTCCGAGTCCATCGCGCAGCAGCTCGAGCGTCGCATCATGTTCCGCCGCGCGATGAAGCGTGCCGTCGGCAACGCGATGCGCCTGGGTGCCCTGGGCATCAAGGTCAACGTTGGCGGTCGTCTCAACGGCGCCGAGATCGCGCGTTCGGAGTGGTATCGCGAAGGTCGCGTTCCGCTCCACACGCTGCGCGCCGACATCGACTATGGCTTCGCGGAAGCCAAGACGACGTACGGCATCATCGGCATCAAAGTATGGGTCTACAAAGGCGAGATCTTCGATTTCGCCCAGGTTGGCCAGGAAAAGCCGGACGACTCCCCGCGCAGTGATCGTGGTGATCGCGGCGACCGTCCAGCACGACCGGCCCGCCCGGCCCGCGAATCGAGGTAATCCGCCATGTTGCAACCCAAACGAACCAAGTACCGCAAGGTGCACAAGGGCCGCAACGACGGCCTGGCTTGGAGCGGTAACGCCGTCAGTTTCGGCGAATACGGCCTGAAGGCCACGGCGCATGGTCAGTTGACCGCGCGCCAGATCGAGGCGGCACGTCGTTCCATCAGCCGTTACGTCAAGCGCGGCGGCAAAATGTGGATCCGCGTGTTCCCCGACAAGCCGATCACCAAGAAGCCGATCGAAGTCCGCATGGGCTCCGGCAAGGGCAACGTGGAGTACTGGGTCGCCCAGATCCAGCCTGGTCGCATGATCTACGAGATCGAAGGCGTGGCAGAGGATGTGGCGCGTGAAGCGTTCCGCCTGGCGTCGGCCAAGCTCTCGGTGACCACCACTTTCGTTACCCGGACGGTGCGCTAATGGAACTCAAGAAGCTGCGCGAGAAGTCGCCGGAAGCCCTGAACACCCATCTGGGTGAGCTGCACAAGGAGGGCTTCGCCCTGCGCATGCAGAAGGCCACCGGCCAGCTCGCCAAGACCCACGAGGCCCGCCGGGTGCGCCGCGAGATTGCTCGCGTCAACACCCTGCTCGGCGAGAAGAAGTAAGGACCTGTCATGACCGACAAAAATACAGAGAAGGCGCTGCGCACGGTCGAAGGCCGGGTCGTCAGCAACAAGATGGACAAGACCGTCACCGTGCTCATCGAGCGCCAGGTCAAGCACGCGTTGTACGGCAAGTACATCCGTCGCTCGACCAAGCTCCATGCCCACGACGCCGACAATGCCTGCAACGAGGGTGATGTCGTGCGCTTGAGCGAGATTGCGCCGATGTCGAAGACCAAGAACTGGCGGGTGGTGGAAATTGTCACCCGTGTCGCCCAATAACTGAGGAGCTGAACCATGATCCAGATGCAAAGCTACCTCGACGTGGCCGACAATTCCGGTGCCAAAGAAGTGATGTGCATCAAGGTGCTCGGCGGTTCCAAGCGCCGGTACGCATACATTGGCGACATCATCAAGGTCACCATCAAGGACGCGATCCCGCGTGGCAAGGTCAAGAAGGGCGACGTCTATGACGCCGTCGTGGTGCGTACCCGCAAGGGTGTGCGCCGTCCGGACGGTTCGCTGATCCGCTTCGATGGCAACGCCGCCGTATTGCTCAACAACAAGCACGAGCCGATCGGCACGCGCATCTTCGGGCCCGTAACCCGCGAGCTGCGCTCCGAGAAGTTCATGAAAATCGTCTCGCTCGCGCCTGAAGTGCTCTGAGCGGAGGAAACAGACATGAACCGTATCAAGAAGGGTGACCAAGTGATCGTCACCGCCGGCAAGGACAAGGGCAGGAAGGGTGATGTGGTGCGTGTGGCCGGCGACAAGGTCGTCGTGTCCAACATCAACATCATCAAGCGCCATACCAAGCCGAATCCGCAGGCAAACCAGCCGGGCGGCGTGATCGAGCGTGAAGCGCCGATCCATATTTCCAATGTGATGTTGTTCAACCCGGCATCGGGCAAGGGCGAGCGCATTGGTGTCAAGGTGCTGGAGGATGGACGCAAACTGCGTGTGTTCCGCTCCAGCGGTGAGGCGGTTGACGCCTGAGGAATGTTGAAATGACCACCCGTCTTGAAAAGTTTTACAAGGAAGAAGTTGTTCCGTCCCTGACCGAGAAATTCGGCTACACGAATCCGATGCAGGTGCCGCGGCTGACCAAGATCACGCTGAACATGGGCGTGGGCGAGGCAGCGACCAACAAGAAGGTCCTGGAGCATGCGGTTTCCGACATGACCAAGATCTGCGGCCAGCGCCCGATCGTGACCAAGAGCCGCGTTTCCGTGGCCTCGTTCAAGATCCGCGATGGCTGGCCGATCGGCTGCAAGGTGACCCTGCGTCGCGCCAAGATGTTCGAGTTCTTCGACCGCCTGATCAACGTTTCGTTGCCGCGCGTGCGCGACTTCCGCGGCGTCTCGGGCAAGTCGTTCGACGGCCGTGGCAACTACAACATGGGCGTCAAGGAGCAGATCATCTTCCCGGAGATCGACTTCGACCAGGTCGACGCGCTGCGCGGCATGGACATCGCGATCACCACGACCGCGAAGACCGATGCCGAAGCCCGTGCACTGATGGAAGCGTTCCGCTTCCCGTTCCGCAACTGATATTCGAGGACTGAAACCATGGCCAAGACATCAATGGTGAACCGCGACATCAAGCGGAAGAAGTTGGCGGCGAAGTTTGCCGGCAAGCGCGACGCGCTGAAGGCGACGATCGCCGGCGTCAACTCGACTTACGAAGAAAAGGCCGATGCGGTCATCGCACTGTCCAAGCTGCCGCGCGACTCATCGCCCAGCCGCCAGCGCAACCGTTGCGCGATCACCGGCCGCTCGCGTGGTGTTTACGCCAAGTTCGGCCTCGGCCGCAACAAGCTGCGTGAAGCCACCATGCGCGGCGACGTCCCGGGCCTGCGCAAGGCGAGCTGGTAAATCTGCTACACTAGCCGGCTGAACAATGTACCAAGCGCCGCGGCTGGTCCGCGGCGTGTCTACTGAAATTCGCAATTCCGCGGATATCGGTGCTACTCATAGGTGATTCTCAATGAGCATGACTGATCCCATCGCCGACATGCTGGTCCGCATCAAGAATGCGGCGGCTGTTCGCAAGCCGACGGTGAAGATGCCGTCGTCCAAGACCAAGGTGGCCATCGCCGCCGTGCTGAAGGACGAGGGCTACATCCTGGACGCGCGCGTGACCGAGACCGGTCCGGGCAAGTCCGAACTCGAAATTTCGCTGAAGTACTACGAAGGCAAGCCCGTGATCGAGCGCCTCAAGCGCTACTCGCGGCCGGGCCTGCGCCAGTATCGCGGCAAGGACGAACTGCCCAATGTCCTCAGTGGCCTGGGTGTGTCGATCATTTCCACATCGAAAGGCATCATGACCGACAAGCAGGCGCGCCAGCAGGGCGTCGGCGGCGAAGTCCTGTGCGTCGTGGCTTAAGGGAGTACTGATAATGTCCCGAGTTGCCAAGCAGCCGATCGCCCTCGTCAAGGGCGTCGAGCTCAACATCCAGCCGGCCAGCGTCAGCGTCAAGGGCCCGAAGGGCACCCTGTCGATCGCCAAGCCGGCCGGCATCGACGTCAAGGTCGAAGACGGCCATGCGCTGCTCACGACCAGCGATGCCGCACTGATCCCGCTCACCGGCACCTTGCGCGCGATCATCGCGAACATGGTGAAGGGCGTCTCCGAGGGCTTCGAGCGCAAGCTCGAGCTGGTCGGCGTCGGTTACCGTGCCACGATGCAGGGCAAGGACCTGAACCTCGCACTGGGGTTCTCCCATCCGATCCTGTTCAACACGCCCGAGGGCATCACCATTGCTACGCCGACCCAGACCGAGATCATGGTCTCGGGCACGGACAAGCAGCAGGTCGGTGAAGTCGCCGCCAAGATTCGCGGTTTCCGTCCGCCGGAGCCCTACAAGGGCAAGGGTGTGAAGTACGCCGGTGAAGTCATCATTCGCAAGGAAGCCAAGAAGGCCTAAGGGCCTATCCGCTTTCTGAAGGACATAGACATGAACAAGAATATCGCCCGCCTGCGTCGCGCCAAGTCCACCCGTTGCCACATCCGCGATCTCGGCGTGGCGCGTCTGTCGGTGCTCCGCACTGGCCAGCACCTCTACGCGCAGATCTTCACTGCCGACGGCTCCAAGGTCCTGGCCGCTGCCTCGACCGTGCAGGCCGACGTCAAGGAAGGCCTGAAGAACGGCAAGAACAGCGATGCCGCCGCCAAGGTCGGTCGCGCGATCGCCGAAAAGGCCAAGGCCGCCGGTATCGAGAAGGTCGCGTTCGACCGCTCGGGCTACCGCTATCACGGCCGCATCAAGGTGCTCGCCGATGCCGCCCGCGAAGGTGGCCTGCAGTTCTGATGCTTGTATGCGTGGGGATCCGTCCCCACGCCGTATACGTCTGATTGTCCTGCCGGCGCGGGTTGCGCCGGGCGCCATGACGGGTTTTCCGGCATGGCGAGACATCCGCTCCAGCCCACAACCATAAGCGGCAACGCCGCAAATATCCCAGTTAAAGGAATCATTCAATGGCTAACGAACAACCGCGGGGCCGCGATCGCAACCGCGAGGAAGTGGACGATGGCACGATCGAGAAGCTGATCGCCGTCAACCGCGTCAGCAAGACCGTCAAGGGCGGCCGCCAGTTCACCTTCACCGCATTGACGGTGGTGGGCGATGGTGCCGGCAAGGTCGGTTTTGGATACGGCAAGGCGCGCGAAGTGCCCGTCGCGATCCAGAAGTCGATGGAATACGCCCGCAAGGCGATGATCAACGTCGACCTGAACAACGGCACGTTGTGGCACGAAGTCAAGTCGGGTCACGGCGCGGCTCGCGTGTTCATGAAGCCCGCGTCGGAAGGTACCGGCGTGATCGCCGGTGGCGCGATGCGCGCCGTGCTCGAGGCCGTCGGCGTGAAGAACGTGCTGGCCAAGGCCGTGGGTTCGCGCAATCCGATCAATCTGGTGCGCGCGACCCTGCGCGGCCTTTCGGAAATGCATTCGCCGGCCAAGATCGCTGCGAAGCGTGGCAAGAAGGTGGAGGACCTGGTCCATGGCTAAGAATGACACTGCCGCCGCCGCGACCGTCAAGGTCCGGCTGGTCAAGGGTCTGCGCGGTTGCCCCGAGCGTCATCGCCTGTCGGTGAAGGCGCTGGGCCTGGGCAAGCTCAACAGCGTTCGCGAACTGAAGGACAGCCCCCAGGTTCGCGGTCTGATCAACCAGCTCCATTACCTCGTCAAAGTCGAGGAGTAACCCTATGCGTCTCAATACTCTCCAGCCCGCCGATGGCGCCCGCGAAGATCGCAAGCGCGTCGGACGTGGTATCGGTTCCGGCCTGGGCAAGACCTGCGGCCGCGGCCACAAGGGCTCCTTCGCGCGTTCGGGCAAGGGCAAGATCAGCGCCGGCTTCGAAGGCGGCCAGATGCCGATGCACAAGCGCCTGCCGAAGGTCGGCTTCCGCTCCAAGCTCAAGCACGACACCGCCGAAGTGATGCTGTACCAGCTCGACAAGCTCGAGGCCGGCGAGATCGATTTCGCCATGCTGCTCGCAGCCAAGCTGGTGCCGAGCAAGGCAAAGCAGGCCAAGATCGTCCTCAAGGGCGAAGTGAGCAAGAAGTTCGTGCTCAAGGGCGTGCTCGCCACGGCGGGCGCCAAGGCTGCGATCGAAGCGGCCGGCGGCAAGGTCGGGGAGTAAGCGAAGCATGGCGCGCAGCGGGAGTAACGCAGTCGCTGGCCTCGGTGGCGGGCTTGGCAAGTTCACCGAGCTCCGGCAGCGCCTGATGTTCGTCGTCGGCGCGCTGATGGTGTATCGCATCGGTTGCTACATCCCGGTGCCCGGGGTCAATCCCGATGCGATGCTCCAGCTGATGGAAAGCCAGAAGGGCACGATCGTCGACATGTTCAACATGTTTTCGGGCGGCGCGCTGCAGCGCTTCAGCCTCTTGGCCCTGAACGTGATGCCGTACATCTCGGCCTCGATCATCGTCCAGTTGCTGGTGCAGATCCTGCCGAGCCTGAAGGCCATCCAGAAAGAAGGCGAGTCGGGCCGACGCAAGATCAACCAGTGGTCGCGCATGGGCGCGATCCCGCTGGCGGTCTTCCAGGCGTGGGGCATCTCGACCGCCTTGCAGGCCGGTGGTGCAAGCCAGGGTATCCCGGTGGTCTACAACCCGGGTCCTGGATTTGTGCTGACGGCCGTGGTTGCGCTGACCTCCGGCACCATGTTCCTGATGTGGCTGGGCGAGCAGATCACCGAGCGCGGAATCGGCAACGGCATTTCGTTGATCATTTTTGCCGGTATCGTGTCCGGCCTGCCCGCCGCGGTGTTGGGCATGTTCGAGCAGATCAGCAACGGTGACATGAGCGTCCTTACCGCGCTTGCGGTGGCGGTGATCGTCCTGGGCTTCACCTATTTCGTGGTGTTCGTCGAGCGCGGCCAACGACGGATCACGGTCAATTACGCCCGTCGCCAGGGTGGCCGCAGCGCGTACCTGAACCAGTCCTCGTTCCTGCCGCTCAAGCTCAACATGGCCGGCGTGATCCCCGCGATCTTCGCCTCAAGCATCGTGATGTTCCCGGCGACGGCCGCCACCTGGTTCAGCCAGGGTGATTCGTCATCGTTCATGCTGAAGGTGAGCCAGTGGCTCAACCCCGGTGAACCGCTGCACATGATCCTGTACGCGTCATTGATTGTCGGCTTTGCCTTTTTCTATACCGCGCTGGTATTCAATTCGCAGGAAACCGCCGACAACCTCAAGAAGTCCGGTGCGCTCATTCCGGGCATCCGTCCGGGCAAGGCGACAGCGGACTACGTTGATGCGGTGTTGACCCGCCTCACCGCGGCCGGCGCCGCGTACCTTGTGCTGGTGTGCCTGTTGCCGGAAGTGATGCGGACCCAGATGGGTACGTCGTTCTACTTTGGTGGGACCTCGCTGCTGATCGTGGTCGTGGTGGTCATGGATTTCATCGCACAGATCCAGGCGCACCTGATGTCGCATCAGTATGAAAGCTTGTTGAAAAAAGCGAACTTGAAGGGCGGCTCGCGCGGTGGTCTCGCGCGCGGGTGAGTCGGGGCCGTTCCGCGCGCCAGAGTAGCGCGCGGGGCCGGGTAGGGCGGTTCATCGCCATGTCCAGCCAGCCAGGATTCGTCGCCGGAGCATGGGCACACTCCCCATGCCGGGCACTGTGGCGTCTCGACGCCGCAGGGCTTTCTATTACCACGAGACCTTGTTAAACTTTCAAGTTCACTTTCGAGTGACTCACTCGTGCCGGGACTCAATTCCGGCCACCAAAACTGTTGGAGATCGCCGTTATGGCGCGTATTGCGGGCGTTAATTTGCCTGCCCAGAAGCACGTCTGGGTTGGGCTGCAAAGCATTTTCGGCATTGGCCGTACCCGTTCCAGGAAACTGTGTGAGTCGGCCGGCGTGACGTCGACGACCAAGATCCGCGACCTGTCCGAGCCGGAAGTCGAGCGCCTTCGCGCCGAAGTCGGCAAGTTCGTGGTCGAGGGCGACCTTCGTCGTGAGGTCGGCATGTCGATCAAGCGTCTGATGGACCTGGCTTGCTACCGCGGCCTGCGTCACCGTCGCGGCCTGCCGCTGCGTGGCCAGCGCACGCGTACCAATGCCCGTACCCGCAAGGGTCCGCGCAAAGCCATCAGGAAGTAAGGAATAAATCATGGCTAAGCCGGCAGCAGCAAAAACCAAGAAGAAGATCAAGCGGATCGTCACCGACGGTATCGCCCACGTCCACGCTTCTTTCAACAACACCATCATCACGATCACCGACCGCCAGGGCAACGCGCTCTCGTGGGCGACTTCGGGCGGCGCGGGTTTCCGTGGCTCGCGCAAGTCGACCCCGTTTGCCGCGCAGGTTGCCGCGGAAAAGGCCGGCCGTGCTGCGCTCGACTACGGCGTCAAGTCGTTGGAAGTGCGCATCAAGGGTCCGGGTCCCGGTCGCGAATCCGCCGTTCGTTCTTTGAACAACGTCGGGTACAAGATCATGAATATCATCGACGTGACGCCCATACCGCACAACGGTTGCCGCCCGCCGAAAAAGCGTCGCGTCTGAGGAGCTGAAGAGAAATGGCTCGTTATATTGGTCCTACCTGTAAGCTCGCCCGCCGCGAAGGCGTCGACCTCGGCCTCAAGTCCCCCACGCGCGCGCTGGATTCCAAGTGCAAGCTGGAGCAGAAGCCCGGGCAACACGGCGCTACCCCGACCCGCAAGGGCAAGTTGTCCGACTACGCTGTCCAGCTTCGCGAGAAGCAGAAGGTCAAGCGTATCTACGGCCTGCTTGAGCGCCAGTTCCGCAACTACTACAAGAAAGCCTCGACCAAGAAAGGCAACACCGGCGAGAACCTGCTGCAGCTCCTCGAAACCCGTCTCGACAACGTGGTCTATCGGATGGGCTTCGCGATCACCCGCCCGGCAGCCCGCCAGTTGGTTTCGCACCGCGGCGTCACGGTCAACGGCAAGTCCGTAAACCTGCCGTCGTTCCAGGTCAAGGCCGGTGACGCAATCGCGTTGGCCGAGCGTGCCCAGAAGCAGCTTCGCGTGCAGGAATCCCTGACCGTGTCGTCGCAGATGGACCTGTCTCCGTCGTGGGTCGAAGTCGACAGCAAGAAGTTCGCTGGTGTGTTCAAGGCCGTTCCCGATCGTGCGGACCTGCCGGCAGACATCAACGAAGCGCTGATCGTCGAGCTGTACTCGAAGTAATCCAGGAGACGCCAGAACATGACGGTTACCGCAAACCAGGTGCTGCGTCCGCGCGGCCCCCAGATCGAACGCCTCGCCGGCAACCGCGCGAAGGTCGTGATCGAACCGCTGGAGCGTGGCTACGGCCATACGCTCGGCAATGCGCTGCGTCGCGTGCTGCTGTCGTCGATCCCGGGCTTCGCAATCACGGAAGTCGAGATTGACGGCGTGCTTCACGAGTACACGACGGTCGAAGGTCTGGAAGAGGACGTGCTCGAAGTCCTCCTCAACCTCAAGGATGTTGCCATCCGCATGCATATCGGCGAAGCGTCCACGCTTTCGCTGACGAAGCAGGGCCCCGGCATCATCACTGCGGCTGATATCAAGACCGACCACAACATCGAGATCCTGAATCCGGAGCACGTGATCGCGCACCTGACGAAGGACACCGCGATCAACATGCGCCTGAAGATCGAGCGTGGCTATGGCTACCAGCCGGCCGCCGCGCGTCGTCGTCCGGACGAGGAGACCCGCACCATCGGTCGCCTCATGCTGGACGCGAGCTTCTCGCCGGTCCGCCGCGTCGCGTATGCCGTTGAATCGGCACGCGTGGAGCAGCGCACGGACCTCGACAAGCTGGTCCTGGACATCGAGACCAACGGTACGATCGATGCCGAGGAAGCCGTCCGCACCGCCGCCGACATCCTCACCGACCAGTTGTCGGTGTTTGGCGATTTCACCCACCGCGACCGCGGTGCGGCGAAGCCGGCCACCAGTGGCGTCGACCCGATCCTGCTGCGTCCCATCGACGACCTTGAACTGACCGTGCGTTCGGCCAACTGCCTGAAGGCCGAGAGCATCTACTACGTCGGCGATCTGATCCAGAAGACCGAAGTGGAACTGCTCAAGACCCCGAACCTGGGCAAGAAGTCGCTCACCGAGATCAAGGAAGTGCTTGCACAGCGCGGACTCTCCCTCGGCATGAAGCTCGAAAACTGGCCGCCTGCAGGCATTGCCTCGCACGGCATGATGGGCTGAGCAGCGGCTTGCCGCTGCGAGAATAGAACCTAGGAATTACGACCATGCGCCACCAGAAAGCCGGACGTAAGTTCAACCGTACCAGTGCCCATCGCGATGCGATGTTCACCAATATGGCTGCGTCCCTCATCAAGCACGGATTGATCCGTACCACCCTGCCCAAGGCCAAGGAACTGCGCCGCGTCGCGGAGCCGTTGATCACCCTGGCCAAGACCGACGGAGTGGCCAATCGGCGCCTCGCGTTCTCTCGCCTGCGTGACAAGGAAGCCGTGGGCACGCTGTTCGTCGAACTGGGTCCGCGCTACGTCGCGCGCCCGGGCGGCTACCTGCGCATCCTCAAGTGCGGTTTCCGCGCTGGTGACAATGCGCCGATGGCCTATGTCGAACTGGTTGATCGTCCGCAGGCTGTCGCCGAGTAATCGGCTGGGGCCTCGCGCCCCAGCTTGATGCCCGGCAGTTGCACCGTCGAGCGTTGCATAGCCCCGACCTGGTGTCGGGGCTTTTGCATTTTGGCGGAGGTACGATCATGGCGACTGCCGCGGCGTCAAACGTTGCCGTGGCTCCTGGCTGAATCCGCCGTGCTTTGCTTGGCTGCGGTGGGCCATTTAAGGTGTAATCCATGAATCCATTGCGCGCTTCGTTCCGCAGCCAGTTCCTGATTGGCTTCTTCGCCTGTGTTGCCGCTCTGGCGTACGCGTTCTACGTGCAGCTGCACGACGGGCTGGAGCCTTGCCCGTTGTGCATCTTCCAGCGGGTCGCGTTTGCGGGATTGGGGCTGGTGTTTCTCGTGGGTGGCCTGCATGCGCCGAAGGCACCCGGTGGGCGCCACGCCTACGGCATGCTCGCGCTGATCGCGGCGGGCGCTGGCATCGCGATCGCGGGCCGCCACGTGTGGCTGCAGGGCCTGCCGCCCGATCAGGTTCCGACCTGCGGCCCCGGCCTCGATTACATGCTCGACTCGATGCCGATCTCGGGAGTGGTGCGCAAGGTACTGACCGGGTCGGGCGAATGCGCCAACATTGACTGGACGTTCCTGGGTCTGTCGATGCCGGTGTGGAGCCTGGCGTGCTTCGTGGTGTTGGCGGGCTGGGCGTCGTTCGCGGCCTTTCGACGCGCATGACTCGCCGGACGCGACCTTGCCGAACATGAGTTCTCCCACCATTGCCTCACCGAGCATCACCTCACCGACGATGGTTTCCCCGGAATATCCCTTGCTTCCCAAGACCGACATGCGCGCGCAACCAGCCACGCCACAGTGGGCTCCCGAGTCGTGGCGCGATCGCGCCGCGCTGCAATTGCCACAGTACCCGGATCCCGTGGAACTGGAGGCGGCATTGCGCGAACTGCGCGGGCTTCCACCCCTGGTGACGTCGTGGGAGGTATTGGCGCTCAAGCAGCAGCTGGCCGATGCGCAGGACGGCAAATGCTTCTTGTTGCAGGGCGGTGATTGCGCCGAGAGTTTCAGTGATTGCTCGTCGGATGTGATTTCCAACCGGCTCAAGGTGCTGCTGCAGATGAGCCTGGTGCTCGTGCACGGGATGCGCAAGCCAGTGGTGCGGGTCGGTCGCTTCGCGGGCCAGTACGCCAAACCGCGCTCGGCGGATTCCGAGACCATCGACGGCGTAACGCTACCCTGCTATCGAGGCGACATGGTCAACGCGCCCGCGTTCACCGAGCAGGCGCGTCGCCCTGATCCCCGCCGCATGATCAAGGCGCACGCGCGTTCGGCAATGACGATGAACTTCGTCCGCGCGCTGATCGACGGTGGCTTCGCGGATCTGCACCACCCCGAATACTGGAATCTCGACTGGGTCGGGCATTCGCCGCTGGCCGACGACTACCGGGTCATGGTCAACGCGATCGGCGACGCCGTGCGCTTCATGGAGACGTTATCGGGTTCGCAGGTACACAACCTCAATCGGGTCGATTTCTACACGTCGCACGAGGCCCTGTTGCTGCCTTACGAAGCGTCGATGACCCGGCAGGTGCCGCGCCACAGCGGCTGGTTCAACCTCAGTACGCACTACCCGTGGATCGGCATGCGCACCGCGGCGGTGGACGGCGCGCATGTCGAGTATTTCCGTGGCATCCGCAACCCGATCGCCCTCAAGGTCGGTCCGTCGGTGACCGCGGAGCAATTGCTGCGGGTGATGGACGTGCTCAACCCCGACGACGAGCCGGGCCGGCTGACCTTCATCCATCGCATGGGTGCGGCACACATCGCCGACAAGTTACCGGCGTTGCTCGATGCGGTGCGGCGCGACGGCCGACGCGTGTTGTGGGTGTGTGATCCGATGCACGGCAATACCGAAGCGACCGCCAACGGCTACAAGACGCGCCGCTTCGCCAACATTGGCAGCGAACTCAAGCAATCGTTCGAACTGCACGCGGCCGCCGGCACGCGCCTGGGCGGCGTGCATCTGGAACTGACCGGCGAGGATGTGACCGAGTGCATGGGCGGTGCCCGCGAACTCACCGAGACCGATCTCGAGCGGGCCTACATGTCGACCGTCGATCCGCGCCTGAATTACGAGCAGGCGCTGGAAGTGGCCATGCTGATCGTCCGCAAGCACGAGTTGGTCACCTGCAAGGGCTGACGCGCGTGCTGCCGGCGCGTTCAAGGGGCGATCGTTGCCTGGAACGTCGGGGCGGTGCGCGCGCGGGTGAGTTGCTCGAACGCGTAACCCAGGGCGAGCAGTCGCGGCTCGCTCCATTTCGCACCCATGAACACCAGGCCGAGCGGCAGTCCGTGAGCGTCGCCCATCGGCACGGTTAGGCTGGGGCTGCCGGCGACCGCCGCCGCGCCATAGCCGGCGCCCGTGAAATGGTCGCCGTTGATCGGGTCGATCGGCCATGCCGGACCAGTCGTCGGGGCGATCAGCGCGTCCAGCCGGTGCCGCGCCAGTAGCGCCTCGATACCGTCCGGGCCGGCCAGGTGCCGCGCCTTGCGGGCGGCGGCGAGGTACTTGGGGTCGGTCAGGCCGCCCGCGGCTTGCGCCTGCTCGAAGATCTCCTGGCCGAAGAAGCCCATCTCCTGCCCGGCGTGCGTGCTGTTGAACGCGATCACGTCCGCAAGCGACTTGACCGGTGCATTGCTTCCGCGCAGGTAGGCTTCCAGACCGTGCTTGAATTCCGTCAACAGCACGGTGAATTCGGCGTCGTCCCACGTGCCGGCGGTGGCCATCTCGACATTGACCACGGTCGCGCCCGCGGCCCGGATCGTGGCGACGGCCTGCTCGAGTGCCGCATCGACGTCAGGCTGGCCGCCCACGCCGGAGTGGTGCAGGAACCCGATCCGGGCGCCGCGCAGCGCGTCGACGTCCAGCCCACCCAGGTAGTCGACGGCGCTGCGCGACGCCGCGTTCCGGGTGGCGGCGTCCGCCGGGTCGCTGGCTGCGACGAGTACGGCCAGCACTGCGGCGGCATCGGCGACGCTGCGGGTCATCGGCCCGGCGGTGTCCTGGCTGCTGGAAATGGGGATGATCCCGCTGCGGCCGATCAGTCCGACCGTGGGCTTCAGCCCAACCAGGCCATTGACGGCGGCGGGGCACAGGATGCTGCCGTCGGTCTCGGTGCCGATGCCGGCGGTGGCCAGGCTGGCGGCAATCGCGGCGCCGGTGCCGGCACTGGAGCCGCAGGGGCTGCGATCGAGCACGTAGGGATTGCGCACCTGCCCGCCGCGCGCGCTCCAGCCGGAGGTGGAACGGGTGGAGCGGAAATTGGCCCATTCGCTCAGGTTGGTCTTGCCCAGGATCACCGCGCCACCGGCGCGCAATGCCGCGACCAGCGGCGCGTCGGTCGTCGGTCGGTGCGAGGCCAGCGCCAGCGAGCCGGCCGAATTGACCATCGGCGTGGCATCGATGTTGTCCTTCAGCAGCACCGGAATTCCGTGCAGGGGCCCGCGAAGGTCGCCGTTGGCGCGGCTGGCATCACGGGCGGCGGCCTCGGTGAGCGCCTCCGGATTGAGCTCGATAACCGCATTCAGGCGCGGGCCGGCGTCGTCGATCGCGGCAATGCGGTCGAGGTAGGCTTGGGTGAGTTGCACGCTGCTGAGTTCGCCCCGGCGCATGCGCCCGGAGAGCGTGGCGATGTCGGCTTCCACGATGTCCACGGAATCAGCCGAAGGCGCGGGACTGACGGCCAGGTCGTCCGGGGTGACCGAAGCGGTCGTGCACCCGACCAGCAACGACACGGCAAGCGTTGCGGCCGCGGGCAGGAGCGATGGGATCGAAGGCAGCATGGGCACAAGTCCTGGTCGGCGATGGCCGCGAGTATGCGGCTTGCCGGGACTAGCGGCGACGCTTGGCCAGGTCCGACGCCAACACCCAGACCACCAGCAGGTTGATGGCGAACACGGCCAGCGACAACGCGCCCGGGTGCTGGACCAGGGCGTAGCCGTCAAATGGCAGGTACAGCGCGGCGGTCAGACAGCCCAACCACGAGGCCCAGGCCCGGTCGCGCCAAAGGCCCCAGGCTTCCACGAGGTGGATCGCCCCATAGACGAACACTGCGGCCGCAGCCAGGTGCACGGAGTCGTGGTTGATGCCGTTGGCCAGCCACGCCATGGCGCCGTGCTCGGGATCGAGCTGGAAACGATGAATCAGTTCATCGACCCAGCGCCGCAACGGCGTCGGGCCAAGCAGCTCGAGACCGCTGCCGGCGATCAGTGCCAGCAGTCCCTTGACCAGTTCGACGACTGCAATCGCCCGCAGGCCCGGATGGGCCCGCGGATTCGGATCGTAGTGCGACTGGACAGTCACGAGGCGCGAGCGACGTCGCGGATCCGGTCAGCCGGTGCGCGAGGAGCGCTTGCGGTCGCTTTCGCTGAGGTGCTTCTTCCGCAGGCGGATTTCCTTCGGGGTGACCTCGACCAGTTCGTCGTCCTCGATGAAGTCCAGTGCCTGTTCCAGCGTGTACTTGATGGCCGGGGTCAGCTTGATCGCGTCATCCTTGCCCGACGCGCGCATGTTGGTCAGCGGCTTGCTCTTGATGACGTTGACCGTGAGGTCGTTGTCCTTGGAGTGGATGCCGATCAACTGGCCTTCGTACACGTTGTCGCCTTCGGCGGCGAACAGCTTGCCGCGCTCTTCCAGCGGCCCCAGCGAGTAGGCGGGCGTTGCGCCGGCGGCGTTGGAGATCATCACGCCGTTCTGGCGCTTGGCGATCGCGCCGACTTCCTTCGGGCCGTAATGGTCGAACACGTGGAACAGCAGGCCGGAACCCTGGGTCAGGGTCCTGAATTCGTTCTGGAAGCCGATCAGGCCACGGGCCGGGATCATGTAGTCCAGGCGCACGCGACCCTTGCCGTCGGACTCCATGTTCTTCAGCTGGCCCTTGCGGGTGCCCAGCTTTTCCATCACGCCGCCCTGGTGCTGGTCCTCGATGTCGACCACCAGCTGCTCGATCGGCTCCATCTGCTTGCCGTCGATTTCCTTGATGATGACTTCCGGGCGCGACACGGCCAGCTCGAAACCTTCGCGGCGCATGGTCTCGATCAGCACCGACAGGTGCAGCTCGCCGCGGCCGGAGACCAGGAACTTGTCCGGGTCCGAGCCTTCCTCGACCTTCATCGCGACGTTGTGCAGCGTCTCGCGCTCCAGGCGCTCGCGGATCTGGCGGCTGGTGATGAACTTGCCGCCGCTGTGGTCCTTGCTGCCGGCAAACGGCGAGTTGTTGACCTGGAAGGTCATCGAGATCGTCGGTTCGTCGACCGTCAGGGCCGGCAGCGCTTCCGGGGTGTCCAGGGCGCAGATCGTGTCGGAAATGCTGAGCTCGGAGACGCCGGAGATCGCGACGATGTCGCCGGCCTCGGCTTCCGCCACTTCGACGCGCTCCAGGCCCATGAAACCGAGCACCTGCAGTACCTTGCCCTGGCGCTTCTTGCCTTCGCGGTCGACCACGCTGACCGGCATGTTGGTGCGCACCTTGCCGCGCTGGATGCGGCCCACGCCGATCAGGCCGACGAAGTTGTTGTAGTCCAGCTGGCTGACGCGCATCTGGAACGGGCCGTCCGGGTCCACCGTCGGCGCCGGGACGTGCTTCATGATGGCTTCGTAAAGCGGGGTCATGTCGCCGTCGCGGGCGGTGTCTTCCAGGCTGGCGTAGCCGTGCAGCGCCGAGGCATACACGATCGGGAAGTCGAGCTGTTCATTGGTCGCGCCGAGCTTGTCGAACAGGTCGAACACCTGGTCGATCACCCAGTCCGGACGCGCGCCCGGGCGGTCGATCTTGTTGACCACCACGATCGGGTTGAAGCCCATCGCGAACGCCTTCTGGGTCACGAAGCGCGTCTGCGGCATCGGGCCGTCCATCGCATCGACCAGGATCAGTACCGAATCCACCATCGACAGCACGCGCTCGACCTCGCCACCGAAGTCGGCGTGGCCCGGCGTGTCGACGATGTTGATGCGGTTGCCCTGCCAGTTGATGGCAGTGTTCTTGGACAGGATCGTGATGCCACGTTCCTTTTCCTGGTCGTTGCTGTCCATCATCCGCTCGGTGGTGACCGTGCGTTCGCTGAACGTGCCGGACTGCTTGAGCAGACAGTCGACGAGGGTGGTCTTGCCGTGGTCGACGTGGGCGACGATGGCGATGTTGCGGAGGCGTTCGATAGACATGCGAGGATTGCCCGGTAAGGGGCACGGGCAGCGAAGGAAGCCGGCAAGTATAACGGCTGCGGGCGGCGCCTGCCGGTTCAGGTTCGACAGCTGCGTTATCCTTGGGAGGCTGCGTCAAACGCCCCAATCTTGGGGAGCTGGACGTCCCTTCACAGACCTGGAGCCCCAATATGAGCCTGATCGCCAATTTCGACACCGACCGCGGCCCGATCCGCATCGAACTGGCCGCCGACAAGGCGCCGCTGACCGTGGCCAACTTCGTCAACCTGTCCCAGCGCGGCTACTACGATGGCCTGAACTTCCACCGCGTCATCAACGACTTCATGGTCCAGGGCGGTTGCCCGCAGGGCAGCGGCACCGGCGGCCCGGGCTACCGCTTCGAGGATGAGGCCAAGAACGGCCTGGGCCATGAGCGCGGCGTGCTGGCGATGGCCAACGCCGGACCGGGCACCAACGGCAGCCAGTTCTTCATCACCCACGTGGCCTGCCCGTGGCTGGACGGCAAACACACCGTGTTCGGCAAGGTCCTTGAAGGCATGGACATCGTCGATAGCGTCCGCCAGGGCGACATCATCAAGTCGGTGACGATCGAGGGCGACGCCGCCGCCGTGCTTGCCGCCAAGGCCGACCGGGTCGCGGACTGGAACAAGACGCTCGACGAAAGCGCCCGCGCCTGAGTCCCGCGGACACGAGCGCCCGTTGTCAGGGCCGTGTCCAGCCTCGCGCCGCGGCGCCCCGCCCGCGCGCGCAGTCGCGCGGGCGGGGCGTGGCGTGCCCGGCACCCTTTCGCCGGCCGGCCCGTCGTCGCCGCGAAGCGCTGTGGAGCGGGGTGCGTGCTACCCTTTTGCGGCTGGATTTCCGCCGTTTTGCCAGGCCGCTCCGGCCATTCTCCCGTTCGATTCCCACGAGGTCCCCGCGATGCCCTTGCTCGCCCAACGGATCGGTCGCGCCAAGCCCAGCGCGATCATGCAGGTAGCTGAAAAGGCCAAGCGGCTGAAAGCCGAAGGCCACGACATCATCAGCTTCTCGATTGGCGTCCCGAACTTCCTGCCCGGCGAGCACGTCTATGCCGCCGCCCGCGCCGCCCTGGACAAGGACAGCGGCCAGTACGGCAGCAACCGCGGCAGCGATGCGATGCTCGACGCGTTCATCGAGCACATCGCCAAGATCGGCCTGACCGGCTACGGGCGCGTCAACGTCGCCACCGGCGTCGGTGCCAAGCACGTCATTTACAACCTGTGCGAGGCCCTGCTCGACGAGGGCGACACGATCGTGTTCCCGAGCCCGTACTGGACCAGTTACGTCGACATCGCCGAGATCGTCAACGCGAAGATCGAGCTGATGCCGTGCCCGGCCAGCCAGGACTACAAGCTCACCCCCGCGCAACTCGACGCCGCGCTGGCGAAGAAGCCGCGCGTGTTCCTGTTCAACAACCCCTCGAACCCGACCGGCATGGTCTATTCGAAGGACGAGATCGGCGCGCTGGCCGACGTGCTGGTGAAATACCCCGACACCTGGGTGATCACCGACGACATCTACAACCGGATGGTGTTCGACGGCGTCGGCTACCACAATTTCGTCCACGCCCGTCCGGAACTGCGCGACCGGGTGATCTTCCTGGACTCGCTGTCGAAGACCTATGGCATGCCCGGATGGCGCGTCGGCTTCATGGCGGGCCCCGAGGTCGTGGCGCAGGCCGTGGTGACGATGAACTCCAACCACATCACCAACCTGCCCGAAGTGGTCAGCGCGGCGGCCGTGGCGGCGCTGTGCGGACCGCAGGACGTGCCCAACGAGAAATGCGAAGAGTTCCAGGCCAAACGCGACCAGGTCATGGACGTCATGAATGCGATCCCCGGCGTGGTCTGCCCGCGTCCGCAGGGTGCGTTCTACGTGTTCCCGGACATCAGCGTCGCGTTCGGCAAGACCCATGGCCCCAGCGGCCATGTCATCGGCAATGACGTCGATTTCTGCGACGCCCTGCTCGAAGCCAAGGGCGTGGCGTGCGTGCCGGGCTCGGCGTTTGGCGAGCCGCGCGCGCTGCGCATCAGCTACACCTGCCCGACGCCGCAGCTGGCGCCCGGCCTGCAGCGCATCAAGGATTTCTTCGCCGAGTTGAGCTGACCGTCGCGCGGGACCAGGCACTGCCAGGGAAGCACCATGGCTTCCCGAAGCGGCTGGTCCGTCGGTCGGCCCGAACCCCGATTTCCTGATCCGCCCCTTCTTCCCGTTTACCCGGAGTAACCCCATGAAGACCCCCGTACGTGTCGCCATTACCGGTGCCGCCGGCCAGATCGGCTACTCGCTGTTGTTCCGCATTGCTTCGGGCGAAATGCTGGGCAAGGACCAGCCAGTCATCCTGCAGATGCTCGAGCTGCCGATGGAGAAGGCCCAGGCCGCGCTCAAGGGCGTGATGATGGAGCTTGAGGATTGCGCGTTCCCGCTGCTGGCCGGGATGGTCGGCACCGATGACGCGGACGTCGCGTTCAAGGACGCCGACATCGCCCTGCTGGTCGGCGCGCGTCCGCGCGGCCCCGGCATGGAGCGCAAGGACCTGCTGCTGGAGAACGCCAAGATCTTCACCGCCCAGGGCGCGTCGCTGAACCGGGTCGCCGCGCGCGACGTCAAGGTGCTGGTGGTCGGCAATCCAGCCAACACCAATGCCTACATCGCGATGAAGTCGGCACCCGACCTGAAAGCCGCGAACTTCACCGCGATGCTGCGCCTGGACCACAACCGCGCGCTGAGTCAGCTCGCGGGCAAGGCCGGAGTGGCCGTGGGCGATATCGAAAACCTGATCGTGTGGGGCAACCACAGCCCGACGATGTATCCCGACTACCGCTTCGCGACCGTCAATGGCGAGTCGCTGAAAGACAAGATTGGTGATGCCCACTGGAACGCGAACACCTTCATCCCGCAGGTCGGCAAGCGCGGCGCGGCGATCATCGAGGCGCGCGGACTGTCGTCCGCGGCGTCGGCGGCGAATGCGGCGATCGACCACATCCGCGACTGGGTGCTGGGCAGCAACGGCAAGTGGGTGACGATGGGCGTGCCGTCCGACGGCAGCTACGGCATCCCCGAAGGCGTGATCTACGGCGTGCCGGTGATCACCGCGAACGGCCAGTACACGCGCATCGAAGGCCTGGCGATCGATGACTTCAGCCGCGCGGCGATGGACAAGACCCTCGCCGAGCTCGAGGAAGAGCGCGCCGGCGTGGCGCACCTGCTGGGCTGATCGCCAGCGGATCGCGATACTGCACGGGGCGGCCTTCGGGTCGCCCTGTTTCGTTTGCGGGGGGGGGCAGGGTGGTCATCCGTCGGGATCCCGCGGCGATTGTTGTCGGCGGGTCTGCACGAGTACGTGGAAGTCATCGCGCGGGCCCGCCGGGCGCCTCGGCTAGAATGGGCGTCTAACCAGGAGTCGCCATGCCCCCGCAAACATCCGCTGGCGCGCGCTTCCGCGCCGCCGTTGCATCCGAGAATCCCCTCCAGGTCGTCGGCACCATCACCGCCTATGCCGCGCTGATGGCCCAGCGTAGCGGGTTCAAGGCGATCTACCTGTCCGGCGGCGGCGTCGCCGCGAATTCGCTCGGCATGCCCGACCTGGGCATCAGCACGATGGAAGACGTGCTCACCGACATCCGCCGCATCACCGACGTCTGCGACCTGCCGCTGCTGGTCGACGTGGACACCGGTTGGGGCGGCGCGTTCAACATTGCCCGCACCGTGCGGTCGCTGGCCAAGGCCGGCGCCGGCGCGATGCACATCGAGGACCAGGTCGGCACCAAGCGTTGCGGGCACCGGCCCGGCAAGGCGCTGGTGTCGAAGGCCGAGATGGTCGATCGCATCAAGGCGGCCGTGGACGCGCGCACCGACGAGGGTTTCGTGATCATGGCGCGCACGGATGCGATCGCCGTCGAGGGCTTCGATGCGGCCATCGAGCGCGCGGTTGCGTGTGTCGAAGCCGGCGCCGACATGATCTTCCCCGAGGCGATCTACACGCTCGAGCAGTACCGACAGTTCAAGGACGCGGTGCACGTGCCGATCCTGGCCAACATCACCGAGTTCGGGCAGACGCCGCTGTTCACCACCGACGAGCTGCAGTCGTCCGGGGTCGACATCGTGCTGTATTGCTGCGGCGCTTATCGCGCGATGAACAAGGGCGCGCAGACATTTTACGAGACCGTGCGCCGGGAAGGCACGCAGCAGTCGGTGGTACCGATCATGCAGACGCGCGCCGAACTGTATGACTTCCTCGACTACCACCGTTACGAACAGAAGCTCGACGAGTTGTTCGCCCAAGGCGACGAGTGAGGCCTGGAGGTGGACTGCGCGGAGAGTGGCGCGTTGGTGTCACCCGCGATGGTGTCACCAGCTGGAGATGGTCGGCCGACGGAGCGAACAGGTTCCCGCCGTGCGAGCCCCCTGCCACGCACCCCGCCGGCGCGTCCTTCGCCCTCCGACTGCGGCGGGAGCTTCGTGCTCACCAGCCGCAGCCGGTGCGACCGACCAGTCGCATGCAGGTCTACATATCGTTCGTTCTAACCAACGCAGGCCCCCGCTGACTGCGGACACGCTCGCCAGATTCGCTCAGGGTCGCCGCGCACCGAAAATCGCGAGCCATCCGCCCCATTGCCAGGAGCATTGCCATGACTGATTCCGCCCCCGTTGCACCTCCGAAGATCAAGAAGTCCGTCGCGCTCAGCGGCACCCCCGCCGGCAACACCGCGCTGTGCACGGTCGGCCGCAGCGGCAACGACCTGCACTATCGCGGCTACGACATCCACGACCTGGCGACCCGTTCGACGTTCGAGGAGGTCGCCCACCTGTTGGTGCACGGGGCGCTGCCAACTCCGTCGCAACTGCAGGCGTACAAGACCAAGCTCCAGCGCCTGCGCGGCCTGCCCGCGATCGTCAGCGAGGCACTGGAGCTGGTACCCGCCAACGCCCACCCGATGGACGTGCTGCGCACCGGTTGCTCGGTGCTCGGCACGGTATTGCCCGAGCGCGACAGCCACCCAGCGTCGGAAGCGCGCGACATCGCCGACCGGCTGATCGCGAGTTTCGGCTCGATGCTCCTGTACTGGTGGCACTTCACCCGCAATGGCCGCCGCATCGACGTCGAGACCGACGACGACACCGTCGCCGCGCATTTCCTGCACCTGCTGCACGGGCATCCACCGAGCGAGTTGCACGCCAAGTCACTGGACCAGTCGCTGATCCTGTACGCCGAGCACGAGTTCAACGCCAGCACGTTCGCCGCGCGGGTGATCGCCGGCACCGGCTCGGACCTGCATTCGTGCCTCACCGGCGCGATCGGCGCGCTGCGCGGCCCCAAGCACGGTGGCGCCAATGAGGTCGCCATGGACATCATTTCCCGCTACGCCAACGCCGACGAGGCCGAGGCCGATATCCGTGCACGCATGGAGCGCAAGGAGATCGTGATCGGGTTTGGCCACCCGGTGTACACCGTCAGCGACCCGCGCAATCCGATCATCAAGGAAATCTCGCGCGCGCTGTGCGAGGACGGCGGCAACCAGGTGTTGTTCGACGTCAGCGAGCGGATCGAAAACCTGATGATGGACACCAAGAAGATGTTCCCCAACCTCGACTGGTACAGCGCTTCGGCCTACCACTTGATGGGCATCCCGACGCCGATGTTCACCCCGCTGTTCGTGATCGCCCGCACCACCGGCTGGAGCGCGCACGTGATCGAGCAGCGCGAGGACGGCAAGATCATCCGCCCGAGCGCGACCTACATCGGTCCCGACGATCGCGACTATGTAGAGCTGGGCAAGCGCTGATCGGAGCCACGTCGGAATGTACGAGCACTGGGACGCCAATGCGATCGTGGTGATCGCCACCACGCTGGCGGTGGGTGCGGTGGTGTTGGTGCATTACGAAGGGTTGAGCCAGATGTCGCGATGGCTGGCCAATCGCCACGAGAGCCATCGGCGCCGCCGGGTGCTGTACGGCATCTTCGGCGTGCTGGGCTTGCACGTGGCCGAGCTGTGGATCTTCGGCGTCACTGCGTGGGGATTGCTGCAACTGCCCAACACCGGCCGCGTGGCCGGCGTGCATGCGCTGAGCCTGCTCGACGCGGTGTACCTGTCGGCGACGACGTACACCACGCTGGGCTTCGGCGACCTCGCGCCGGTGGGGCCGATCCGGTTCCTGGCCGGCATGGTCGCGTTGACCGGCTTCGTGCTGATCGCCTGGTCGGCCTCGTTCACGTACCTGGAAATGAGCCGCGAGTGGCGCGAGCCGACGCGTTGACGTGCGCGGCGGCTTTCACTGTGTGTGACGCTTGTGCGTGCTCGCCGCGGTCAGTTGAGCCCTTCGGCCTGTAGCGCCGCCCGCACGCCGCTGTCGGCCTCCATGTGCTGCTTGAATGCGGCCAGGTTGCCAAAACCGCCCATGTCCACGCCCAGGCTCGTCGCCCAGCGCAGCGTGATGTACAGATAGGGATCGGCGAAGCTGCGGAAACCCACCAGCCAGGTGTTGCCGGCGAGTTGCGTCTCGACGCGTGCGAACAGTGCGCGCACCCGGTGGCGGGCGGCGTCGCGGATGCCTTCGTGCTGGGAGTGGTCGGCGTGGAACGCGCCGGGATTGAACAGCGGCGCGAATGCCGCGTGCAGGTCGGCATTGATGAAGGCCAGCCAGCGTGCGGCGTCGCCGCGCTGCTGCCGACTACCGTCTCCGCCAAGGTTGGCGGCGGGGTAGGTGTCGGCAATGTAGCCCAGGATGGCCACGTTCTGGCTGAGCTTGAAGTCACCATCAACGAGGGATGGTACCGAGCCTGCGGAATTCACCTGCAGGTAGGCCGGCGTCTTGAGCGTTTCGCCGGTCATTACCTCGACCTCGAACGGTTCTCCGGTCCAATGCAGGGCGATATGGCCCGCAGTGGAGCAGGCGCCAGGCTTGGAATAGAGCTTCATGGGGATCTCGTCAGGAGCCGGAAGACGCCGGCAGCGCACTATGGTCGCCCGCACCTGACTGCTCAACGGCAGTACTGCAACGAACCGTCATGCCGGTCGAGCCGTCGGCGAACCGCGGCGTCAGGTCTTGCGCGGCTTCAGCGACTGCACGCGCAGGAACGTGTGGTCGCCGATCATGGCGACCTGGTACGCATTGCGCCACGAAGGATTGGCGCTGCCCGCGACGAAATGGCTGGCGCCCGGCACGATTTCCTTGCGTTCGCCCGGCGGCAGCGCCCAATTCTGCTCAGCGTCCAGCGCGATCGTCACCGATGCCGCCCACGCCTCGGTGTTGCTCAGTTGCGTGCCGGGCGAGACCAGCGACGGCGCGAATTGACTTCGGGCCGTGACCACGTCGCACAGCGTGCTGCCCCACAGGCCGCTGTCGCGGCGACGCAGCGCTACCTCGGCCACCGCTTGCTGTCCAAGGACGGATTGGTCGCGTGCCTCGAGGTAGACGGTGGTGCTCAGGCAGAGCGAGTCCGCAGTGTGTGTCGGCAATACCGAGGCCAACCACATGATCCAGGCCAGTTTCATATCGAACTCCTTGCTGCGTTGCGTCGAATCGCAATGCAGCGCCCGCCCTTCACGGGAGGTAACCACGGCGCGAGCCGGCATGGCGTATTGGGGAGGGCGGCGGCAGCATTTTTAGGAACCGCGACAGATCGTCGCGTGCGGCGCGCTTTGCCCCGTCACCGGACCTGCGCAGAGGGCGCGGGGCGGTGTGGGTTCCGCCAAGGCTGGGCGGAAAAGTTGGCGAACGGTAGCCACGGTTGCGTAAACGTCGCGTGAACGCCTATTCACAAGTGATGGATTCAATTGGGGTTTTGTTGCCCGTCTGCGTCGCAAAACCAGCTGCCATGCGCTTTGGCGTGTCAAGTACGGCATCTTTGCGGATCGGCTCCGGCCGGCGGCCGGCAGGGGTTGGTCCGCATTTTTTCGCCGTCGGGTCAGCATCGGGAAGCCCCGGCCCTGGAATAGCCGAGGGGGCATCACTCATCGACTCGAAGCGTTCGAGTTTTCTTGGTGTCGCGTCAGAGCGACGCCGCCAGCCGCGAGCCCTGGTCAATCGCGCGCTTGGCGTCCAGTTCCGCGGCCACGTCGGCACCGCCAATGACGTGCACGGTCGCGGTGCTGGAAGCCAGTTCCGCCGCCAGCGGCTTGAACGGCTCCTGCCCGGCGCAGACGACGACGTGGTCAACCGGCAGCAGCACTTCGCCGCCGTCGACCCGGATCCGCAAGCCGTCATCGGCGACGCCGAGATACTCGACGCCGCCGAGCATCTGCACGCGCTTGGCCTTCAGCGTCGAGCGGTGGATCCAGCCCGTGGTCTTGCCCAGTCGTGCGCCGGGCCTGCCCGGGCTGCGCTGCAGCAGCCAGACCGCGCGCGTCGGTGGCTCCGGGCGCGCGCGCGCCAGGCCGCCGCGATTGCCGGTGTAGGCCAGGTCGACGCCCCATTCGGCACGCCAGCGGGCGGCGTCGGAGTGCGGCATCCCGGCATCTCGAGGAGGCGCGTGATGCACCAGGAATTCGCCAACATCGAAACCGATGCCACCGGCGCCGATGATGGCGACCTTGCCGCCGGGCACGACCCGGCCGGCCAGCACGTCGAGGTAGCTGACCACCTTCGGATGGTCGGCACCGGGAAACTTCGCCGGACGCGGCACCACGCCGGTGGCGAGCACGACATGGTCGTAGCCGGCCAGCATGGCGGCGTCGGCGCGCGTCCCCAGCCGCTGTTCGACGTCGGTCAGTTCGAGCTGGCGCGCGAAATAGCGCAGGGTCTCGTAGAACTCCTCCTTGCCCGGGATGCGCTTGGCCAGGTTGAACTGACCGCCGATCTCGCTGGCGGCATCGAACAGCGTGACCCGGTGGCCACGCCCGGCCGCGACGGTGGCGCATGCCAGCCCGGCCGGGCCGGCTCCGACCACGGCGATGCGCTTGGGGCTGGCGGTCGGCGGATAGTTGAGTTCGGTTTCGGCGCAGGCGCGCGGATTGACCAGGCAACTGGCGCGCTTGTTCGCGAACACGTGGTCCAGGCAGGCCTGGTTGCACGCGATGCAGGTGTTGATCTCGTCGCTGCGTGCGTCGCGGGCCTTTGCCACCCAGGCCGGATCGGCCAGCAGTGGTCGCGCCATCGACACCATGTCGGCCTCGCCCGCGGCGAGGATGCGTTCGGCCACGTCCGGCATGTTGATGCGGTTGGTGGTGATCAGCGGCACCGCGACCTCGGGCCTGAGCCGCGCCGTGATGCCGGTGAACGCGCCGCGCGGCACGGAGGTCGCGATCGTCGGCACGCGCGACTCGTGCCAGCCGATGCCGGTATTGATCAGGGTCGCACCGGCGGCCTCGACCGCTTTGGCCTGCATCACCACCTCGTCCCACGCCAGGCCATCATCCACCAGGTCGATCATCGACAGCCGATAGACAAGGATGAAGTCCGGCCCGCACGCCTCGCGGATCCGCCGCACGATCTCGACCGCGAAGCGCATGCGTTTTCCGGCATCGCCGCCGAACGCGTCAATGCGCTTGTTGGTGCGCGGAGCGGTGAACTGGTTGAGCAGGTAGCCTTCCGAGCCCATCACCTCGACGCCGTCGTAGCCGGCGTCGCGGGCGAGCCGGGCGGAGTTCACGAACGCATGGATCTGGCGTTCGACGCCCGCGGCCGACAGCGCGCGCGGGGTGAACGGATTGATCGGCGCCTTGAGCCTGCTCGGCGCGACCTGCAGTGGATGGTAGCCATAGCGGCCGGCGTGCAGGATCTGCAGGCAGATGCGGCTGCCGTGCGCATGGACGGCGCGGGTGACCTGGCGGTGCTTGCGCACCTCCCACGGCCAGCTGAGCTTACCGCCGAACGGCTTGAGCCAGCCGCTGATGTTCGGTGCGAAGCCGCCGGTGACCATCAGGCCGACGCCGCCGGCCGCGCGCTCGCCGAAGTAGGCGGCCAGCTTCGGGAAGTCGGCGGCCTTGTCCTCCAGCCCGGTGTGCATCGAGCCCATCAGCACCCGGTTGGGCAGCGTGCAGAAGCCCAGGTCCAGTGGCGCGAACAGGTGCGGATACAGCGAATGCGGTGCTGCTGCGCGGGTGGCCGTCATGCACGAATACGCCTGCGTATGGGAGCGCGAACGATGCCGCGAATGCCGGCGCGTTACAAGTCGACGGTGCTGGCGGAGGGCGCCCAGGCGATCTCCACCCAGTCGTCAGCCGAATGCGAACGCATCCAGGGCCAGCGAACCCATTTCGTGCGAACGGTGGATCGTGCGCACTGAAGGTGCGTCGCCGGCGGCGCCGAGGGCGACGAACAGCGGCATCAGGTGTTCGACGGTGGGGTGCGCATGGCGGGCCTGTGGCGCCAGTGCCTGCCATGCGAGCAGGCCGGGGAGGTCGCCGCGCGCGAGCCTGTCATGCATCCAGGCACTGAAGTCCGCGGCCCACGGCATCAGCGGCGCGTCCCTGCGCTCCCAGTCGAGGTCGCCAAGGTTGTGGACGAAGCCGCCCGAGCCGATCACCAGCACGCCCTCATCGCGCAGCCCGGCAAGCGCCCGCCCCATCTCGTAATGCTGCGCCGCGCTGCCATGCGGCATCACCGACAGCGGCACCACCGGGATGTCCGCATCCGGATACATCCTTCGCAGCGGCACCCACACGCCGTGGTCGAGGCCATGGCCGGGCCGCACCGTCGCCTCCAGCCCGGCGTCGGCAAGGCGGCCTGCGATGTCATCGGCCAGGCCAGGCAGTCCTGGAGCCGGATACTGCAGCTCATACAGCGGCGCGGGAAAACCGCCGAAGTCATGCACCGTAGGCGGCTGTGGATGTCCGCCCAGCGTGGCCCGGTCGGCGGTGAAATGCGCGGAGGCGACCACGATCGCGCGCGGCCGAGGCAGTTCATCACCAAGTCCGTCCAAAAACCGACCGGCGGGCGAGCCCTCGATCGCCAGCATCGGCGAACCGTGGGAAAGGAACAGGGTCGGCAGGCGGGTTGGCGTGTCCATGGGCGAAACATGACCCCTATCGCCGCGAATTCCAACCGTTTGCCTCGACGTCCCGGCGCCGTGCGGGGCACCGGGACCCGGGTGTGCGGCCCCCGCACGCCGCGGCCATTCCTCGCTGTCCCCCCCCCGCGTCTGGCAAAATAGCCGGCTTCCTCCCCCCGGCAGACCCGCACCCATGGCCCATTTCGATATCCGCTCCACCGTCCGCCCCAGTCCCGACCAGCCGATGGTGGACATCGCCGACTACGTCGCCGACTACCAGATTGAATCCAAGGAAGCGTTCGATACCGCGCGCTACATGCTGCTGGATTCGCTGGCCTGCGCGGCGATGGCGATGGACCATCCGGAATGCGTCAAGCACCTGGGCCCACTGGTGCCGGGCGCGGACATGAAGGGTGGTGCGCGCGTACCCTATACCTCTCACGAGCTCGATCCGGTACAGGCCGCCTACAACATCGGCGTGCAGATCCGCTGGCTTGACTTCAACGACACCTGGTTGGCGGCCGAGTGGGGCCATCCCTCCGACAACCTCGGCGCGATCCTCGCCGTCGCCGACTACCTCGGCCGCAAGGCCGAAGCCGAAGGCGGCCGGGCGATGACGGTCAAGGATGTGCTCGGGCACGCGATCAAGGCCCATGAAATCCAGGGCGGCTACGCGCTGAAGAACTCGTTCAACCGCGTCGGCCTCGACCACGTCATCCTGGTGCGCCTGGCCTCGACGGCAGTCACCACGCAGATGCTCGGCGGCGGCAAGGACGAGATCGTCACCGCCGTATCCCACAGCTGGATCGACAACGGTGTGCTTCGCACCTATCGCCATGCACCGAACACGGGCCCGCGCAAGAGCTGGGCTGCCGGCGATGCCTGCCGCCGCGCCGTCACCCACGCGCTGAACGCCATCAAGGGCGTGGTCGGCTATCCGAGCGCGTTGTCGGTCAAGACCTGGGGCTTCTACGACATCGCGTTCAAGGGACAGTCGTTCGAGTTCGAGCGTCCGTTTGGCAGCTACGTGATGGAAAATGTCCTCTTCAAGATCAGCTTCCCGGCCGAGTTCCACGCCCAGACCGCGGTCGAATGCGCCATGCAGCTTCACGATGCGGTGAAGCACCGCCTCGACGACATCGAGCGCATCGAACTGCAGACCCAGGAAGCCGGCGTCCGGATCATCGACAAGGCCGGCCCGCTGGCCAACTACGCCGATCGCGACCATTGCCTGCAGTACATGGTTGCCGTGCCGCTGATCTTCGGCCGCCTGACCGCAGGCGATTACAGCGACGCGGTTGCCGCCGACCCGCGCATCGATGCCTTGCGCGACAAGATGGTTGTCCGGGAGAACGAGCAGTTCACCAAGGACTATTTCGATCCCGACAAGCGCTACATCGGCAACTCGGTGCAGGTGTTCTTCAAGGACGGCAGCTCGACCGACCAGGTCTCGATTGATTTCCCGATTGGCCACCGCAAGCGCCGGGTCGAAGGCATTCCGGTGCTGATGGCGAAATTCGAGGCGGCCATCCGCGCCAAGCTGCCTCCCGCCAACGCCGACCAGTTGATGGTGCTGGCCGGCGATCCCGCCGCGCTCGAGGCGACGGCGATCACCGAGTTGATGGCGTTGTTCCAGGGCTGAACGAAATCTGACGCCGAGCGGCCATGCCGGGAACTTCGGCCAAATGTTAGTTGGCCGTTAACATAGCCTTCACGCGGGCGAACTTAACCTTCGCTTGATGGCGTCATACAGGCTGCCGTCCCCCGAACGGTAACAACGCTTCGCCGACGCGGTTTCCAGTATTTTTCAAATGAACCAAGGAGCTCCACACATGAACAAGCAAATTCTTTGCGCGGCCCTGCTGGGTGGCCTGAGCCTGGCGCACGTCGCCAGCGCGCAGGATTTCGATGATCGCTGGTACGTCACCGGTACCGCTGGCTTCAACCTGCAGGACAACGACCGTGGCACGCGTAACGCTCCGTTCGTGGCGCTGGGCCTGGGCAAGTTCATCAATCCGAACTGGTCGATCGACGGCGAATTGAACTACCAGAACCCGAACGCCGACCGTAACCAGGATCTGAACTGGAGCCAGTACGGCATCTCGTTCGACGCGCGTCGCCACTTCATCGCCGAGGGCCGTAACTGGAACCCGTACGTCGTGATGGGCTTGGGCTACCAGCGCGCCGAGGAAGAGTTTGACCCGTCCAATGCCGTTCTCCCGGCGCGCTTCACCCGCAACGGTGCTCCGAGCCAGCGCAAGGACGGTCATGCCGCTGCCAAGGTCGGCGTGGGCCTGCAGGGTGACCTCGGCCGCGTCGGTATCCGTACCGAGTTGGCCTATCGCATCGACGGTGACAACGGCAGCGTTGGCGCGTTCCTTAATGACGACATTCCGCGCGACGACGGTGCGGACTGGTTTGGTGACGTGCTGGCCTCGGTCGGCGTGATCATCCCGCTGGGTCCCGAGCCGATGGCTGCGGTGGCTCCGGCGCCGGTGGCCCCGAGCTGCGCCGACATGGACAGCGACGGTGACGGCGTGAACGATTGCGACGACAAGTGC
>JBBRWW010000013.1:0-33238 GCA_038248955.1 Lysobacterales bacterium
GCGCCGCTTTCACCCCCCGCTGCCCACCCCCCGCCCCCCCGCGGGCGCCCCGCCGGTTGCCCCCGCGGGGGCCCCCCCGCGGGGGGGGCGGGGGGGCCCCCCCCCCCCCCCCCCCCACCCCCCCTCTCCCCCCATACACCCCCAACCCCCCAAAACAACCCCCCCCCCCCCCCCCCCCCCCCCCCCCCCCCCCCCCCCCCCCCCGCGACCGGGGGCGACAAGGCGCTGTTGCAGCCGTCGCCCAAACCTTCAGCCACCGCCTTGCGCGGTGGTTTTTTTTGTGCTCTGGCCGGATAAAGCACGCAGGCCGACCGGCGGACTTCGGCAACACCCGCCACGTCGAGGCCGGTCGCCGCAGGAAAGGCAATCATGCCGACGGCAGCGACGGACAAAGCGCGGCCGAAGAAAAATGCAGCATGCGCCCGTTTGTCAGGGCGCGCGCTGCCAACGTCGCAGGTCCGTCCGGACCTGCGCCCAACGCTCAGTGCGAAGCGAATGCCAGGACCGGCGCCGTCAGATGCAGCTTGCGGAAGTTGCGTTCGCGCAATCACGCACCGCGCGATGCCGGAACGTTGCGCTGTAGTTCGACAGCACGCCCGGCAAGGCATTGCCGTTGACGTAGTTCACGGCCTGGAACCCGGTTGCCGGCAATCCCTTGAACACATCGCCGTCGCTCGAGGCGCGCAGCGCATGCGGCTGCGCCGCTGGATCGAGCGTGAGGCGGAGCCAGCCGGCAGGCGCGAACGGCCGTAGATTGGTATGCAGCCGGGATCCCAGCACGCCGGATTCGATCGACGGCGCCGCGCTGTTGAGCATGCTGATCACGCTGACCGAGGTGCAGAGTGCGGGAACCGGGGGCGGTGGCACGCCAGGAAATCCGAACGCAAAGGTCGGACGGCCTTCCTCCCGGTCGAACGGCAGTACCTGGACCTGGCTGCAGGACAGCCCGTCGCCGTTGACCGCGACTCCGTTGACCGTGGACGGCTGGCCAAACGTGAAATTGAACGGCGGCAGCGCGCCGGCAGTGCCCAGCGGCAGTCCGAGGATTTCCGGATCGACATAGAAACGTTTGGTCGGAAACGTCACCACCCAGTCGGTATTCGATCCGGCCGACGCATCGACGTTGTATTCGTTGAGCAGATAGGACGCCATGAACACCGCGGATACCGCATCGATCGCCCGGCTGGGCTGGCCTGTTGTCGGGTAGTCGGAGCGGAACAGCTCGCCGGCCGCATCGAACACATACGTCGTTGCCACGCCAGGCGCCGAGTTGGCCTGCGCCAGCGAGGGGTTAGGCGTTCCCGTGCCCGAAAACAGCGCGACCTTGCTGAAGCCGCCGATCGCATCGGCGTTGTAGCTGTGGAACGTCCCCTGCGCCACGTTGACGATGCCGGCGGCGCCGAACAGCCCGCCGGTCGGCGGCAGGAGCAGGGTACTGGCCGGATCGATAGCCTGGACGACGCTGCAGTTGGCCGGAACGCCAGCAGCAGTGTGCGTCACCGCGTTGCGCAGCGCTCCGCCGAGATCGGCCATCTGCAGGATTTCGAAATAGCCTTCGCGCGTCCGCGTAGTGGCCGTCGGTCCTGAGTCCTGACGCGAGCCGGTATACGCGAAGGGCAGGAACTCCTGGTACGGACGGCCGACAGTCAGCACGCCAGTCCATTCATCCTTGCCCGGAGCGGTACAGCTGCGGTCGGTGGTGGTGATGGCAGCGCCGTCACCGGTAAGGCCGGCATCGGTCAGTGCAAACACGCTGGCCGTCCAGACGTCGAACTCGGACAGGAACAGATTGAAGTCCAGCACCTCGCGGGCGTTGTAGCCCTCGAGGAAACGCACCCGGACCGCCTTGGCGACGTTGGTCGCGTTGACCACCGAGATGACCGTCTGCTGATTCTTGTTGACCGTGTAGTAGGGAAAGATCAGAACCTGGCCGGTTCCGTCGGGGCTCAGCTCGAGGGCATTCGCGCGGTCGACCATGCCGACGGCCGCGACGAGACCCGCCGCAATCGCAGCGTTCAGTGAATTTCTTTTCATTGAAAACTCCCGAAGACAAAGAATGAACGGGCAGCCGCAGGCGTGGCTGGGCCGTGCTGCCGGTCCTAGCGATCGCGTCGGCCGAGTGCTTCCGCTCTCGCCTTCCGGACGCGCAACGCAGCGCCCGGAGTTCCGCCGAAGAAAACCGCAGCGTGTGCCCCCACAGTGGGCACACGCTGCCAAAGCCGCAGGCCTTTCCCTGGCCTGCGTCCAACGCTCAGTGCGCGGTCGAGACCGACGCCATGGCCGCGATGCGGGTCGTTTCGACGTCCTGGCGGATCCACGCGTTCGCCGCATCGATGGCGGCTTCGCGCGAGGCGACGATGCCGGAGGCGGACACGGTGCGCAGCCAGGGACGGAATACTTTCCAGCGCAGCGGCGTCGTCGGCGTGCCTTCGACGACGACGCGATAGCCGAGCCGGCGGTAGGCGGCGACGCGTTGCAGGCGCGGACTACGCCCGGCGTTCATGACTCGATGCATATCGGGGATGCGATACATGGGCGCTATTTCCTTCAGCTAGAGCTATCGGATCGACACACAACCACCACAGCAGCGGCGAATTTCAGGCAAAGGCAGACCGTATCCGTGGCGCGCACGAATCCTTCCCAATCTCTTCGGGGTTCTTGCGGCACCCTTGCCAGGCGCCTCGACATGCAAACGAAAACTTGTGGATAAAGTTTCGTTTGCGTGATTTATCTCATTTGCAGGACACCGTATTGCGGCGGCAGTCCTGCGTACGCCGCTGCGGATTGGCCATGCTGTAGTTCGCCAGCACGCCCGGCCCCGCTGCGGCATTGACGTAGTTCACGGCAGCGAAGCCGATCATCGGCAGTCCCAGCATCACCGTACCGTCTTCGGCCGGCCGCAGGCTGCGGTTCGCGGTGCTCGCGCCATCCTGGTAACGCAACAGGTCCAGCGTCATCCAGCCACCGTCGCGACGCGTGCCGCTGGAGACCGCCTGCAGCCGCACGCCGAGGGACGAGCCCAGCGGGCGTCCCGCGAGCGAGACCGCGTTGATGCTGGGCACAACGGCGAGCACCTGCGTGTTGAAGCGCAGGTCGACGTTCTCGTTCGTCGCCGGCGCCACGCTGACGCGACGGCCGGCGCGATCGCGCAGCGAATACGGCACGAACATGCCGGCCGCGCTCTCGTTGCCGCCAGCGCCCGGATAAATGCTGGTGAAGGGCTTGATCGCCGTCGTGCCGACGATGGCCTGGTCGGTGTAGAACGGGCGCGTCGGAAAGGTGATGACCCAGTCGGTCGTCGCGCCGACGCTGCCATCGCTGACGTAGTTGATGTTCACCGCGTCGGCGGCGAGTACGGCACTGACGGCGTCGATCGCACGCGCCTGCGGATACTGCAGTTCCTGGCGCCGGTTCGGCAGATCGATCACGGCCGTTGCGAAGCCAGCAACCGGATCGTTGAGCGCATCGTCGAGACCGGCCCGCAGCAGATTGATGGACGAATGGTTGACGACCGTGCTGCGGCTACCCGTCGGGATGTCGGCCGGATCGGTGCGGAAATCCGCGAGCGCCGTCGCCTGGTAAGACATGACCGTGCCCGCCGAGACATTGAGCACCATGGCTTCGCCGCTGAGACCGCCGGTCGGATTGGTCAGGTAGGCTTTCGGATCCTGCACCCAGTAGGTCGCGGTGTAGGCTGTCGCCAGCGAATCGCAGTCCGGTGGCTGGCCGTTGCTGCCCGGCGTGATCGCGATGGCCGGCGGCGTGTCGGGGATGATCGTCGCAAGCTCGAAGATCTTCAGGTATCCCTCGCGCATGCGGTCGTAGTTGCCGGGTCCGGCGTCGCGCTGCTGGCCGGTGTACGCCGACGCTAACAGCGGCTGATAGGCGCGGCCATCCGGCAGCGTGAACGCCCCGAACTTCGGATAGGTGCAGGACGAATCGCCGGGCAGCAGGTAGGCCTCGTCGCTGTCGCTGAGGCTGAACGTGGTGGCGGTCCAGCTGTCGTAAGGGCCGAGAAAGATGTTGAAGCCCATGGTCTGACGGCCGTTGCGACCTTCGCTCATCTCGACCTGCAGCACTTTCTGCCGGTCGGTGTGGTTGGTCACCGTGAAGATCGTCTGGTTGCCGCCGCGCACCGTGTAGTAGGGATAGATCAGCACCTGTCCCATGCCGTCGGGATCGAGACGTACGGCGCCACACGTCGACGCGGACAGTCCCAGAACGAGGAGTGTCACGAGTCGGCTGCTAAGCGAAGTGATCAGGTTGGCCATGATTCTCTTTGTCCCCGGCAAGGCCCGCGTCGATGGTTCGCGGGCCTCGGTTGCGTATTCACTGTGGGTAGACGCGGGTCGCGGCATTTCCCCCCAAGTGTCCCTTTCCCGAATAGTGCTGCATGCCTTTTCGCGCTACTGTGGCTACTATCCGCCGCCAGTCCTGTCGCAGTCCAACGTCAGCGATGCCGAGTACGTCCTCCACCGCCGCTCAGGTTCTTCTGCTCGCTCCGTCCGATGCGGCCTTGCTCGCACCTTCGGACGCGAATGCCGTGGATGAATGCATCTTCGTTCCGACGACGGCTCCGCGGCGTCCCGCCGCCTTCGCCTTGCTGGTCTCGTTGTTGCTGCACGCGCTGGTCGGCGTGGCGTTGTGGCAATGGACGCAGGAACTGCAGCCGGCACCCGATTCGCCCGTACTGCAGGTTCGCCTGCGCGCCGGCGGCGGCAAGCCCGCACCGGCCGTCATTGCCGACCAGCCGCCGGCACCTCCCGCGCCGGTCGCCGCCGCACCCGCACCACCGCGTCCGCCGACCCCGCTGCCCGCAGCGCTACGCCCCGAACCGGCAAAGACTGCCACATTGCCCGCTCCTGCGCCCGTGGTTGCATCACAGGAGCCGGAGACTGTCCTGCCGACCCCGACCAGCCCGGCCGACACCGAACAGACTGGCACGGCCGTGCTCACGCCGCCGGTCGATCCGCTCGTCAACACCGCGACCGTGCGCGTGCTCGAATGGCTGGCGCAGCACCGCCGCTATCCGGGTCCGGCGCGACGCGCGAAGCTGCAGGGCACGGTCGAGATCGTCGTCGTGCTGATGCCCGATGGCCGCCTGGTCGACCAGCGCATCGCGCAGAGTTCCGGGTACGCCATCCTCGACAAGGCCGCGCTGGATCTGCTGCGCAGGGCATCTCCGGTGCCCGCTTCGGCCTTCTTCACCGGCGAGGCGCGCCGGCTCGAGCTGCGCCTGCCGATCATCTACCGCCTGAGTATCTGATGCTGACGACTGCTCTCGCCCCGTCCGGCTCGCGCCGGCACGGCCCGACTCCCTGCGCTGCCGGCGGCGGCCGGCAGGCATGAGTTCAATTCCGACCCGATCCGCGCCGGATGCAGACGCCAAAGCCATCGCCGAGCTCTACGCCAGTTGCTACGGCGAACTGGTGGCCTACCTGCGCCGGCTCTGCGCCGACCACGGCCAGGCCGAAGACCTCGCCCAGGAGGCCGGCATGCGCCTGATCGCCCAGGCCCGGCGCGAAGCTGTGGCCAAGCCGCGCGCGTTCCTGTTCCACGTCGCGACCAACCTCGCCCGCGACCAGCTACGCCGGCGCATGGTCAGCGACGCGCACGCGATCGAGGGCGACTTCGACGACGGCCATGCGCCGGGCGCCGACCACATCGCGACCGTGCAGGAAGACGTAGCCCGGGTCAGCGCTGCGCTGAACACCCTGACGCCGCGCGCGCGCGACGTGCTCGTGCTCGCGCGCATCCACGGCCATACCCAGAAAGAGATCGCCGACCGGCTGAACCTGCAGCCCAAGACGGTCGAGAACCACCTGACCCGCGCGCTGGCCCAGCTCGGCGCGGCCCTGACCGGCAGGCGCCGGCAATGACCCTAGCCCGCATTTCTCACACCCCTTCTACTGCGGCCGCCGATACGCTCGCCCTGACGCGCGCTGTTCCCTCGTGCCGGCTCGACGTGGGGTCGGCTACGCCTTCGCCGTCACTCAGTGCGCGGCGCGCATCAGGACGGCGTCTCGACGGCCTCGCTACGAATGGGTGTGAGAAATGCGGGCTGGCCATGGCAGGCCGGCCCGCCCGCTCCCGCCGTTGGGGGCAAACCTGCACTCGCGCGTCTCAGCCGAGGACATGCCCATGAACTCGACCGACTCCCTGCTGCAACAAGCCGCCCGCTGGCATGCCATTGCTAGTGGAAGGGACTTGTCGGCCGAAGAAAGCCGCTCGCTGGACCAGTGGCTGGCGCAGAACGCGCACCATCGCCTGGCCTATGCGGACATCTGCGCGGCGGCGTTCGCGCTGGAGCAGAGCCCGGCCGCCAACGACCCGGTCGCTGCCACGCCGCGCGCGACGCGTACGAGCCGGCCGTGGGTGCGCTGGAGCCTTTCCGCCGGTGCGCCGCTGCTGCTGCTCGTGTTCGCGCTGCTGGCCGGGCCGCGCATCGCGCCGAGCTGGCAGAACTGGAACAGCGACCTCTACACCGACATCGGCAAGCCGCTGAAGCAGAAACTCGCCGACGGTTCGGTGCTGGAACTGGACACCGACAGCGCCGTGCGTGTGCGCATCGGCAGCGACCGGCGCGATATCGAACTGCTGCGCGGGCGCCTCGCGATTGCCGTGGCCAAGGATCCGAGCAGGCCGCTGCATGTGCTCAGCGACGGCGTTGACGCGATGGCCATCGGCACGCGCTTCGTCGTCGACCGCGGCGACCTCGGCACCGAGATCGGCGTGCACGAAGGCATCGTGCGGGTCAGCAACCGCACTGGCCCACCGATGGATCTGACGGCGGGCCAGCAGGCTTTCGTCGGCCACGACGAACCCGACGCCCGCGTCGGCGCCCTCGCCTCCAGCGACGGCTGGACCCGCGGCGTACTCAGCGTCGAACAGATGCCGCTGGCCAAGGTGCTGGCCGAACTCGACCGCTATCTGCCCGAGCGCATCGTGCTCGCCGACGACAGCCGCTCCGCGATGCCGATCACGGCGACGCTGCCGCTGGACGATCCGGCCGCCGCCCTGCGCGCCCTGGCGCAGACATCACAGCTGAGCGTGCGTCACATTCCTCGCGTCGCCTACGTCATGCGATGAGGCCGGCCCGCCTCGCCGGCCTGCTCGCCGCTGTCTTTCCGCTAGTCCTGCTCGCCGCCGGCGAGGTCGAACCGGTCTACGACATCCGGCTGGAACACGGCCCGCTGCTGGGCTGCCTGGAGCAGCTCGCGCTGCTCGCCAACGTCCCCATCGTCGACCGTTCTGATCGCGTCGCCAGCGCCGAATGCGCGCGCGGCAGCCTGCGCGTGACCTTGCCGCAGGCGCTCGACCACATGCTCGCGCCCGCAGGCCTGGCCTGGCGCCGGCGCAGCGACGGCGCGATCGAGATCCTTGCGGCGGCACCGGGCGAAAGCGTCAACCTCGCCGCGCTGACGATCGAAGACACGCCGCTGCCGTCGCTGGCGCCGGTGACCGCGGCCACGCCGCCGGTCACCGCGATGGCGCACGAAGCCATGAGCGTGACCCGGATCGAACAGGAGCGGCTGGTCGCCTCGCCGCTGCTGAGCCTGAGCCAGATCGGCCGCTACGCCCCGAACGTCTACGCCAGCGGCGCCTCCCTCGCGATCCGCGGCCAGGAACGCGATCTCGACCAGTTCAGCGGCCTGAGCGTGCGCCTGGACGGCATCGACCTGGGCACGAGCCTGATCGAGGGCGACATGGTGCCCGTCGAAGGCCTCAGCAGCATGCAGCTGCAGCGCGGTCCGCGTAGTTTCGAGCGCGGCGGCAGCGCGACCGCCGGTGCGCTGGACCTGTATACGGCCGCGCCGTCGGAATCGCCGAGCCTGCGCGCCAGCGCCGGCATCGGCAACGACGGCGCGCTGCGCGGCTCGACCGCCTGGTCGACGCGCTTCGGCGGCAGCGAGAGCGGCCTGCGCGTCGCGCTGGAGCGCCGCGTCATGCCCGACTACGTGCACGAGGTCTACGTGCCCGAAGCCAACCGCGACGAACGCGTCGTCGATAATTTGTACACAAAGCTCAATCTGGTGCCCGACTGGCTGCCGGGCTTCAGCATGGAATTCGCGCTGCTGGCCGTCGCTGGCGACGATCCGGCGCTGTACACCGCAGCCGGCGAGTTCCCGTTCCCGCTGTCGAAGGAGCGCAACAGCTACGCGCGCGACACGGCGCGTACCGAAACGCGGGCGCTGGGCTCGGCACTGAACGTGCAATACGGCAACGACACCTGGAACGTGCGCCTCAACGCGAACAGCACGGTCGCGCGCCAGACCGGGCTGTGGCTGGGTTCGGGCTTCGGCCCCAGCGGCGATCTGAACAGCGAACGCCGCCGCGCCGTCGGTCTGAGCGGCCGCTACACCGGCGACCACTGGGAGATGGCCAGCGGCATCGAATTCAGCGCGGTGTCGTTCGCCGACCTCGAGGCTATCTGGGTCGCCGGCTTCCGCCGCATCGGCGACAACCGCCAGGACATGGATTTCCGCACGCGCAGCGGCTGGGTCTGGGTCGGGCGCCACTGGGGCGAACGCTTCAGTGTCGGCGCCGGACTGCGCCAGGTCGAGGAAAAGGCGCAGCAGAACTACGTCAGCATGGCCTGCAACGTCGAAGCGGAACTGCTGCCGCGCCCGGGCGTATGCGCCGATCGCGAATCGCTGCTGCAGTTCCGGCAATACGGCCGCGTCGACACCAGCACGCCGGTGCCGCTCGTCGTCGCCAACTGGTCCGTCACCGATACGCAGCGCGTCAGCCTGAGCCACGGCCGCGGCATCCGCAGCAGCGCCGGCGTGCGTCCGGAATTCATCCAGCCGGCCGAGCGCGACGACTCCACCCAGCTCGCCTGGGAGTCGGAGTGGCTGGCGCAGCGCCTCAAGGCGCGCATGGCCCTGTTCCGCACGCTGATTCGTGAACGTTTCCACTATGTGACAAATAACGTCGGCGCGCGCGGACGCGTCTACGGCGCCGAGCTGGAACTCGACGCGCGCCTGAGCGAGCGCTGGCAGGCGACACTGGGCCTGGGCGCGCTCAACGCGCGCTACGACTATTACCGCTACTACAATGAAGACCCGACGCCGCGCCTGCCCGGCGCGCCGAAATACACCGCGCTGCTCGGCCTGCGCTACGGCGCCGCGCAGGGCTGGTACGGCACGCTCGACGCGTACCACACCGCCGCCGCGGAAACGACGCTGGACATCAACCCCGGCAACCGTCGCCCCGCCTACAGCCTGGCCGACCTGCGCATCGGCTACCGTCTCGACGACGCCGATTTCTCGCTCGCCGTCACCAACGCGGCCGACGAGCTGTATCTCGACCGCGTCGACTTCCGCTACAACGACCGCCGCCAGGAAACCCGTTATCGCCTCGGCGATCCGCGCCGTGTCGAGCTGCGCTGGCAGTACGAGTGGCGGTAGTGGCCTTCTCGTAAAGCGACACGGCCGCTGTCGCGGCCGTGTCGGTGAAACCCCTGCAATAGACGCCGCCGCCTCGCGACGGCGGCGCCGTTTTACGGCGTGCAGCCCTTCACGCTGACGTCGTCGATGGCCCAGCCCGGATTCGCTTCGGCGACCGACGAGTCGCTGCCGAAACGAAAGCGGAACTTGACGCTCTGGCCCGCCAGCGACTGGATGTCGACGACCGACTTCAGATACGGCGAACCCTCGGCGCACCAGGCCTGCTTGTTGGCGAGCGGGTTGCTGTACTGCGTCGAGACGAGACCGTCGTACGGATCGGTCAGCAGGCCCGTCGTGATCTGGGTCCAGGTCGCGCCGTTGTCGGTGGAGCGTTCGAGAATCGCGCCGTCGAAGCAGCCCGCGCTCGCGGACTCGATCGACTGCCGGTTCCAGAACGATAGGGTCAGGTTGCTCAACCCGGCCGGCACGCCGATCGCCGGCGACACCAGCGCCTGATCGTTGACCGCTTCGACGTTGTTCGCCTGCCACGCGCGCGTGCCGCCGTGCGCGTTCGCTGCCGCGCGCGCCCACGAATCGGTGCCGACCAGACCCGCGTGGGTCCAGCCGTTGTCGCTGGCTTCCATGTCGTCGGTGAACACCGTGGTCGACGTGCTGCCAACCGCGCAGTCGCCCGGCAGCGGCTGGGTCGTGAAGTTGTTGCCGGTCAGGACCACCGTCTGGAAGTCGTTCGCGAAGATGCGGTCGACTGGCGGCAGCGTGCCGCCCGTGCCGCAGCTGTTCGAGGCGAACACGCGCCAGTAGAAGCGCTGGCCACCGGGCAGTTCCGGCGACACCGTCCAGCTGGTCTGGTCCGTGGTCGTGGTCGCGAACACGGTCGAGAAGTCCGGCGAGCGCGACACGACGACGGTATACGTCGCCGCCTGCGCGACCGTGTTCCAGGTCAGCGTCGGACTCGGCGGCAGATTGCTCGCTCCGTTCGCCGGCGTGACCAGGGTCGGCGCGGCCGGTGTGGCGGTGTCGACGGCGATGTCGAAGTCGAAGCTCTTCGTGATCGCGCCCGCCACGCCGGTGACCGTGGTCGTATAACTGCCCGCGGGCACCGCGGCCGTATTGGTCAGGTTGAACGTCGCCGTGCCCGGCGGCGTCACCGTCGTCGGCGTGATCGCGGCGGTGGCACTCGGCGGCGCGCTGCTGACGCTGAGGTTGACCGGCGTGGTGAAGCCGGTGATCTGGCCGATGTTGACCGGCGAGCTGAAAGTCCCACCGGCGCATACCCGCGCATCCGGCGTCGTTGCGCTCAGCGTGAACGACGGCGCGCGCGAGCAGTTGTAGCAGGTGATCGCGAAATCCTGGTCGGTCACGTCTCCCGTGTTCGGCACGCCGTCGCCGCCGATCGCCGTGCCGGTCACGCGGATCGTCACGTCGCCGGTGGTGCCGACCGGCAGGAACACCGCTTCGTAGTTGTTCTTCGTATCGGCCACGCCGCCGGTCGTGCTCCACTGGTTCGTGAACACGTTGCCGAGGTAGGTACTGGCGCCGTTGACCACGCGCAGGTCGAGATTGTTGACCTGCGGCGCCGTCGAGTTCAGCGCGCCCGGCGCGTCGGTATACGCCATCGCCACGCGCACCGGTTTGGTCGGATCTGCCACGCCCACGGTGATCTCGTAGAAATCGGCGGTGTTGTCCAGCGTCGTGCTCTGGTCGACCAGCACCTTCGGCGTCGCGTCGAACATCAGCGACAGGTTGGGCATGCCATAGCCCTGGTCGTTGCTCGGCAGGTTGTCGTTCGCGTCCACGCCGGTCAGGTAGATGGGATGGCCGATCAGCCAGGTCTTCATGAGCGCCGGACTCGGCACACGCGAACCGCCGACTTCGTCGATCGTGCCGGCAGCCGCGCCGACGCCGCCGCGCTCGATCCACCAGTACGACAGCGATGCCGCGCCGGCCACGGCCGGCGTCGAATGGCTGGTGCCGGACGACGCGGCGAACAGGGTCTGCGCCGGCGGGTAGTACTGGTCGCAGACACCGTTGCCGTTGTAGCCCGAGAACAGGCTCGCACGCGCCTGGATGTGCGTGCCCGGCGCTATCACTTCCGGTTTTGCACGCTGACCCGGCGCCGGACCGCGGCTGGAGAAGTCGGCCACATCCATCGCATTGTCGGCATCGGTCGGACCGGAATTGCAGCCGTCGGTCCAGCCCGGGCGCACGTTTTCCGAGGCACCGACCGTGATGACGTTCTTGCCCGCACCCGGCGAGGAGACGCTCGCCGATCCCGGACCGTCGTTGGCGGCGGCGAACAGCTGGATGATTTCCTGGTTGCCGGCGACGGTCAGGTCCGCATCGCGCGTGCCGAGGTCGTAGGCCTGGTCCGAATCGTCGTAGACGGTCGGCGGGATCGTCGACCCCCACGAGTTCGTGTTGATGCGCGTGCCCTTGGTGTAGATGCTCCTGATCACGCCCGCATCGGTATTGCCGCAGGCGGTGATGCTGTAGCCCGGCACGAAGATCGCTGTGCTCGCGACACGGCCGAACGGATTGATACCGATGCCGAGCTGATAGCCGTCCGCATCGCGGTTCGGCGCGCTCGCAGTCACGTCGTAGCCCGCGACGATGCCGGCGTTGAGCGCGCCGTGGCCGTCGACGGCGCCGACCGAAGTCGTAGCCGAACTGGAACAGTTGTTGAAGTAGACGACGCGGCTGGCCGCCGCGGCGCTGCCGCCGACGTGCAGCATCTGGTCGGCCGTGTTGACCGCGGTCACGCCGGTGCCGCCCTCGTGGATCGGGCTGTCGGTGACGTCGACGATCGGATACTGGCTGTGGTCCGTGCTGAACCCGCGCGCGGTGAGCCAGGCGATGTAGTTCGGCGCCGGTGCGGTGGCCGGCGGCGGGATCTGGCCGGTCATGATGACGCTCTGTTTTTCGTCGAAGCGGCGGAACACGTTCTGCGGCAGCACCGCGACGACGTCCGCGCGTTCGGCGATCGCGGCGATGTCCGACACGCGCACGCGCAGCTTCATGTTCTGGAACGTGAGCACCGGATACCAGTTCAGCTCCAGCTTGCCGTTGCCGACCGGCCCGAGCGAACCGGGCGCGAGGCGCGCACGCGCGGTGATGAACTTCTGCGTGTCGGAGGCGCCGTCATGGCGGTACATCTGCACCGTGATGTCGACTTCCTCGTTGCCGGCGCCGGCTTCGACGCGCGCAGCCAGACGTGGCTCGACCTTGAGGTATCCGTGGAACGGCGAAGAAAACTGCAGCCAGTCCGTACTGTTGCGCAGGTTGTCCAGTTCGTTGCGGCCGGCCGCGTCGGCCCAGACGATGTAGCCGTTGCTCGCGATGTACTGCAGCGGACGGATGCCACGTGCGCTGAGCTGATCAAGCCAGCTTTGCCGCACGGGACCGTTGAACTGGATCAGCTGCAGCGACGCGCCGACCGGCGCCTGCAGCGTGAACGGCGCGGCGGCGCGCATCGTGTCACGCTGGGTGTCGAACGGTCGCGCCAGAAACAGCATGTTCGCTTCGGGATCGACGGCGACGGACGCCGCCGCGGCATGGACGACAGGGAAAGGAAGGCCGGCAACACCGGCCGCGCCCACGAGCGCGGCTAGAATTGCCGCGGTGATTGGCTTGCGCATGGAACCCCCAACAAGTGGAAAAAAGCAGAGACGCAACAAATGCGACCTCGCAGTCACGGTTCCCTGGTTGCCGTAGCGACGCAGCCACAACCCTGCGGCGGCTCGATTCCCGGAGGAGAGACGCAGTGCCGCCGCATCTGCGACCGCCGGCGCGGCCGTCATCGGGCTGGGCACGGTGGGCGCAACCTTCGTAAAATCGCACAAATCCCTGGTGCGTGGCATGAAACCGGACGCCGAGCAGCACTACGTCGACGATGAGCCGCACGACCTACACACATCCGCCCAAAGGTCCGGTTTCATGAGATTTTTACGACGACTTCCCATTCTCCTGCTGCTCGCCCTGCCGTTGCAGGCGCTGGCCAAGACCTGCCTCGTGCTCGGCGGCGGCGGCGCACGCGGCGCGGCGCACATCGGCGTGCTCAAGGTGCTCGAGCGCGAGCGCATCCCGATCGATTGCATCACCGGTACCTCGATGGGCGCGATCGCCGGGGGCCTCTATGCGGCCGGCTACGATGCCGCCGCGGTCGAGGTCGTGCTAAAGGGCATCGACTGGAAGGACATGTTTCGCGACGACCCCTCGCGCGAAGAACTGCCGATGCGGCGCAAGGAAGACGAACTGCGCTTCCTCGGCGGCATCGAGCTGGGCCTGAAGGACGGCAGCATCGCGCTGCCGCGCGGCCTGGTACAGGGACAGAAACTGCAGCTACTGCTGCGCCGTCTGCTGCTGTCGACAGCGCAGTTGCCCGATTTCGATCAGCTGCCGATCCCGTTCCGCTCGGTCGCGACGGATATCGGCAACGGCGAGAAAGTCGTGTTCGGCGACGGCGACCTGGCCATGGCGATTCGCGCATCGATGTCGGTGCCTGGCGCCTTCGCCCCGATCCGCTACCGCGGACGGCTCATGGTCGATGGAGGCATTGTGGATAATGTTCCCATCGACATTGCGCGCGAGATCGGCGGCACGCGCCTAATAGTAGTCAACGTCGGCGAGCCGCTGCTCGACGAGGACAAGCTCAATTCACCATTCAGCATCGCCAACCAGATGCTGTCGACGCTGATGAAGCGCGAGACCGATCTGCAGCTGTCCACGCTCGATGCCGCCACCGACCTGCTGCTCGTGCCCGACATGGGCGACATGACCAGCGCCGAGTTCAACCGCGCCGAGGAAGCCGTTGCCGCGGGCGAGCGCGCGGCCGAGGCCGAACTGGCCGCGCTGCGCCGCTACAGCGTCAGCGAAACCGACTACGCCGCGTTCCAGGCACGCCATCAGCGGCGCGCGTTCGATCCGCCGCTGATCGCCTTCCTCGACGTGCTGCGCGGACGCAGCCGCACGGCGGCGTACGTCGAGCAGCGCCTGTCCGACACGGTCGGCAAGCCGCTCGACACCGAGCAGTTGGAGAAAGACATCGGCCTGGCCTACGGCGACGGCAGCTACGAACGCATCACCTACGAGCTCGAACAGCGCGACGGCCAGACCGGCCTTGCCGTGCAGCCGGTCGACAAGGGCTGGGGTCCGAATTTCCTGCGCTTCGGCCTGCGCCTGTCCGACGATTTCGCCGGACGCAACAGCTACCAGCTGATCGGCGAGGTCAACTTCACCGGCCTCAACGAACGCGGCGGCGAATCGCGCAACCGCATCGAACTGGGCCGCGTGACCGGCCTGCACAGCGAGTTCTATCAGCCGCTCGGCGACGCGGGCCAGTTCTATGTCGCGCCTTACCTCGACTACCGCGCTTACAACTTCCCGCTCGGTGAGGAGGCGACCACGGCGAATAACTCGCTGGCCGAATACCGCCGCAGCCGCTCCGCCGCGGCGCTGGAAGCAGGCTATACGCCGAACTCGACCTGGCGTCTGTCCAGTACGCTGTCCTACGCCTACGACGAGGCCCGCCGCCGCGTAGGGCCACCGGATCTGCCGAGCCGCATCAGCGATACGTACGGCGGCATCATGCTGCGGGCGACGCGCGACAGCCTCGACGACTCGGGCTTTCCGAGCCGCGGCACGCGCCTGGACCTGTCGCACGAATTCCTCGTCGGCGGCACCGATGCGACGACGACCTCCGACGTCTCGCGCCTGAGCTGGGACACGGCGTTCTCCTACGGCGCGAACCGCTGGCTGCTCGGCGCACGCGTGCATTCCGCCGGCGGCGACGGCGAACTGCTGTCCACCTTCGGCACGCTGGGCGGCCTGGCCAACCTGTCGGGCTTTACCGAGAACCAGCTGCTGGCCAACCAGATCGCGCTCGGCCGTGTCGTCTACTACCGCCGCCTGACCGATGCGACGCGGCTGATCTCGGTGCCGGTCTATCTCGGCGGCAGCCTCGAAGCCGGCGGCATCTGGGATTCGCGCGAGGCGATCAACCGCGACGAACTGATCGGCGCGGGCAGCGTATTCCTCGGCGTCGATACCTTCCTCGGCCCGCTGTTCCTCGGCTTCGGCCACGCCGAGGGCGGCAACAATTCCTTTTATCTCAGCTTCGGCTCGCTGCTGCGCTCGGATCCGTAGGCAGCGTTCCCGGAAGTACAATGGAACGGTTCGGCGCGGGCGTACTACGCTCACGCCGGGTTTCATCAGCCGATCTCCACTAGCCGATATCCGCCGCCGCGCCACCGCTCTCGCGGGGCACGCACGCGGGTCACCGCCCGATTCAGCCGAAAAGGACGCACCGTGAAAAAGGTCTACAACTCCGCCGCCGAAGCCCTGGACGGCCTGCTGTTCGACGACATGACCCTCGCCGCTGGCGGCTTCGGCCTCTGCGGCATTCCGGAAAACCTGATCCAGGCGCTCAAGGACGCCGGCACCACGGGACTGACCATCGTCGGCAACAACGCCGGCGTGGACGACTTCGGCATGGGTCCGCTGCTCAAGACGCGCCAGGTCAAGAAAGTCATCGCGTCCTACGTCGGTGAAAACAAGGAATTCGAACGCCAGGTGCTGGCCGGCGAACTCGAACTCGAACTCACACCGCAAGGCACGCTCGCCGAACGCCTGCGCGCCGGCGGCGCCGGCATCCCGGGCTTCTATACGCGCACGGCCTTCGGCACCAAGCTCGCCGAGCAACGCGAGACCAAAGAATTCGATGGCAAGGAATACGTGCTCGAACCGGCCATCACCGCCGACGTGTCCATCGTCAAGGCGTGGAAGGGCGATACCTTCGGCAACCTCGTCTATCGAAAAACCGCACGCAATTTCAATCCGATGATCGCGACCTGCGGCAAGGTCACCGTCGCCGAAGTGGAAGAACTCGTCGAGGTCGGCGAGCTCGAGCCCGACCAGATCCACACGCCCGGCATCTACATCGACCGCATCGTACAGGGCACGAACTACGAAAAGCGCATCGAGTTCCGCACCGTCACCGGTGGTGACAACCGCAAGGAAAATCCCGTACGCGACATGATGGCCAGGCGCGCCGCGAAAGAGTTGCGCGACGGCTACTGCGTGAATCTCGGCATCGGCATTCCGACGCTCGTCGCCAACCATATCCCGGCCGGCGTCAATGTGACGCTGCAATCCGAAAATGGTCTGCTCGGCATCGGCCCGTTCCCGACCGAAGACAAGGTCGACGCCGACCTGATCAACGCCGGCAAGCAGACCATCACCGCGATCCCCGGGTCGAGCTTCTTCTCCAGCGCCGACTCCTTCGCGATGATCCGCGGCGGCCACATCGATCTTTCGATCCTCGGCGGCCTCGAAGTCTCCGAGAACGGCGACCTCGCCAACTGGATGGTGCCGGGCAAGATGGTCAAGGGCCCCGGCGGCGCGATGGACCTCGTCTCCGGCGTCAAGCGCGTCGTCGTGCTGATGGAACACACCGCGAAAGACGGCTCGCCGAAGATCCTGCCCGACTGCGTCCTGCCGCTGACCGGCAAGAAAGTCGTCAATCTCATCATCACCGAACTGTGCGTGTTCGACGTCAAGGAAGGCGGCGGCCTGCGCCTGATCGAACTGCACGAGGGCGTAAGCCTGGAAGACGTCAAGACCAAGACCGGCTGCGCGTTCGAGATTGCGGAAGGGCTGGGCTGAATTTACCGGCGGCGCGCGCAACGCGCGCCGCCGCATCGCGTAGCGTCAGGTTGCGCGCGCGCAAGACTCAACGTGCCGGTTGGAGCGCGCACCGGCGCACCACGCAGCGCAAGAGCGGCTCAATGGCCCGCCTTGATCCGCGGCATGCCCATGAAATCGCGCTTCCCTATCGGCAGGCCTTTCCAGCGCAGGATGTCGTAGGCGGTCGTCGCGTGGAAGTAGAAGTTAGGCTGTGAAAACGACAGCAGGAAATTCTCGGCGGTGAAGTCCAGCTGCCGTTCGCCGGCGACGAATTTCATGTCGCGGCCGACGAACCCGTTCACTTCGTCCGGGCTGATTGCTTCGAGCGCCGCTACTGTCTCGTGCAGACGCTGCTTCAACGCATCGAAAGTCTCCGGCGGCGGCGTGTTATCAGGGCTGAAGCTGCCGTTGCGCACGCCTTCGATCGCGCCCAGCGAATGCACCGCCGTGGATTTGATCTGATAGGTGAACGGCCGCATGTCCTCGGCCAGCCGCGCCTGCAGGAACGATTCGGCGGCGATGCCGTTGTCGCGGCAATACGCATCGGCCTTGTCGATCAGCGCCGACATCGAGCGCAGCATCTGCAGATACGAGGGAACGGTTGCCACGTACAGCGAAAACGTCATGCGATCTCTCCGCGCCGGACCATCCGGCAGCGAGCAAGTATACGGAACGGACAACATCGGGAAGACGAGCCAGGAGCCCCCTACGGTCGCAACACGAGCGCCCGGTGCCTGCCTGCGGTAATTTGCCGCCTCAAGGTTCCTGTCTGCCTGGCCTGATTGATCGACAGCTTCCGCGCATGCTGCGCGCTCCTGTGAACGGCGCTGAAGATCCGCTAATCCAGCATCACGTTGCGCGCAACAAAAACGGGAAAAACGCTGCGCCCGGGCCACGCCGTCCCCGCTTGGACAAATCCCGCGGCATCGCGCCATCATCGCGCAGCCCCGCACGCAGGAAACCGCCATGACCGCTCGCCGTCACAGCTACTCGCTGCGTCCGCGCCGCCCGCGCCGTCGCCTGCTGCGGGTGCTGGGCTGGATCGTGCTCGTCCTCTGCCTGCCGCCGCTCGCCTGGCTGGTCTGGAATCGCATCGACGAAGCGCCGAACGCCGACGCGCTTCGCTGGGGCAGTCCGCCCGTACGCGAAGTGGCCGATGCGGACAATGCCTGGTTGTATCTTTTTGGCATCGGCGCGGCCGAGAACGACGATCCGATCGCCTACGGCCGGCGTCGCGCCGATGCCTATCTGGCGCGCGCGGGCAATGACCCCAGGGGCAAGCCTGACCCACTCGAAGACGCCGCGAACGATCCGCTGCCGCGCGTCGCGCCGGACGAGAGCATGGACGGCATCAAGACGCTCTGCGGGCTGCGCGATACCGACTGCATCGGCTGGGCCGCGCAGCACCGCACGGCGCTGGAGCGTCTGGCCCAGGCCAACCGGGTCCGGCTACAGCGCTTCGAGGTGCTGCTCGGGTTGCCGCTGTGGCAGGAAGCTCCGTTGCTGTCGCTGGATTTCCCGTTGCCGGACACCGATATCGCGTCATTGAGAGTCAACCTGCTCGCGCTGGAAGCCAACGACGGCGCGCGGATTCCGGCCGTTGCCGCCGAACTCGTACGGCATGTCGCGCTGTGGCGACGGGCGACCGAGCAGCCGGAATGGCTGCTGTCGAAAATCGTCGGCTTCGTGTCCATCGAGCGCTGCCAGCGCCTGCTCGTCGAACTCCACGAACGCGCCGCGCCGGCGCAGCGCGAGCAGATGCAGGCCGCCGTCAACGCCGTGTTCGCGCCACCGAGCGCGGCCGCGACCAGCCTCGATGTCGTCGCCTACGAGCATTTCCAGACCACCTCGGTCGCCTTCCGCCGCGAAATACCCGGCCTGTGGCAAAGCCTGCGCAATTGCGTGCGCGGCGAACCGATGAACGGATCCTGCGGCAAGGATCTCGCCTTCAGCGCGACCTTCCTGCCGCAGGCCTCGATCAACATCAGTGCACGCCTCGATACCGCGATGGCCGATTTCCTCGCCGCCGGCCCGCTCGAGGAAGCCGCGGCCGGGCAGCGCTACGCGGAACTCGTCGAGCGCGAGAACCCGCTGCGCGACAGTGCCTCGGCGTTGTCGATGCTGGGCCACAACGGCACCGGACGCGTGCTCGCTGTCGTCGCCATCCCGAAGGCCAACTGGCGCCGGCGCCTCAACGACTACGAAACCCTGCGCCGCATGCTTCTGGTCAAGCTCGCCGCGGTACGCGGCACTGTCGCCGCCCACCAGATGCCGGAGTTCCTCGCCTCGCAGCCCGTCTCGCTGCGCCATCCCTACCGGGACAAATTCATCGGCTGGGATGCGCAGAAGCGCGCCATCATCGCCACCGCGGCGACCGAGGACACCTTCAAACAGAACGACATCGTCGTTGCCTATGCGCCGGCCGCAGCGCCGGCCGCGGCTGCGCCAGCCGCGTCGCGCAAAGCGCCGAAAGCCGCGCGTCGCTGATCGCTCGCGCCGGTGAAGCAACCGCCGCTGCGACGGCAGCGGCTCGCACGCCATCGCCGAGGCAGCTGGCACATCGCACCCCGCGTGCCGACGACCGCGCGGCAGCGCTGGCGTGCATGCCTTGAAAGCAGTCTCAGGCCGCCCCACACGCTAGCGATCTCCCCCGCGGATCGCCCCCCCACATGATCGAGCTCTACTACTGGCCTACGCCCAATGGCCACAAGATCACGCTGTTTCTCGAAGAAACCGGTCTCGGCTACGTGCTCAAGCCTGTCGACATCAGCGCCGGCGAGCAGTTCAAGCCGGACTTCCTCACGTTCTCGCCGAACAACCGCATGCCCGCGATCATCGACACAGCACCCGCCGACGGCGGCGAGCCGATCACGGTGTTCGAGTCCGGCGCGATCCTGCTCTACCTCGCCGAGAAGACCGGCCAGTTCCTGCCGGACGATTTGCGCGGCAGAAAAACGGTCACCGAATGGCTGTTCTGGCAGATGGGTGGACTCGGGCCGATGGCCGGGCAGAACCATCACTTCGGCACCTATGCGCCGGAGAAGATTCCCTACGCGATCACCCGTTACGTCAACGAGACCAACCGTCTCTATGGCGTGCTCGATCGACGCCTGGCCGGTCGCGCCTTCATCGCCGGCGACGACTACAGCATCGCCGACATGGCCTGCTATCCGTGGATCGTGCCCTACGAACGCCAGCAGCAGAACCTCGCCGATTTTCCGAACCTCGAGCGCTGGTTCGAGGCCATCGCGCAGCGTCCCGCGACGATCCGCGCCTACGCCCACGCCGACGACTACAAGAGCCGTCCGACCATCACCGAGGAAAGCCGCAAGATCCTGTTCGGACAGACGGCCGGTTCGGTAGCGAAAAGCACCGGATGAATGCCGACGCCGCTCAGCGCGCGGGCGTGGCGACGGGGCTGCGTCGCTGCTTCGTCCCGCGGGTCCAATTCACGCGCGCGACCCAGTAGAGGGTCAGGCCCAGCGACAGCAACACCGGCAGCGCACGCAGTCCCGGATGATTGAACGGTGCGGGGATGAACTTGGCCTGGCCGAGAAAGAACGACAGGTTCGCGATCGTCAGCGCCATACCCATGCGCCACAGATGCCGCGTGATCCGCTGTGCGCCCTGCAGACTGCCACGCCGCAGCAGCTTCGCGTCGAACGCGGCCGACACGAGCGCGACAGTCGCGAACACGAAGAACATCGGCGCCCAGCCTGCGGTCTTGGGGTCGGCGCGGACGTCGAAGCCGACGGCGTACCCGAACAGCCCGACGAGCAACGCGACGATCATGAACACGGTCAGCGTGCCGCGCGATTCTTCCACCGGTTTGCGCACGGCGAGGACGCCGGTCGCCACGAGATAGAACGTCAGCACGCCGGCGATGATAGAGATGCGTTCGAACGCCAGCGTTGCCATGACCGCGCCGGTCGACGTCATCACGAGCATCGCGATCGCGAACACCATGCCGCTGCGCCGATGCCAGATCGCACCCTTGCGCGCCAACAACGCGATCATGCCGGCGATCAGCGCCAGCGATCCCGCTACGATATGTACGATGACCATGATCCGCTCCCCGTTGACCGATATGGCCACGCTCGCGCGATGCGGCGCGGCCGCAAAGCGGATTGCGACGGGTGACGGAGAACGGGGATCGAGCTGCGATCGCGGCTGACGGATGGCAGCGGACGACCCGGAAATTTCTCCCGTCCCCGCAGCACCCTGCTTCCCTGACACGCTGACTCGCAGTCTCGGCAGCAGTCTGGCGCGCGCACGGGCTGACAGGCCGGCGCTGCCGCGCTTCATCAAGCCCGCGCGAACGTGCAGACGATAGCCAAGCCGCCGCCGCAATTCGTCGCGGCCAGTCGCGACTCGTCCGTCGCATCCCGTCACGCGTCGCACCGCGCTATGGCCGTGGCACAGCGCTGCCCAAACTCTCTGCACACCGCCACCTGGCGGCGGCGCGAATCCGCCACGGCTTGCCGGACATGGCGCGAACGCGACTCCACTCCCTTCTTCGCAGGCGACGCCATGAGTGCTTCCTCACACGACGCGATACCGGCAACGCCGCGCCTCATCGAGGCGCGGCAGCGTTCCGCTCCATCCCCGCGCAGCGCCATGAGATCCGGCTGGCCGGCGGCAATAGCCGGCCGCGCGCTCGATGCCGCCGCGGTCTTCTGGTTCGTCGTCGTCGTGCTGGGTCAACTGATCTTCGTCGTATACATCGCCGGCTTCTACGGACGCGCGGCGCTGCGCGGCGACTTCGAAGCCTGGAACAAAGTATTGCCGCACGGCTACGTGCCGGGCGACACGTTCGGCAACCTCGTGCTCGGCGTGCATCTCGCGTTCGCGATCGTCATCACGCTCGGCGGTGCGCTGCAGCTCACGCCGGCAATCCGCCGCATCGCGCCGCGCTTCCACCGCTGGAACGGGCGCGTGTATCTGTTCTCGGCGGTGCTCATGAGCGTCGGCGGATTCGTGATGGGGCTCACGCGCAAGACCGTCGGCGGCCTGTCGCAACACATCGCGATCGACATCAATGCCGCGCTGATTCTCGTTTTCGCCGCGTTGGCGTTGCACCATGCGATGGCCCGCCGGTTCGACGCGCACCGTCGCTGGGCGCTGCGCCTGTTTCTCGCCGTCAGCGGCGTGTGGTTCTTCCGCGTGGGGCTGATGGCCTGGCTGCTCGCGAACCAGGGACCGGTCGGCTTCGATCCGGTCACGTTCAGCGGCCCCTTCCTCAGCGTCCTCGCCTTCGCCCAGTACCTGCTGCCGCTCGCGGTACTCGAACTATATTTCCGCGCCCGGGCCAGCACCGCGGCCGGGCCGCGGCTCGCGATGGCGGCCGGACTGTCGCTGCTGACGCTAGTGATCGCGGCAGGCATCGTCGGCGCTTCGCTGATGATGTGGTTGCCGCATTTATAGTTTTGTACATTGATTTTTTTGGTTAACGTACGCAGCGATGTGGCAGCCGCCGCAGTTAAGGGAAATAGGTAAAGACGAAGGCAAGAGGGTTGTATTGATCCGGGCCAGCGACAAACACCATCCCCACCCAACCCTCCGGCCCATTGGGCGTTCAAGGCCGCCAGAACCTTGCGGTTCTGAACGGCTGCCTTTCATCCCCTTGAAGGGGAGGGTTGGGTGCTACAGCTACCTCACTTCCCGAGTATCGTTGCCGCATGCCCCCAGCGCCCCAGCCCCCCGCCCGCGGCCTCAGACAACTCTTCAACCGCCGCCGCGTATTCGCGACGCTCGCGCTGTCGCTGGCCTGGGGCGCGCTGCTCTCGCCGGGCTGGACCACCAACCGCGCCGGCCTGCTGCTGCGCACGATGGAGATCGGCCTCGTCGCGATGATCGCGTTCGGCCTGATCGAGCAGTGGCCGCGGCGCCTGCCGCGCTGGGCCGCGCGCTGGGTGCTGCAGGTCATCGCCGTCGCCATAGTCATTGCGCCGACCGTGCTCGTCATCTACCTCGCGAGCACGCCGCACGGCGATCCGCCGTTCTGGAAAGACAACGGACGCGTCACTGGCCTCATCAGTCTCATGGTCACCGGACTGCTGTTTGCGCCGTGGATCGCGGTGACCTCGCTGGTCCGCCAGCGCGACAGCTTCATGCGCAACCAGGCGCTCGCGTTCCAGCTCGAACGCAGCGAACTCGAACGAAAGGCGGTCGACGCGCGCCTGCGGCTGCTACAGGCCCAGGTCGAACCGCATTTCCTGTTCAACACGCTGGCCAATATCCGCGAACTCGTCGATTCCGGCTCGCCACAGGCCTCCGACGTGCTCAACAGCCTGATCGCGTACCTGCGCGCCGCGGTGCCGCGCATCAACGATCCGGCCACGACGCTGGGCCAGGAGATCGACCTCGTACGCGCCTACCTCGAGCTCATGCAGATGCGCCTGCCCGACCGGCTGCAGTTCACGGTGCACGCCGACGCCGCCGCGCGCGGCCTGCGCTGCCCGCCGATGACGCTGCTCGCCCTCGTCGAGAATGCCGTCCGGCACGGTGTCGATCCCAGCGAGGAAGGCGGACGTATCGATGTCAGCGTGCGCGCAAGCAACGGCCGCTGCCACGCCCAGGTCAGCGACACCGGCGTCGGCCTGCAGCACAGCCGCAGCGCCGGCCTCGGCACCGGCCTGTCCAGCCTGCGCGAACGCCTGCGCCTGACCTTCGGCGAGGAAGCACGCCTGACCCTGACCGCCATCAGCCCGCACGGCACCTGCGCCGACCTCGACATCCCCGCCTGGCCGACCACGTCATGACCCGCCGCCCCACCGCGCTCATCGCCGACGACGAACCGCTGCTGCGCAAGTCCCTCGCGCGCCTGCTGGGCAGCGCCTGGCCGGAACTGGAGATCGTCGCGTTCGCGCGCAACGGCCGCGAGGCGATCGAGAAATTCGACGCGCTGCAGCCCGACGTCTGCTTCCTCGACGTGCACATGCCCGGGCTTTCCGGTGTGGAGGCCGCGCAGACGATTGGCCGCCGCGCGCATCTCGTGTTCGTGACGGCGTTCGACAACTATGCCGTGCAGGCCTTCCAGCACGGCGCGCTCGACTACCTCATGAAGCCCGTCGAGATGGCGCGGCTGGTCGATACCGTCGCGCGGCTGCAGGAGCGATTGCGTGCGGCCCAGCCGCGGCCGGATACCGAAGCGCTGCTCGAAGAACTCGCCGTGCACCTGCGGCGCAAGCTCGGGCTGTCGTCGAGCAGCCCCGCCACGCCCGTCGCGATGACCGCCGAGCCGATCGATGCGCCGCAGCCCGGAAAACCGCTGCGCTGGATCCGCGCCTCCGTCGGTCCGACCCTGCGCCTGATTCCCGTCGACGCGATCGACTACCTGCGTTCCGACGAGAAATACACCCGCGTCGCGTGGCACGAGGACAGCTACAAACCCGCCGACGCCCTCGTGCGCACGCCACTCAAGGAACTGCTCGCACAACTCGATCCGCAGCAGTTCGCGCAGGTGCACCGCTCCGTCGTCGTGAACCTGCGCGCGATCAGCCACGTCACGCGCGGCGACAACGAAACCGCGGACGTGCATCTGAAGTACCGCAGGGAAGCATTGCCGGTGAGCCGCAGCTATCTGCATCTGTTCCGGCAGATGTAGACACGCGCCGCGAGCAGAGCCTGGATCCAAGCGAGAGGAAGCACGCAGAGCTATCCATGGCACCGGCAAGGAAAAGGACGGCGGCGCGCAGGTGAAGCTCGCGACCGGCATGTTCGCGCTCAGCGACGGCAAGACCGGCGAGATCTGAGACGTCGCTCCGGCCGACGACACGGCCGGTACTGCTGACGCTGCCAGGATCTTCAACTCATGCAAGTCGCCGTAACGCGTAGAGTGCCGTGGGACGGAGGCGTGTTGCTCCAGCATGTTCGGAATCCCGTCAAACGACAGCGCGGACACGACTGAGGGCGAACGCCACGTTCTTGCGCTAGAACTAGTCTGTACGCCGCAGGGGGGCACGGCGTTGGTGATCCGCGGCCGGAAGGCTGGCGGCGTCGCCCGATGACGGGCGCCCCGTTTACCGTTTTCCATCCGCAGGAGATATGCCGTGACCTTCATCATTGCGCAGAACCAGATGGGCCCGCTGCCGCTGAAAATCCCGTTCAATGCGCCGATCGACGGCGATGTGACGATCGCGTTCTCCGGCACCTGCTGGAGCAACGCCGCCACCACCGCCGGCGTCCAGGTCTATCTCGACGGCACGGCCATCGGCGAAGCGCTGGTGTGCTTCAACCAGACCGGCATGCACATGTCGCTGCCGACGCAGTTCTTCGCGGTCAACCTTACGTCAGGCCCGCACACCATCACGCTGCAGCCGCTGAACGCGAACACCGTCTCCGACAAGAACGATTTCTATTCCCTGTGGATCATCGTCTGATGAACCTTGCCGGCCCGCGCAGCGTTCGCGCCAACCGGTTGGCTCCATCCCACCGTCGCGCACGGTCAGTCTGGCCACGCCCGCGCAACTGAAGCCGTTGGCCGACGGTTTTCCGCTGGAGGCCGCCCGGTAACGGGCGCTCCGCCCTTGTTTTCCGTTCTCCTCCGCAGGAGCACTACGGTGACCTATTACATCGCGCAGAACCAGAATGGTCCGCTGCCGCAGAAATACCCGTTCGACCTGCCCATCAGCGGGGATGTGACCATCGCGTTTTCCGGAAGCTGCTACTGCAGGTTCACCAACGGTATCGCCGGTGTCAGAGTCAATCTCGACGACGTGCACATCGGCGACGTGCCGTTGTATTTCAACAACGCCAATCAACACCTCACGCTGCCCACCGCATTCTTCGCCGTCAATCTGGAATTCGGCCCGCACACGATCACGCTGTCGCCGCTGACCGACCATACGCTTGCCGACAAGAATGACTATTTCTCCCTGTGGATCGTCGATTGATGCGCCATGCCGGCCCGGGCTTTCGCTCGGGCCGGCTTGCGTCACGGCCGGGAAGCTGACCCACGGGCCAACGGTTGCAGCGTCGCGGTGACCGCCGGGTCGATACCATCACGCTGCCGGATCAAGGCCAGTGCGGACGCGGGCACCCGTCTGCCTAAGCGTTCTGGACTAAGGAAGTTCTGAACAAGTCCTGGAACTACCGCTCTTGTACTCAGCACCAGATCTCCACAACCCCGCCAAACACCTGCTACGCAGGCATTTGGCCGGTCCGGCCCCGTGGGCGTTCAGAGTGATCAGAACCTGCGGTTCTAAGCGATCACTCTTCACCCCCTTGACTCAAGGGGGCTCGAGAATCAAAGGCAAATATCGACTTGTTCAGAGGTTCCCTAAGCGTTCTGGACTAAGGTTCTGGACAAGGTGTTCAAGTCGCTGAGCATCGGTAAGGTCGCGCAGCACCTGCATCAGAACCGGTCGCGGCCGAATGCGTATTTGCAGGGATTGTGGAACAGGTAGTGCGGAGCCGGCTTGGGGGGTTAGGCCAGCAGACCGCGACGATTCAAACCCGGCGGCGGTAGGTTGGCGGTGAGCGCAGCGAACCCCAACATCAAGGCGCATCCGCCACGAAAAGCACCGAACAGAGTCGCTTTGAGAGCGGCTCTTCGACGCCCGGCCACCGCGATGTTGGGCATCGCTGCGCTCAGCCCAACCTACTGGCTGGAGGGCGACCACATTTTCGCGAATGGCTTCGACGGCTCGCTCTGAAGTCAGCCGAGGTTGTAGACGACCTTCTTCCCGTCCGTCGTGATGTGGCCGCCGTCGACCAGCGCTTTGCGCACGGCGGCGCAGCGCGGCTCATCGAGTTTGTGCCAGGACGTGATGCTGGACGTCAGTGTTTTCAGCGTGCGCGGACGCGCGCTTTTCATGCCGTGCAGGCGATCCAGAATGGCCTTGATCATCGCGTCGGATGGCGCTGCGGCGGCTTTGGCTTTCGCGGCGGGCTTCGGTGCGGGTTTGGTCGCGGATGCCGCCGCTGTCTGTGCCGTGGCTTTGGGTGCCGTGTTTTTTTGCGTAGCGGGCTTGACCGCCGGCGGCGGTGGCGCATTGGCGGATGGCGAGCGTTGCGCACCTGGCGCTGCAGTGGTCGCCGATTTCTGCGCCGCGGCGGTTTCTTGTGTTACGTGAATCGCCGCGGGATGCGCCGCCGCATCGATCGTCGTGTCGGCCTGGACCGCTTTCGGTGGCGAATGGGTTGTCGCGATCGTCGGCGCAGTTTTCGGCGTTGCACCGACGGCAGTGGCGATGGACGCCACGCGACGGCACGCGGTGCCCAGCCGGTTGAGATGCTTGACGAGCGGATCGAAGCCGGTGTCTTTCGAGACGATGACGAAGCTGGCCTGCGGATGCTGCAGCGACAGGCGACCGAGGTAGAACGCGAGGTGGAAATCCAGCGCGTTGGAGCCGCTGCCCGTGATCTGGATGTAGTCCGCGTCGCTGCCGAAGCTCTGCAAGGCCTTGGCGGTGCCGAGCGAGATCTTCGACTGGCTTTCGCCGACGAAGACGCGGATGTGGTGCAGGCCGTTCTTCAGGCCGTCGAGGTTGGCGGGTTGGACGTTTTCGAAATCGATGAGCACAAACTGCATGGGCGCGTTCTCTGGCTTGGTTCTTGCGTGCTCATCTTGCTACGCGTCGGCACCGGTGCGAAGTGCAATGTCGCCTCCGCGATGCCGCGGCGGCCCCTGATCTTGCCGTTTCCGGTCGCCGATACCATCGACAACGGCTTCAGGGACTCGCCATGGCCCATTTCGTCACCGGTCTCATCGCGCGCCGCGGCGCCTTGCAGGCGTTTGCGGCGTTGCATCAATTGCCCGCACCGATCGCGCTGACCGAGGTGCTGGGGCTGCTGCCGCTGGACGAGGATGTGCTCGATACTTTGCTGCCGGAGCCGCCGGAGGATTTCGTGGCCGGCTTCAACACGCTGTCGCCGCCGCTGATGGCGGTGCTGAAGGCGGGATCTCAGCGCGCGACCCTGTTGTATTTCGAGACGGAATATTTCGGCGGCATGGGCACGCAGGGCGCAGCGGTGTTCCGCGACGGCGACGTGGTGTTCGGGCCGCAGGCGGCGGAGCTCGGACCGATCAACAACGCGCTCGCCTTGCTCGGCGTGCGCACGGTGCCGCCGGCGATCGACGAGTTCGAAACCGTCGGACTGCACCGGCACCGCAGCACGGACGAATGGTTTGCAGCGGCGGATGGCGCGTCGTAGAACCGTACGCGCGCGGCGCGCTTGCGCGGCAACTCTGGACGGAGAACAACGATGCCAATCTCGGGAGTCATCGCTCAGCTGCGCACCACGGATCTCGCCGCCTCGGTGCGCTTCTATACGGAGCGGCTGGGATTCGTCGCCGCGACGGCGCAGGCGCTGAAGGACAACGGCGTGCCGTTCGTCGAGGACGTGCACGACACGCCCTGGCAGACGCGGGCATTCATCATCCACGACGACCAGGGTCACACGGTGTATTTCAGCGAGGCGTTGCCGGCCGCCGCGTCGGATTGAGATTGCGGGGCAATGTCTACCGCAGCGGCGCACGCACGATCGTCTTCGTGACCGCCTGGCCGTCGATCGTATAGCTCAGCGTCGCCTTGTCTTCCTGCCCGGGCGCCATGCGGAAATCGAGACTCGCGCTGCCGACGACAAGATAGTGCGTCGCGTCCGGCGCGTAGACCGCGGAAGACCACGGCGAGCCTTCGCTGCGGACCAGCGAACCGCTCCAGCGCGTCGCGGTGATCCAGCGGCCGGCCTGCAGCGTGTACCACTGCGGCTGGTTCACGCGATCGAAGACGAGCAGCGCGCCGAACAGCCTGGAGAACACGCCCTGGTGCAGGCTCAATCCCCAGCCCGGTTCCGTCGGTGAACCCCAGAGCCCCGCATAATCGGCGAGCGGCGTCGGAGTCGCCGGGAATTGCAGGGTGCGGGCAATCTCGTTTACCCGGAACGCGATGCGTTCGCTGGTCGCGCCTGAAGTGTCCTCGACGAGTTCCGCCTGGTAGTCGCCTGCGGGCAACGCGCCCAGCAGGATGTCGACGACTTCGGGCGCGCCAGGGATGAGGCACTGCCGGGTCCGGTGATGGACGCGAAGGGTCCGCTCGCGCAGTTCGACGGCGACCGTGTCTTTGTCGAACACACAGTCGTCGACCGTGAGGCGCAGATGCAGGCGTTCGAGCGCGATCGGCTCGGATGGCACGATCTGCGGTGCGGCGAACGCGGTGAAGGACAGGCAGGCGAACGCGGCAGCGGCAAGGCGGACCGTGACGGAAGGGCTGGGCATCGAATCACTCCTGGAGAAAACGGACGCCGGACGCAGCCGGATGGGATAACGTCGCGGACCGGAACGTTCGAGGCGAAGTTCCGCAGGTTCGGCAACGTGGCGCGGAGCCGACACGCCTGCGCACCCGTCTTCCGGCCGATCGGACGGGCCCAAATAACGATTCCGTAACGTTTCGGCGCGCATAGTGCCAGGAAGCTTCGTCGAAGCTCACCGCCGCGCCGTGTTTCCCGGCGATCCGCTGTCCCGTCTCGCTCACTCCGGTCCAGGACCGACTCCGATCGACGCTTCGCGACGTTGCCGCATCCGACGTTGAGCGTCGATGCCGCCGCTACTCGCCCGCGCGCTCGTTTCGTCGAGAGCGCCGGGCAAGCCTCCGCGGCGGATGGCGCTGTTCCCTGTCCGCACCGGCCCGCGCCAGGCCCAGGATAAACATGGCAAACGTTGTACATTTTCAGTTTCGATTGGCGCCCGGCGCGAGTGTAGGTCCGGCATTGCTGCGACAGATATGGTCCCTCGCCAGTGCGAGTCCACAGGTCGAGGTCAGCCGCGCACAGCGCTACAACGCCGACGGATACATCTATTCGTTGTCGGCTCCGCCCAACCTGCAGAATATCGCCGAAGTCGAAGTGCGCCTGCGCGGGCTGCTCACGCGGCATCTCGTCGGCGCGGTCAATTCACTGGTCCGGCTACCGTGACCGCAAGGAGAGTCTCTTGAGTTATGACATCGCTGTGGGTCGATGCACCGGGGTGAGCGAGCAGCACGCGCTGGTGAAAGTCGAAGGCGCGATGCTGCGCAGGCTGCGTCCGGGCCAGGCCTTCGGCGTACAGACCAAGGCCTGCTTGCGCGTGCCGCTGTCGGTCTGCAGCAAGCAGCGCACACCGCGCCAGGGCGAGGAGCTGTATCTCGACTACGACAGCATCAGCGCCGGGGCGGAAGCGTTCCTCGATGTCGAAGGCGACGGCCAGTTCGTGCCTGCCGATATCCGCCTGCTCGTCGACAAGCTCGATCCGATACCGCGGCCGCAGCCGTCGCAGAAGCACCGCGCGGCGAATTGGCCGATCCGGCACTGACGTGATCGCCGAGGTGGCGGTCACGCCATCTCGCGCAGTACCGCGCTGGAAATACCGCTGATCCTTGCGTGCGCAAGATGCGTCGGCGTGCGCAACACAAAGTGCGAACCGCAACGCCGATGTTTACTGCTCGGCGCGAAGCCATAGCAACCCCATCCCCACCCAACCCTCCGGCCCATTGGGCGTTCAGGACGCTGAGGACCTGCGGTTCTGAGCCATCGTCCTTCACCCCCTTGAAGGCGAGGGCTAAAACTTCTGGCTGCTGGTTACGCCTTCAGCACCCGGTAATCGACTGCTGCGCGACTTCCGCGACATGCTGACCTTTCTTTGCCGCACCCGAGAGAAACAGGGTCGGCCGGCTCAGGTTGTAGTGGTCCGTGGTGTCGATCAGCAGGTCGACGCGGCCGTCGCGATCGAGGTCGCCGGCGAACAGCACGGACGGTATCGCATCGCCCAGTTCGATCGCACCGTTCTCGCCACGAGCGGCGTAAGTGTCGAACAACACCTGCTCCGTCACGCCGTCGCCGAGGACCACGTTGCACGCGAGTGCGTCGCCCGTGCCGCTGCAGCGCACTGCGAGATTCAGCGTCTTGCCGCCGAACGCGATCGGCAACGGCGTCGCTACGCTCAGCGGTTGCACTTCGGCCACGGCCACGGCAACTTCGCCGGTGCGCAGGCCCGCGATGTTCCGCAGCAGCACGCGCGGCTCGATGCCCGGCGCCGCCACGCTGCGCCCGGTCTTGTCGTCAGGTCCGTCGCCGATGGGATCGTTGACCGCCTCGATCTTCAGCGTCGTGAATTGCAGCGTCGCCTTGCCGTTGTCGACGACGAGCGCGAGCCAGACTTCGCCGTTGCGGCCCGGTACTTCGTCGCCATGGAAGGTCTCGCCGGTGAGCATGAGCTGCGACGATGAGGGCGCTGCACTGGCTGCCGCTACGATGATCAGGAACAGCGAGGCCGTTGGATTCATGGGCGCGAGTATTGCCGGCAAGCATGGCGCCGTCGAGTCGCTGTAGTGGCGGCTTGCCGGCTAGCCGCCATCGCCATGGCCGCACCGGCCAGCCCATATATCGCTTCATCCGGAATCGGCGATATAATCCCCGCCCTCCTCGCCGCCGAGGGGCGCTGCAAGTCCGGTCGCCGGTCATCGCGACAAGGAATCAGGCTCGGCGGAATCGGGTTTCATTCCGACACCGCGCCCGCCCAAGCACTGGAGTTCACCCATGAATGCCGTCGTAAAGCCGCAGCACGACTACAAAGTCGCCGACATGTCCCTGGCCGACTGGGGCCGCAAGGAAATCGAGATCGCCGAGCACGAGATGCCGGGCCTGATGTCGATCCGCAAGAAGTACGCCGCCGCCAAGCCGCTCAAGGGCGTGCGCGTGACCGGCTCGCTGCACATGACCATCCAGACCGCGGTCCTGATTGAGACCCTGGCCGACCTCGGCGCCTCGGTGCGCTGGGCCTCCTGCAACATTTTCTCGACGCAAGACCATGCCGCTGCCGCGATCGCCGCGACCGGCGTGCCGGTATTCGCCTGGAAGGGCGAGTCGCTGGAAGAGTATTGGGACTGCACGCTGGACTGCGTGATCCACCCGAACGGCAAGGGCCCGGAACTCGTCGTCGACGACGGCGGCGACGTGACCCTGCTGCTCCACAAGGGCTATGAGCTCGAACAGGGTTCGGACTGGGTCAACACGGCCTCGGCCTCGCACGAGGAACAGGTCATCAAGAACCTGCTCAAGCGCGTCGCCAAGGAGCGCCCGGCCGGCTTCTGGACCGCGATCGTCAAGGACTGGCGCGGCGTCTCCGAAGAGACCACCACCGGCGTGCACCGCCTGTATCAGATGGTGGAAGCCGGCAAGCTGCTGGTTCCGGCCATCAACGTCAACGACTCGGTCACCAAGTCGAAGTTCGACAACCTGTACGGCTGCCGCGAATCGCTTGCCGACGGCCTCAAGCGCGCGATGGACGTGATGCTCGCCGGCAAGGTCGCTCTCGTCGCCGGCTACGGCGATGTGGGCAAGGGCTCGGCCCATTCGCTGCGCGCCTACGGCTGTCGCGTGATCGTGACCGAAATCGATCCGATCAACGCGCTGCAGGCCGCGATGGAAGGCTTCCAGGTCGACACGCTGGAAGCCTCGCTCGGCTATGCCGACATCTACGTGACCACGACCGGCAACAAGGACGTGATCACGGTCGAGCACATGCAGTCCATGAAGGACCAGGCCATCGTCTGCAACATCGGCCACTTCGACAACGAGATCCAGGTCGACGCGCTGAACACGCTGCCCGGCGTCAAGAAGATCAACATCAAGCCGCAGGTCGACAAGTACGTTCTGCCGAACGGTCGTGAGATGTTCCTGCTGGCCGAAGGCCGCCTCGTCAACCTCGGCTGCGCCACCGGCCATCCGAGCTTCGTCATGTCGAACTCGTTCTCGAACCAGACCCTGGCTCAGCTCGACCTGTGGGCCAACAAGGACACGTACGAGAAGACCGTGTATCGCCTGCCCAAGAAGCTCGACGAGGAAGTCGCGCGCCTGCATCTGGAAAAGATCGGCGTGAAGCTGACCCGCCTCACCGCCGACCAGGCCGCCTACCTCGGCGTCGATGCCGACGGTCCGTACAAGCCGGAGCACTACCGCTACTGAGGCATCGCGCGCTCCTCGGGCGCGCCTGCTGCAATAGCGAACGCCGCAGCCTCCGGGCTGCGGCGTTTTTGTTTTGTCCATTCGGAAGCTATCCCGCAGAAAAAAAAAACCCCCCGTAGGTTTGCGGTGAGCCCCCCCCCCACCCCCACAAAAACACCAAACCCCCACCACAAAAACACCCCAAAACGAACCCCACCCCCCAAGAA